>NZ_JAFEUT010000001.1:0-524495 GCF_016900985.1 Rothia sp. ZJ1223 | reverse complement strand
TTTCCGTGGTTTTGGCGAGAGTAAAATACCTGGTTCCATTCCGAACCCAGTAGTTAAGGCTTTTTGCGCTGATGGTACTGCACTTGTTAGGGTGTGGGAGAGTAGGTCACCGCGGGTTTTTTGTTTGATGGAGGAGTTTGGGCTGTGGCTCGGGCTCCTTTTTCGTTTAATGTTGGGTTGTAAGTTTCCCGGTAAACTGGATAATTATGTTTCGTTGTTTGGGTGGTGGGGCTTTTCTTGTTTAAGGGTTTTTGGGTGTGTGGGTTTCTTTTTATGGGGCTTGAATAGTTAGGGGGTTGTTTGGTGTGAGCTTCCTATAGAGGTGCAGAGGCGTCGCAGCCCGTGGCACAATAGAATCTTGCAATAATGGAATCCGCGAAGGGTAGGGGCTATGAAGCCGCTTGTCATGGGAATCGCTGGTGGAACGGGGTCAGGAAAGACCACGCTCACCCAAGCAATCGTAGAATCATTTGAAGGGCACGTAGCTGTTGTCTACCACGATAACTACTACAAACGAAATGACGGGCTTACCTACGAAGAACGAGAACTGCTCAACTACGATGCGCCCGAGGCCTTCGATAATGAGCTCATGACCGAGCAATTAGATGCTCTCATCGCAGGGGCTGCCATCGAAACACCCGTCTACGATTACACGGTACATAACCGCTCAGATGAGACGATCACCGTTGAACCGCGGCCCATCATCATCGTTGAGGGAATTCTTATTTTTGCTGAGCCTGAAATCCGGGAGCGCTGCGACATCAAGATTTTTGTTGATACTGATGCGGACGTCCGCATTTTGCGCCGTATGCGTCGTGACGTTCTTGAACGTGAACGCACTATTGAGTCAGTGCAGAGCCAGTACCTGACAACCGTCAAGCCTATGCATGAGCTTCACGTCGAACCCTCTAAACGGCTCGCAGATATTATCATTCCTGAAGGCAAAAACATGGTGGCGCTCGACATGCTGATTCATCGCATCCATCGTCAGTTGGAGTTAGGGCAACAGCCCACCGGTTAGAAAACTGGGAAGCTCTCTTACTCATAAGCTGTAAACAGCATACAAAAGGGGCGTTCACACGGTGAACGCCCCTTCTTTTATATTCGCGTATTGTAAGTGTTGCGGGTTTACCTCTGAGGTACTTGTACTAGGCTTTCTTTGCCTTGAGAGCTGCCAAACGTGCGTCCAGCTCTGACTGTTTACCGAGCTCTTCAAGGTCATTGAACTGGGCATCGAGTGAGGATGCTGCCAGCTCCTGCTGACCGCGTACACGTGCCTCTTCGCGGCGAACCTTCTCCTCGAAACGTGAAACTTCGCTGGTGGGATCCATAACATCGAACGCCTTGAGTGCGTCATTGACCTTCAGCTGTGCTGAGGCTGACTTCTGGCGAGCATTGAGCTCGTCGCGCTTTGAGGAAAGCTCGTCCAACTTGCTACGCATCTTGTTGAGACCGTCCTTGAGTTTCTCAACGACCTCAGTTTGAGAGGCAATCTGTGGCTCTACAGCCTTCGCCTCATTCTCAGCCTGCATCTGACGACCCAGCGCAATCTTAGCAAGGTTATCAAACTTGTCAGCGTTAGCGGTGTCGCCTGAAGAACGGAATTCATCTGCCTTGTTGGATGCAGCCAGTGCCTTTGAGCCCCACTCCTGAGCCTCACGCAAATCCTCAGCGTGATCATCTTCAAGCATACGAAGGTTACCAATGGTCTGAGCAACAGCCTGCTCAGCTTCAGCAATGTTGTTGGTGTAATCGCGTACCATCTGATCCAGCATCTTCTGAGGATCCTCTGCCGAGTCCAACAAAGCATTGATGTTCGCGCGGGTCAGCTGCGCGATACGACCGAAGATTGACTGCTTAACCATTTTTCTCCTTAGGGGAAAGGTGAGGAGCTGGTGCTTCTCACTGGGGTCTTACTTATTTTCTCATTATTTGTGGTCGTAGTCTCTGAATAGAAAGCCTAAAACTTAGATTTCGTGTGCGCTCTGCGCGGAATCATTAGGTGGAGTGAGTATTAGAAATTACCGCCGGCACCGCCACCAGAACCCCAGCCGCCTCCGCCGAAGGAACCGCCTCCACCGAAGCCACCACCAAAGGTGCCACCCCCAAAGGACCCTCCACCACCGAAGCCACCGCCGCCTCCGTTGCCGAAGAGCGAACCGAGAAGGATACCACCGAGCACCGCAGAATTGAAGTCTGAGTTGCGTCCACGACCGTAACCACCGCGGGAATTGAAGTCATCAACATCGTGCTGGGCAATACGCTGGGCTTCACCTGCAAGACGGATGGCATCATTAGCATGAGCGAGAGCAGCTATAGGGTCTGACTGCTGAAGAGCCTGAGCACTTTGCAAGTGGCGTTCTGCCTCGCGAAGACGGGTGCGTGCGTCCTGACGGACACCACCTCGACGTGCCCACACATACTCGCTGGCGGTAGATACCTGAGCCTGGGCAGAAACGAGAGCATGGTGCAGATTTTCTCGAGCAGCGCGCTGCTGATCATTGACCGCACGTACGGAGTTCAGTGCCTTATCAAGATCGCTGCGTACAGCCTGCAAACGCTCACTTAAAGCCAGAGGATCTGACTTACCGTTAGCGCTGGCCGCGCGGATTTCATCGAGTACGGCGTTAACGCCGGCAGCAGCTGACGCTAGTTCAGCGGAGTTACCGCCGTGACGGGAGTACTCCTGAGCCTGGGCAACATCTCGGGCAGCAATCAGCAGAGCCTGGTTCAAAGACTCCTGCGCTTGGGAAAGCTCTACCCGCAGATGACGGATAGCGCTGAGCAAACCCTGCGCCTGGTCCTCGGCTTCCTCAGCTGCTCGCAGTTTAACGATTGCCTCAGAGCGATTGGTATCAACCTGGGCGCTAGCTTCACTCAGTGAATTGCGGGCGAAGTCAAGACGGTGGCGTGCCTCGGAGATATTATCTGAGACTTTTTCACTGGCGCTGGGGGCGTAATCTGCCCGCAACTGCGCCAGTGTCTGCTCAGCCTCGGGGAAGGACGCTTCGACCTGCTCGATGGTCTTACGGGCATGCTCGATAGCGGCGGGGGCATTGTCTTCGAGCTTGCGTAGCGCCGAGAAGCTCTCGATCTGCTCATTAAGAACCTTCTGGGCGTCCTGGGAGCGCGCGATGATTTCGCCTAACCATGCGCGCTGTTCCTGCTCAGTATCAGGAATATCGTCGTCGAGTTGTTTCTGCAACTGGAAGGAACGCTGCATATGGGCTTTAGCATCAGCAATAGCAGCAATGAAGAGTGCTACCTGCTGCTCTCCGTACTGGGCACGAGCGAATTCGATTTCCTGCTTGGAGTGAGCAATTGCGTCGTCCGTCTGAATCAGGAGAGCGCCGGCTTGCTGACGTAGTTGCTCGATAGGGGGTAGCGGCGCGCCACCGGGGTGCGGTTGTTGAGCGGTAGCCCCACCGGGCTGAGACGACCCCTTCTGCGCGCGATACGAACGGCTCATCAACGCCGCACCGCCCACAACTGCAGCACCCAAACCCAGCAGGGGCAACAATAAACCATCCGACGAAGAACCCTCTGACGAAGAGCTAGCGGCACCACCGCCAGAAAGAGTCTCATCAATACCGGCGGCAGCAGCCTGAGCCGCACCCGCATAATCTGACTGCTTGAGACGCGGGAAAATATAGTCAGAGTAGATACGCTCCTGCTGGGCCTTAGACAAGACCGAAGTGCTACCGGCCGTGAAGTAGGCTTGGCGGTCTTTAGTAGCTACGACCAGCACCGCGTCGTTAGTGCCCAAGTTATTAAGCTGCCCAAACTGCTGAACCCAGCTCTGAGAATTAGACGGACTTTCAAAAGCATCAATAGTCACCACAAACAGATTGACCTTGTGCTCGGTAGCGAGCTGCTCAATATCAGCATCCAGTGAGGTGGTGTTACCGAGCGCCTGAGTAGTATCAAGGACGCGCACACCGGCGTCGAGGTTCATGGGGGCTTCAGCAAAAGCCGGGGTAGGAATCATGACTAGGCCCAAGGTGCCCAACGCAGCCCAAAGCTTACGGTTAGCTGGTGTGTATGTCATAGGTTCCTCGCTTGTGCTAGAAAGTACGCTGTTGGTTCCCCATTGTATGCGTGCTCACGTCGATGTAGAACCTTAGCAACACACAGTTCGCATTGGGCACAATGAACCGGTACGCAGTACACAGCTAATATTCAGAAAGATTTCATGGTAGCTTCAGCAGAGTGCAGGATAGTAAAAGGTGAAAATTTTTTGAAGAAGAAGGCGGAAGAACGCTATGACTGACAATCACTGGAACCAGAGTCCCACCCCTCAGAACCAGGGGAACCCCCACTACGGACAACCAGCTCACCAGCAACCTGCAAGTTTTCAGCCTGAGCCAGCGCGCCGCAAGAGCAACCTCCCTGTGGTACTTGGCACCGCTGCCCTGGCGGCTTTGATCGGGGCCGGAGTGGGCGGGGGAGTCGCAACTTTTGCCACCTCGGAAACCTCACCCGTAGCGTCCTTAACCTCAGGCAGCACCCGAATTGTCAACAACACGGACTCCGTCACGACCGTGACCGCAGCCGCTGAAAAAGCGACGCCCTCAGTGGTGACCCTGGGCGTCACCACCCCCAGCGAGTCAGGTTCAGGTTCAGGAATCATACTCGATGACCGGGGCCATATTCTCACTAACACCCACGTCGTCACCCTCGGCGGTAAAGCCGCCAAACCCACCATTGAAGTCAAGCTGTCTGATGGAACCGTCAAAAGCGCAACCATTGTGGGAACAGACCCCACCAGCGACCTTGCCGTTATTAAAATTGATCCGGCAGGGGTAAACCTCACACCGGCGTCCATCGGTAACTCTGATGAACTGAACGTTGGTGACACCTCGGTAGCTATTGGCGCTCCGCTGGGTCTGGAAAACACGGTAACGGACGGCATCATCTCGACCCTCACTCGCACTATCGAAGTAGCATCGAGCGAAGCACCGGAGGGCGATACTAGCAACTCCCTGCCCAACCAAGCTTCACCTTTCCATTTCGAACTGCCTGGACAATCCCAGTCGCAGCGCCCCACCAGCATCATCTCGCTCAACGTGCTACAAACCGATGCTGCCGTTAACCCCGGCAACTCCGGTGGCGCTCTGGTGAACTCTAACGGTGAAGTCATCGGTGTAAACGTTGCCATTGCCTCGGCCGATAAGAGCTCTACCGTTACATCGGGCAATATCGGGGTGGGCTTTGCCATACCCATCAACTACGCCAAGCGCGTAGCCCAAGAAATCATCGATAACGGCGCAGCCACCCACGGTTACCTGGGAGCTTCAGTATCAACCTCACCCGCCAACAATGACTCCAGCGAGAACTTCGGTGACGGTGCCTACATTCAGGCTGTCGTACCGGGGCAAGCCGCCGAAAAGTCGGGTTTGCGTGAAGGCGATATTATCGTCAGCTTTGACGGGCGACCCATCACCGAAGCAACCGAGCTGACAGCAAGCGTCCGTCAAGCCGCCGCGGGGCAGACCGTAACCGCCGGTATTTTGCGCGGTAATACGGTTGAAAAAGTTGAAATAACACTCGGCAATTCAGCCGATGCATCGTAAAACCCAACCTGCCTAAAGTCGATATAGCACGATAGAATGTACAGGTATGCCCGCACCGGGCATACCTGTACGCTTCTTACTAGCCGCGCACTAACACCCGCGGCCATCACCTCTTGACGATAAAAGGACACCCCCATTGAGCGCTGAGCTTTCGCTGGATCACCTCACCATCGCGGTACTGGTGAAGTACGTACCCGACACCCAATTTGATCAGACCATTGACGCTGAAGAACTGACTGTCAACCGCGAAGAATCGGTCATGAGCGAACTCGATGAGTACGCTGTAGAAGCTGCCTTGCAGATCACCGAAAAGCACCAAGGGGAGCACAAGGTTGTCGCTTTTGCTATGGGACCTGCAAGTGCATCCAAAGGCTTGCGCCGCGCACTACAGCTGGGAGCCGACGAGGGGGTGCTGCTATCAGATGAAGCTCTAGCGGGTTCGGACGCGGCAGCTACCGCGCGTGCGCTGGCAGCTGGCGTCAAACACTGGCAAAAAACTAATGCTGCCACTTTCGATATGGTACTGACCGGCATGGCATCCACTGACGGTGAGACATCGCTGGTGCCCGCGCAGCTTGCAGAGCTGTTAGAACTGCCCCTGCTAACCAACGTTGCCAGCCTTGAGCTGAGTGAGCAAGAAGTCAGCGCACGCCGCGACCTTGATGATATCTCGCAGGAGCTACACGCCCCAGTTCCCTTCATCGCTTCGGTGACTGACCAGATTAATACTCCTCGTTACCCGAATTTCAAGGCGATTATGGCGGCAAAGAAAAAGCCCATCATCACCTTCACTCTAGATGATCTCGACCTTGACCCCTCAACCATCGGTCGCGCGGGTTCATGGGTGCTCGTAGAAGACGCTAAAGAACGCGCAGAACGCACTGCAGGAGAAATTATTACTGACGATGGCGATGCCGGTGTTCAGCTTGCTGACTTCCTGGCTTCTCGCAACCTGATCTAAGGATTTTGACTCACATGACTAATGTTTTGGTGCTTAGCACTCACGAAGCAAATAATGACAGTTTGAGCTCCAGCGAACGCGAACTGTTTGCCGCGGCACGTTCTCTGGGCGACTTTGCAGTACTGGCTTTCAACCAGACTGCAGAAAATGCCGCTGACACGTACCGCCCCGAAGGCGCTGAAAAAGTTTATGTAGGCTCTGGCGATCCTTGCCGTGACGCTTCATCACGGCTTGCTCTAGCGCAGGCAGCGGTAGAGGATTTCTCCGCTGACATTGTGCTCTCCAGTAATGATATTGAAAGCACCGAAGTTCTGGCTCGGTTAGGTATTCGTCTTGAAGCCGGTGTTATTACCGACGCAATTGCAGTAGCACCCGGCCCCGTAGCTACAAAGAATGTTTTGGGCGGTGCCTACAACACCACCGTGCGCGTGAGCACCGACCGCGCGCTGGTCTCCCTTAAGCCCAACTCGGTTGAAATCACTGCTGCCCAGCCAGGAGCAGCTGAAATCGTTGAACTGGAAGCTCCTACCGTCCAGGACGTGAGCATGACCGCCACGGCTCACGGGGCACGCACCGAGCGTCCGCGCCTGGAAGAAGCAGCTATCGTTGTAGCAGCCGGTCGAGGAATCAACGGCGACATCACCCCCATCGAGGCGCTGGCTGACACACTCAATGCAGCTATCGGCTCAACCCGCGCGGTTACCGATGCCGGTTGGCTGCCCCATGAGACTCAGGTTGGGCAGACCGGTAAAACTGTAGCTCCCCAGCTCTATGTCTCAGTGGGTATCTCGGGTGCTCTGCAGCAAAAGACAGGTATGCACGCCTCAAAGACCATCGTTGCAATCAACAAGGATGCAGACGCACCTGTCTTTGAAATTGCTGACTTCGGCATCGTGGGCGACCTCTTCACCGTTATTCCGCAGGCCATCGAAGAAATCGAGAAGCGCCGCGCCTAGGCACTAAAACAGTGCATAAAAAAATCTCACCCTAGAGACTTTCTGCAAGTCACTGGGGTGAGATTATTTTTTGTCAACGTTACAGAGTTCCGCCAGCGAAACCGTGCTGACGCCACGCCTCAAAAACAGCAATCGAAGCGCAGTTCGCAAGGTTGAGAGACCGTCTGCCTTCAATCATGGGGATTTTGACACGTTCAGTGATATGCGGGTCACTCTGAACCTCAAGAGGTAGCCCCACAGATTCAGGACCGAACATGAGTACGTCCCCTTCCTGATAGGAAACATCAGCGAAGTTGGTAGTTGCCGTTGTGGTGAAGGCAAAAACGCGCCGGGGGTCTAAGACTTCCCACGCGTCCTCAAGGGTCTTATGGACGGTCATTACCGCCAAATCGTGGTAGTCAAGACCAGCCCGGCGCAGATGCGCTGACTCAAAATTGAAGCCAAGAGGCTCAACCAGATGAAGCTCCACGCCGGTAATAGCTGCCAGGCGAATTGCGTTACCCGTGTTGCCCGGAATCTCAGGAGTATAGAAAAGAATTTTGAACACGTCCCTAGTCTACCGCGCCGTAAAATCCTGGGTGAGCTTGCCCTTGCGCACTCTGCAAGACACGGGCTTTATCGCCCAGTTGCGCGGTGTTACATCTCATGTGTATCGCATCCTGCGACCGGCGTAGAATGGTCTTTTGCACCTTGCCTACCTGCCGACACAGAAATGATTTCATGGAACGCATTTACCTTGATCACGCCGCCACCACCAGCACCCTCCCCGCTGCAATGGACGCTGTCATGGAACAAATGCGGGTGGGAGGCAATCCTTCCTCCCTCCACTCTGCCGGACGCCGCGCTCGCGCGACGGTTGAAGCGGCACGCGAAGATATCGCGCGTCTTGCCCACTGCGATAGCGCAGAAGTCATTTTTACCTCCGGGGGCACAGAGGCAGATAATCTAGCAGTCAAAGGACTGTTTTGGAAGCGTCAGGCATCTAACCCTCGTGCCCGTAAGATTCTGGTTTCTTCGGTGGAGCACCACGCGGTGAGCGAAGCGGTGGAATGGCTGGAGAAGAACGAGGACGCGGTGGCCATTTGGCTATCCGTTGACGCTACCGGGCGCGTTGACCCGGACACCGTGCGAGCTGAGATTGCCCAAGACCCCGAGGCTGTTGCCCTGGTGACAGTGATGTGGGCGAACAACGAGGTCGGTACGATTCAGCCGGTCGCTGAGATTGCCGCTATTGCCAGCGAGTATGGAGTCCCGATGCATACGGATGCGGTGCAGGCTTTTGGTACTGTGCCGGTAGACTTTCGGGCATCGGATGCTACCACTATGGCAATTTCTGGGCATAAAATTGGAGCTCCGATGGGCGTCGGTGCGCTGATCGCTACTCGTGCTGCTGCTTTGGAACCCGTACTTCACGGCGGCGGTCAGGAACGGTCGGTTCGATCGGGCACTATTGACGCTGCGTCCATTGCGGGATTCGCGGCAGCGGCCCGTGCCGCGGGGGAGAACCTTCATGAAGAAGCGAACCGTCTTGCCACTCTGCGCAATCGGTTGATTGAGGGCGTTCAAGAACTGGTGCCCGATGCGACCCTTCGCGGCGCGACCCCCGAAACCGCCGATGAGATGACCGCCGGGGTATGGCGTCGTCTACCCGGTAACGCTCACTTCACCTTTGCCGGGTGTGAGGGTGACTCCCTCCTCTTCTTGCTTGATATGGCGGGTATCGAAAGCTCCACCGGCTCTGCCTGCAACGCCGGAGTACCGCGTCCCTCACACGTGCTTTTGGCTATGGGCCTTGATGAAGTGACGGCTCGTGGTGCCCAGCGGTTTACCCTGGGGCATAGCAGTACAGATGCTGATGTTGACGGTTTGCTTGCTGCGCTACCTGCCGCCTTCGCCCAAGCTCAAAAAGCTGGATTAGCAGCGCACACCCCGGACGCTTCGCTCTGGCACTAACTACTGGATGAACTACACACCGAGTACGAAATAAAGACCGCGGAATTGCGGTTGTAGCTCTGTACAATTTTTCAAACGTTGAAATATAAGGATTAAAAGATGAAGATTCTAGCTGCAATGAGTGGCGGTGTTGACTCGGCTGTGGCCGCTGCCCGCGCTGTAGAGGCCGGCCACGACGTGGTGGGTGTGCACCTTGCCCTCTCCCGCATGCCCGGCACCTTGCGTACCGGTAGCCGCGGATGCTGCACCATCGAGGATTCGATGGACGCGCGTCGTGTCTGCGACCAGCTGGGGATTCCTTTCTACGTGTGGGACTTTTCGGAGCGTTTCAAAGAAGACGTTGTTGATGATTTCATCTCTGAATACGAGCACGGTCGCACCCCCAATCCCTGCATGCGGTGCAACGAAAAGATTAAGTTCGCGGCTCTGCTTGAGAAGGCCGTTGCTCTTGGCTTTGATGCGGTAGTAACCGGTCACTACGCCAAGGTCATTACCAACGAAGAGGGCAACCGCGAGCTTCACCGTGCTGCTGACTGGGCAAAAGACCAGTCATACGTGTTGGGCGTGCTCACCCACGAGCAGCTCAAGCATGCCTGGTTTCCGCTGGCTGAAACCCCCTCTAAGGCTGAGGTGCGTGCTGAGGCGGAGCGTCGGGGTTTCTCAGTAGCGAAGAAGCCTGACTCCTACGATATTTGCTTTATTCCTGAGGGCGATACTCGCGACTGGCTCGCTGACCATATTGAGATGACCGCAGGCGATATCAAAGATACCGAGGGCACTGTTTTGGGTCAGCACGATGGTTCCCAGGCATTTACTGTGGGGCAACGTAAGGGGCTTAAGATTGGGCGTCCTGCCCCCGACGGCAAGCCCCGTTTCGTGCTCGAAATTCGCCCCAAGACCAACGAAGTTATCGTTGGTTCTAAAGAACTTCTTGCGGTGGAGGAAATCCGCGGTATTAGATGCACCTGGGCTGGCGAGCCGGTGGACGCTTTCGCCCAGTTCTTGGCGCAGCCAGCTCAGATCGGGGCCGCCAGCACGTCGATCGATATCACCGCACAGGTGCGTGCCCACGCCGATCCGGTACTTTCTGAGGCTTATCTCGAATGGGTGAACGACGACGAATCTGCACAAGAGAACGCCCTGCGCTTGGAAGTTGTTGTGCGACTGAAAGAAGGGCTGCGCGGGGTCGCTCCCGGTCAAACCCTGGTTATGTACCAGGGCACTCGGGTTCTGGGACAGGCAACTATTAACCGCGCCTACTCTCTGGACCGCGCAGATATTTAGCCCTCCCTTATACCAGACACACTCGACACTGAAAGAGAGCTCCTCTCATGAGTAATCTGCACGAACCTCACAGCAGCTTCGATGCGCGCGCCAGCGCTCTACACGGTAGCGTAGACCCCGCTGTGCTCGAAGAACTATTTGAGATTCGTCAAACCATTGATAACCTCGATGCTTCACTGGTTCACATTCTTGCCGAACGATTCAGGGTAACCAAGCGCGTTGGCTACCTCAAGGCAGAATACAACCTGCCCTCGGGGGACCCTGACCGCGAAGCGGCTCAAATCGAGCGTCTCAGGTCTTTGGCAGAGATAGCCCACCTTGACCCTGAGTTCGCCGAAAAAATTCTCAACTTCATTATTTCTGAGGTCATTCGCCACCACGAGCGCATCGCCGAAGCTACCCGAGATAGCGACGTATGAAACAGGGGAAAAAGTCTCTCGTTGGTTATCGAGAGCACACCGTTGATGAGCGCGCACGTCTACTAGACGAACGCGCCCAGAGGGCTGTCTCAGAGCCTTCGTTTGAACAGAAGTACGCGGTTCGTGCTACCGGGCTGGGCCCCTGGCCCGGAACTCAGAACGTGGACGCTATTCACCGCGTCCGCGGAGAACTGGGCGCTCCCCACTACAGCTACCTACCAGCCCTCGAAGACCGAGGATACGCCGCAAGCACCCTAGCACGCACCATTGCCACCTTTGAAGAACTCGGGGTAGATGGGGCATCCTTCGGCTGGCGT
Organism: Rothia sp. ZJ1223; assembly: GCF_016900985.1. Classification (NCBI taxonomy): domain Bacteria; kingdom Bacillati; phylum Actinomycetota; class Actinomycetes; order Micrococcales; family Micrococcaceae; genus Rothia; species Rothia sp. ZJ1223. The sequence continues at coordinate 513,032 of NZ_JAFEUT010000001.1, read as the reverse complement.
TTGCATGATGGGTACTCTGCCGAGCAAGACACCGCACGGGCTACCCTCGATTCAGATATTAATGCCCTCGCTGATGTTATCGCCGGAGCTACAAAACCTCAGGACACCTTCAAACTGCAATTCACCGGTCCGCTCAGTCTCACAGCTGCTCTGCACCTTCACAACGGTGAACGCAGCCTCGCCGACAGGGGCGCCCGCAGAGACATCCGTGACTCCTGGTTAGCGGGCATGGAACACCGGCTGCACCAGATCAAACAGGCGATACCCGCAGCCCAGCTATACGTTCAGCTCGACGAACCCTCACTCACCGACATTCTGCGCGGCAGCATCCCCACCTCAAGCGGCTACCGAACCTACCAGCCATTAGATTCCCACGAAGTCATGGAAACCTTTTCCATCGTAACCCAGCAGCTCAGCGCGTACGGAGTCAAAACTGCCCTGAACCTTGATGCTCAAACCATCGAAGAACGCTATCTGACCTTCTTCGACGCCGTAGCCAGCGTTCAACCCGCCGCGGACGCGCGCGCTTGGGAGCACCTAGCACCCAGAATTGAACACAACCAAGAGATCTGGCTAGCGGCTATCAGCACCCTGAACAAACCCTCCATCATTCCTACCCTTGAGAGCATTTACCGACCCTGGCGCAGCATTGGGCTGCCTGCCCAGCGCCTCAACCAACTCGTCCTCACCGAAAATGGCGACCTCACTGCACTTAGCCCAGGCACCGCCACAGACCTCCTGGCGCACCTGACAGAAACCGCCACCGCGCTCGCCGAATTTGCCCAAGACGCAGACTAACACCGCGCTACGCCTATAAACCGCGTAAAATAAAACATCGAATCAAAAAAGTGTATCGAAGGAGCGCGTATGAACTCTCGTATTCTGGTGGTAGATGATGATGAGGCCCTGGCAGAAATGGTAGGCATTGTGCTTGCTCAGGAAGGGTACGAAACAGAGGTGTGTGCCACGGGTGACCAGGCACTAGATGCCTATCTCACCCACCGCCCCGACCTGGTACTTCTTGATTTTATGCTGCCCGGTATGGACGGTATTGAAGTCTGCGCTCAGCTGCGTCAGCACACCGATGTACCCATCATCATGCTCACCGCTAAATCAGACACTGAAGACGTGGTGAAGGGGCTTGAAGCCGGAGCCGATGACTACATCGCCAAACCTTTCAAACCCGCAGAGCTACTGGCGCGTATTCGTGCCCGCCTGCGTCCGCGCGAAGAAAACAACAGCGAAATAATCTCCATTGGCGGGCTCACCATAGACCTCTCGGGTCACAGCGTTACTCGCGATAATGAGACCCTATCGCTCACCCCCCTCGAATACGACTTGCTGGTGACTATGGCACGCCAGCCCGGTCAGGTGTTCTCCCGCGAAGCCTTACTCGATAGCATCTGGGGCTACGGTAAAACCGTTGACTCCCGCCTGGTGAACGTTCACGTGCAGCGTCTGCGCGCCAAAATTGAACAGGATCCAGAAACCCCCGAAATCATCGTGACTGTACGCGGCGTTGGCTACAAAGCCTCAGCCCAGAAAGTTCGATAGTACCCATGTCTGCTTCTGCCAGCGACGACCGTCTCGCACCCTCCCGCAGGTTTTCTAACCCCCTCTTTGACTTCAGTCGTCGGTGGCAGCAGTCCTTGCAGTTTCGCGCTGTCTCCATAGCCATTATTTTGCTGATGATTACCTTTTTGGTGGTCGGCGCCTTTTTGGCGAATCAGATCGCCAACTCGCTTTTTCGCGGACGCCTAGACCAAGCCCTTGAGGAATCGTCAGCAGGTTTTGCCAATGTGCAGAGCGTGTTGGATTCGTCGGACGCCGTTGACCGCAATGAGATTGAGGCGGAGGTTAGACGCTTTCTGACGGTGCTAGAAACCGGTAGTAGCGATGCTCAGCGGGAGTGGGTGTTGCTACCCACCCAGAGCGATTCGACGCAGAATTTTATTCCCGCCCAAGCCCAGAATATCTGGATGGATCCGGCGAATATACCCGCTGATTTGCAGCAGATGGTGACTACCGCCGACGGTATCTACTGGCAGTCAGCGCAGATGCAGGTGATGGAAAACCAGCAGCCGGTGCCGGTTGTGGTGGTGGGAACACGCATTTCTATTCCGCAGAGTCCAGAGTACGGGCTGTATCTCATCTACGATTTCTCGAACTCCCAAGAAACAGCGACCTATATCAACATGGTCATGGGGCTGGGCTTCGGCATCATGTTGATTGTGGTGGTATCGATTGTGTGGGCAGTGACGCGCGCAGCTATCAAACCGATTAGTTCTACCGCGATTTCGGCTGAGAAGCTAGCAGCTGGTAACCTCGATCAGCGTATGCAGGTCACGGGTAAAAACGAGGCTACTCGTCTGGGCCACTCCTTCAACAAAATGGCAGACAGCCTACAAGATCAGATTTCTCGTCTGGAGACTCTCTCGACGATGCAGCAGCGGTTTGTCTCTGACGTTTCTCATGAATTGCGCACCCCCCTAACGACCGTGCGCATGGCCGCAGAAATGCTTTACAACGCCAGAGAGGGGCTTGACCCCCTGCAACGGCGTTCCTCAGAGCTGCTGTACAACCAGGTGGATCGTTTTGATAACCTACTCGCAGACTTGCTAGAAATCTCTCGCTTCGACGCCGGTTCAGCCACCCTCGATCTGGTACCCGTGGACGCGCTCACAGTAGTACGCGAAACCGTTGAGGTCGCCCAACCCCACCTTGCGAGGGTGGGGGTAGAGCTGACCGTTCACACAGATTTGACAGAACAAACGGTAGAGATGGATCACCGCCGCATCGAGCGCGTCCTGCGTAACCTCATCTTCAACGCTATCGAGTACAGCGAAGGCAAACCGATTGATATTTACATTGCCGCCTCTAGTACCGCGCTGGGCATTGCGGTGCGAGATCACGGAGTGGGACTTACCGAAGAGCAACTGTCGCAGGTATTCAACCGTTTCTGGCGCGCAGACCCTTCCCGCAAACGTACCCTTGGCGGTACAGGTCTAGGTCTGGCTATTTCTGCCGAGGACGTGCGTTTGCACGGAGGTGCGCTAGAAGTCTGGGGCAAACCGGGGGAAGGCGCCTGCTTCCGTATCACTATACCCCTCAAACAGGGCGTAGAGATGGGTAACTCACCGGTGCTCTTAAGCGGGGAATCCGAGCTGCTTGAGCTGACCGCCTTCACCGGCTCTATTCCCCAACAACCCGCAGAAATAGCTGAAAAAGAAAGTACTGAACAAGCATCGAAGGAGAACGCATCATGGCAGCGTACCGTTTAACAGGATGCCTAGCCGCCACCGGTATTCTGACGCTCACCGCATGCGGTGGAATCCCCACCAGCGGTGCGGTCAACCACTACGCTGACCCCCGATCGACCGCGTCCGCCTCCAGACAAAGCTCAGAGATTGAAGGACCAGCCACCAACGCTACCCCTGATGAAATCATTAGGGGATTCATCAGTGCGGGGGTGGGCGTTAACGATAATTACGCGGTGGCCCGCCAGTTCCTGGCCCCCGATTATGCGCAGCAGTGGTCACCGCAGGAACAAACCCTGGTCTACACCAACACCCCCAGCATCAGCGCAACTGACAAGGGTGACTACACCCTAGCTGTTGAGCTCACCGCCAAGATCGATGCGCGAGGTATCGCCACCTCATTCGATACCGCCGATGGGGAGAATCTCTCTTTTCAGCTTGAAAACATCGGCGGGCAGTGGCGTATCACCAGCGCACCCAACTCTATTATTCTGGATCAGCGTCAGTTCAATATTGCATACAACCCTTTCACCCTCTACTTCTACGACCCCACCTTTTCATACGCGGTGCCCGATGTGCGGTGGTTTGCAGATCGTGACACTGTGGCAACCTCTGTAGTGCGCGTTCTATTGGAGGGACCAGCACCCTATTTGCAGGGGGCGGTGCAGACAGCCATTCCCACAGGTACTACGCTGACGCGCAGCTCTGTTCCTGTTGAATCAAGCGTCGCCTCGGTAGACCTCTCGGGGGCAGGGGTGCAAAAGGAACTGACCCAGCTTGAATCTCAGCGCATTAAAACTCAGCTCACCCAAACCCTCTCGACCCTATCAACCGTAAGTTCCGTGGAGCTTAAAGTGGCAGGGCAAACTATTCAAGAGGATGACGCGCGGGCTGACTCTCTACCCCTGATTAACCCGCCGGTATCGGGGGGCGTTGTTGGCGTTGAAGAAAATACCCTGATTACCCGAAGCTCTTTGAGTGATGTTGCTAGCCAGAACACCGTGCTGGCACCTCAGCAGCAAACAGTTACCTCGCCCGCTATGGCAATTTCGCGAGGCGTCTACGCTTACCTGGCAAACAACGAAAAAGAGCTGTGGTTGGTACGCAACGGAGAAGCGCGGCAGCTGCTTGCCGCTTCTGACATTACTGTGCCTAGTTTTGACTACCTGCACTGGGTCTGGGCTGTGCAAAATGGCTCGCAAGTGATGGTAAGTCTTTCGACTTCTGATGGTAATCAGCCACAAGAGGTCGCGGCAGATTGGTTGGAGGGCTATACCGTCACTTCACTGAATATCTCGCGCGACGGAACCCGCGCGGTTATAGCTGCCCACGATGACACCTACTCCTATACCTGGGTGGCGGGGGTTATTCGCGATGGTGAGGGTGCTCCGCAACGCCTGCAGACCCCCGTGCGTTTGGGCACGGGTATTTCCCCGACCTTCGCTGACTTTCTCTCTGATAACGAAGTTATTATTGCTGATTACAACACTGGCGCCACTGAAATTATTTCTATTTCGGGTGTACGCCGTTCGCCCGAAATCCTCACCGGTTTAGCGAAGATTTCTGTGGGCACGGGGGAGGAAAACGTCATTGCTCAGACCCAGGATTCTACTCTCTACCGCTTGAGCTCATCGGGGTGGGTTCGTTTGGAGAACACCCTGCACGATTTGAACTTCTCGGGGTAAGCGCACGGTGAACCATCGGTTTGACCCTCTCATCGCAACTGCCCGCGAAAGTGCCTACCGGCTACGCGATGTTGTGTTGCCGACCCCGTGCGCAAGTTGCCAGAAACCGGATGCTCGCTATGAGGGGCGATGCCAGCGCTGTGATTTTTTGGTGCGGCAAAGCCTGCTTAACCTGCACTTACCGTTTCTGCGCTATGAGCTAGAGAACGCTGTGGCTGCCGGCGTTTATGAGCATGAGCTTGCTCGTTGTATTTTGGCGTTCAAAAATGAGGGGCGTTACGATCAGAGAACTTTGTTAGCAACGGGTCTTGCCCGTGCTATCCAGGCGATTGTTGATAGCTACGGTAAGCAGCAGGCAGTGCTGGTACCTGTACCTTCTTCTGTCCGTAACACGAGGCGTCGCGGTTTCTCGCCTGCCCTTGAACTGACGTCCGCGGCTCGTCGGCAGCTCGCGCTGGAGGGAATCGAGACTGTGTGCGCTGATGTTCTAGAGGTGAGTCGCACCCGTTCGGGGTCTAGCGGTCAAAAAGAGTTGGGAGTACACCAACGGTATGCGCGGTTGCACGGAGCGATGAGAAAACGTTGGAATCCGGGGGAGCTGCTAGGATTCGAAACCACTCTTGAAGGTGCCGAGTGCATCATTTGCGATGATGTGGTGACTACCGGCGCATCGATGCTTGAAACTGCTAGAGTGCTGGAGGATGAAGGCGCTCGGGTGCTGGGCTTTGCCAGCGTAGCCGCGGTTGCCCGTCAGAAGAGCGCGGAGAGCGACTGACCTTTCATCAGGTAACCAAGCACACACAGTATCAGTATGCACCTGCGTGCAGGGGCGGTCAAATTGGTTTTTTATGCGTGAACAATGTCCCGTCACACACATCTCGCTCATAATTTATTTTGAGGGGGGGGAGTAGATTTTCAGCCATAGCGAAAATAATCGGGGAGTCAGCGACTGAAAGAGGGCGATTTACGGTAAAAAATCTCAGTCTCAGCGAGCAAGAAACAAGACTGCACCACCACTGAATCAGACCAGTAGAGCCTTCCAACATCGAATGATATAACGTAACACATGAATTTCTAGAGAACTGGAACTAGGCTGGAAGCAACAAGAAATATACCTTCTTGAAGGTTTCTTGTACGAGAGAAAATAAGCGACTTCTCGCCTAAATATTTTGGAGGCAATCGTGGAGCTTAAGGTCTACGGACGCAACGTCAAAGTGACTGAACGACTGCAGGAGCATGTAGAGAGCAAAGCTAAAAAGTTTGAGCAGCTTGGCGATCACGTTACCGACATCGAAGTTAAGTTCAGCAAGGACGGGCATATTGGTCCCAACACCATTCGTGTTGAAATAACTGTGGTGGGACGCGGTCCCATCCTGCGTGCTGAGGCATCGGGCTCAGATAAGTTCGCGGTTTTTGATGACACTTATGGCAAACTCCTGGAACGTTTGCGTCGAGCCCGCGACCGCCGTAAGGCGCAGAAGCACGGCGGACGCTCACCGCTCTCGGTTTCTGAGGCAACCGGTTCATTGCCCATCGTTACCGATCAGACCGCAGTCACTGAAATCCACGCTGAAGACATTCCTGTTGAAGAAGCAGCATTCGATAACGAGTACGCACTGACTGATGATGTGCAATCACCTCTCGAAATCCGCCGTAAGAGCTTCCCCGCAGAGAAGCTGACCGCCGAAGAAGCAGTTGATCGCATGGAGCTGGTAGGGCACGATTTTTACCTCTTCGTGGATGCAGATACTAACACCCCCAGCGCGGTCTACCGCCGTAAAGGCTGGAGCTACGGTGTGATTTCACTGAGCGATCAGTAAGAGAATCCGCTAATACAACCAACAGCTGCCCCCGCACTTTGCAGGGGCAGTTTTGCGTCTTTGGCATAATTCATTGCTCGGCGGTGAACGCCACCGCAGTAAAACGTTTGATGGTGTTTTACAATGGGTTGTTAGCCTTTACAAATATCGGTTGGACATTTCATTATCATCGAAACCTCAAGGAGCACACTCGTGGCATCTTTCTTGGAAAAACTACTCCGCGCCGGAGACAAGAAAGTCCTCAAACAGCTTCGTGCCTATGCAGACGCGATTAACTCTCTTGAGGAAAGCATTGTTGCTTTAACCGATGCTGAACTTCGAGCTGAGACTGATAAGTTCCGTACACGCATCGATGAGGGGGAATCCCTCGATGTTCTGTTGCCCGAAGCGTTCGCGGTAGTGCGTGAGGCGTCTAAACGAACCTTGGGTAAGCGTCACTACGACGTGCAGCTCATGGGCGGTGCAGCTCTGCACCTGGGCAATATCGCGGAAATGAAAACCGGTGAGGGTAAGACACTGGTTGCAACAGCTCCCGCCTACCTCAATGCGCTCTCGGGTCAGGGCGTACACGTGGTCACCGTGAATGATTACCTAGCTGAATATCAGGCTAACCTCATGGGTCGTGTTTACCGCTTTTTGGGTCTGGAATCAGGCGTCATCTTGGGTAACCAGAGCCCTGACGTGCGCCGTAAACAGTACGAAGCTGACATTACCTACGGCACGAACAACGAGTTCGGTTTTGACTACTTGCGCGATAACATGGCGTGGACGCTCGATGAGAAGGTCCAGCGCGGTCACAACTTTGCAATTGTCGATGAGGTCGATTCTATTCTGATCGATGAAGCGCGAACCCCCCTGATTATTTCCGGCCCAGCCTCGGGCGAAGCCAACCGCTGGTACACAGAATTCGCGCGTATCGCTCGCGACCTCAAAGTCGATATTGACTACGAAATCGATGAAAAGAAACGCACCGTCGGCGTACTCGAAACGGGTATTGACAAGGTTGAAGACCACTTGGGTATTCGCAACCTCTACGAATCTGTCAACACCCCGCTCATTGGCTTTTTGAACAACTCCATCAAGGCAAAAGAGCTATTCAAAAACAATAAAGACTACGTGGTAGTCAATGGTGAAGTACACATCGTTGACGAGCACACCGGTCGTATTTTGCCCGGCCGCCGCTACAACGAGGGCATCCACCAGGCTATTGAAGCTAAAGAAGGCGTTGAAGTTAAGCCCGAGAACCAGACCATGGCGTCTGTGACGTTGCAGAACTACTTCCGCATGTACGACAAGCTCTCGGGAATGACTGGTACAGCAGAAACCGAAGCTGCCGAGTTCATGAACACCTACGAACTGGGCGTCGTGCCTATTCCCACTAACAAGGGCATCCACCGTAAAGACCAGGCAGATAAGGTCTACAAAAACGAAATTGCCAAGTTCCAGGCAGTCGTTGAAGACATTAAAGAACGCCACGCTAAGGGGCAGCCTGTTCTGGTGGGTACAACCAGCGTTGAAAAGAGCGAGTACCTGTCTAAGCTCCTCGTCAAAGAGGGCATTCGCCATGAGGTGCTAAACGCTAAAAACAATGAGCGTGAGGCTGCCATCGTTGCCCAGGCAGGACGCAAGGGCGCTGTCACCGTTGCAACCAACATGGCAGGTCGAGGCACCGATATCATGCTCGGTGGTAACGCCGAGTTCAACGCTGTCGAAAAAATGGAACAGCTGGGTCTTGACCCCAACCGTACCCCCGAACAATACGAGCAGCAATGGCCCGGCGTCCTCGCTGAATGCGAAGAAGCTGTGAAAGCTGAACATGAGGAAGTCATTGAACTGGGCGGTCTCTACGTACTGGGTACCGAACGTCACGAATCACGACGCATCGACAACCAGCTACGTGGACGCTCCGGCCGTCAGGGTGATCCCGGCGAATCCCGCTTCTACCTTTCACTCGCCGATGACCTCATGCGTTTGTTCAACGGTCAGGCAGCCGCCCGACTCATGGCAGGCGCACCCGATGACACCGCTCTTGAAAACAAGCTCGTTTCTCGCGTCATCGCGTCCGCCCAGGGGCAAGTTGAATCGCGTAACGCCGAACAACGTAAGAACATCCTCAAGTACGATGATGTGCTCAACCGTCAGCGCGAATCAATGTACGCAGATCGTGCTGAAATCCTCGAAGGCGCAGACATTGAGGAACAGATTCAGAAGTTCATTGATGAAGTGATCTCATCAACCATCGTGACCCATACATCGGGTCACGCTGAAGACTGGGATCTTGAAAAACTGTGGGACCTGCTCAAGCCGATCTTCCCCATCTCCGTAACTATTGAGGATCTGGAAGAGCAGGCGGGCGGACGCACCAAGATTACCCAGGAAATGCTGATTACCGAGATCCTGACGGATGCGAAATTCATCTATCAAGAGCGCGAAGAAAAGGTCGGCTCAGAAGCAATGCGTGAGATCGAACGCCGTGTGTTGCTGTCTGTGATTGGACGTCGCTGGCCCGAACACCTGTATGAGATGGACTATCTCAAAGAAGGTATTGGTCTGCGCGCAATGGCACAGCGCGATCCGCTGATTGAGTACCAGCGAGAAGGCTACGCCATGTACCAGTCCATGCTCGGCGCGATCCGTGAAGAGACCGTGGGGTTCCTCTACAACCTGGATCTTTCCAAGCAGCGTACGACTTCATCTTCTATCAAGATGAACCTGCCACCGCAGCCTAAGTTCCTCAAGTACTCGGCTCCGAGTGAGGACGGCAGCGCCGAAGTCCAGGTTAAAAAGAACTAGGTTTTTTCTACACGGCTTTTGTTTTTTCTGAGTCCTAGAATAGAGGCTCAGTCAAGAGATAAGAATGCGCGGGCACTTCACTTCAAACAGGTGAAGCGCCCGCGCATATTTTATAGTGGCGTTTTTACGCGATTTCTATTTCTACGACCTTCCAGACCCGGTGGATTCTTTGCACCTTGAAAGCTAACGCTCGTACGCGCTGGCTGTCTTCAACAATGACGCACGCTTCAACGGTTGTTTCATTGATTTGTTGGGCGTGGGCGCGGCGCACAGTGGGTAGGGGAGCGCTAAGAGCGAAAGGACTGCGCAGGTGGTCTTCGCCCTGTTTGCTGGCAAGGATGCGTCGAGTCAGATCGGCACGACGTTTGATCTTAGTGAGGCATTCAGCGGTAAACCATTTGGCAACCTGGCTGCAGGCGCGGCGTCCCGCGAAAATTTCGAGGACGGCAATGGAGAGACCGCTGCACATCGTTTCTACTGACTGGCAGAGTTCTGAGGAGGTTTTCAAGGGAATTCCCTGCTTTCGCGCTACGATGGGGCGTTCTGTTTCCTTGATGATTTCGAGCATTGCCTTGTATTCTGCCTCAGAGACAGCGAAGGTTTCTTTGCGAGCTGATTGCTGGTTCATGGTTCGTCTCTTTTCTGTGCTGAAAATCTTTACTGAAAGGGGAGGATGAGTTGTTGTCCTGCGTAAATAAGGTTGGCATCTACCGGTAGCTGGTGCGAGTTAGCTGCGTAGATAGCCGATACGTATTCCATAATTTCTGCGTCCGGGCTTCCTGATGGTAGGTAGTTCGTGGCAATACTCCACAGAGTTTCACCGCTGCGCACGGTGTGAAGCATCCCTACTGAACGTTCGCTGAGATCTTCACGCGATGATGCGGTGAAGAAAGGATTGATGCTGGGCGTTTGGTGGGCGGATGCGTGTTTGAAGGTCTGCGGGTCAACTTCAAGCCACTGCTGGGGCAGAGTATTGAGGTTCTCGAACTGCTGATCGGATTGACCCTGCCAGCGTGTTGTTGCCGGTGTGGCAGAACCGTGGTCAGCAGTTGCGTGATGACTGGTGAAAAAACTGGAGAGGGAATCTTTTTGAGAGTCTGATAGGTCATCTGCGTGACCGTAGAACTGCTCAAGAGAGGATGGGTGGGTTTCGTGTACGGTGGCGATCGAGGGCGAAGATGCGCTGGTCAAGGGAGCAGCCGTGGCGGGAGCCGCATACACGCTAATACCTAGAGTTCCGATAGCTACGTTACGCATCATCCTCGGCACCCATCGGGGCAAAGACTGTGCTGCGCTTCGGGTGGAGCGTGTCAGCAGTAGGTAAAGGGCAGCGAAAATATACCACAGACCAACACCGAAGGCGATCAGGGCACTAGCGCCCATAAGTAGCATCTCTGCTGTCTTGAGCTCACTGGCGCCGATGATCCAGAAGCAGCATCCGGCGACCACTAGGGAGATGAGCGGTATAGCTAAACAGAGCACCCTGTCTGCCGAGGAGGCAGAAGGTGCTTGGTGGTTCATCTTCATCTCTAAACCTATCATTTGATGCTATTTGATAACACTTAGAGTATCTTAGCTTGCGTGGCGTTTGTAAAGCCCTGTGTGCAAAAAAACTTAAATGTTTTCGATTTTGGTTAGCGTGCAGGGTGGTAGACATTGCCGACCGATAGGGTTGAGGACATGACGAATCTGGATCGAATTTTTAGAGACTACGAAGTGCAGCTGAGCACCGCCCGTACCAGAACCATTGAGCTGGATGCGCAAGAAGTGCGTAGGGCAGAGTTTGCCAAGGTGATGATGGGGGATCGGTTAGCAGCGCAAATAGGTTTTCAGGTGCAGGTCTTTACTGATGACGCTCAGAAATGGGATGGTGTACTTGAAAACGTGGGGTTAGGCTGGCTTCAGCTACGTACATCAGCTGAAAGCCTCGTCATGCCGACCGCCCGCATCGTGTTCTGGGAAGGCGGGACGCCGTTTTCAACAGTTGATGCTCAGGCAGTGCAGCGTAAGCTGTCGTTTGCTTTTGCCCTGAGGGCTCTGGTGAAGGCGCGTGAAACTGTTCGCCTCTACCATGCTGGACGATTGACGAGTGAGGGCGTTTTAGAACGGGTGGGGGCTGACTTTGTCGAGCTTTCCACCAGAGGAAGCTCAATTCATAAAACCAGGGTGGTGCCATTGCACTCCATTGTTGCAGTAGGTACCGCCTAACGTTGTTAGGATGCGCTGGTGAGACTTTCGGCTGTGCCTTTTGCGAGTGCCTCTTTAGTCTGAGCGTAAGCGCGGCTAATGTATTCCTCAAGTTTGGAGTTTTCGACGCGCCACTGACCCCGTCCGCCAATCTGAATCCCTTCGAGCTGCCCAGAGGTTACAAGAATCCTGGTCTGGGAGAGGCTAATGTTCAGAATTTCTGATACTTCGGTCAGGGTGTAAAAGCGTTGCTCTGCCACGGGGTCTCCTCGTCTCATAAGTTTATGTCATTTCAATTGTAAACTAATATTTTTTAATTTCATTTGATATCGTTTGATTATCTTAGGGGGGCCAGAAGCACTCCACTTATGGTGACAACTGGCAGTGGACCCAGCGATGAAGTTGAAGAGAACAAACACTTGGAACACAATATAGGATGACGAGTCACACCGCAGGCTCCGTATGTCAACCACAAGAACCGCTGTTCACAACCACTGAACGAACCACATAAGAACCAATAACCGCACAGAACCGAAAGACAACACCGTGCCCACAGCCGTACCCGAAAGCAGCGAGGGGCTTTCCCCTCGATTTCAGCGCCCCGGTCTCAAAGACCCCCGTCTTCTCATGGGACTGCTCCTCATCGCCCTCTCCATCGTGGCGGTGGTGAGCGTTGTAAGTCTCGGTAATAAAACCGAACCCTTCTACGTAGCTACCCGTGATATGGCGGTGGGCGAAGAGGTGAAAGCCAGCGACTTTGCTCTAGCTGATGTGCGCTTAGCTGAAGCTGGGCAGCACTATATTCCTCAAGAAAAAACTATCGCGGAGGGTAGCGTCGTGACTTCGCGTATCACCAGCGGTCAATTGGTGCCCGCAACAGCTCTTGCTCAAGAACTCACCGACGGTCGACGTACTGCTAGCATCACTATCGACTCTGCCTATGCCTCAACTCTGACCCCGGGTAAGCACGTTGATATCTGGATTGCCACAAAAGCTCAGGGAACAACGACCACTTACAACGATCCCGAGGTGGTGATGGAAGCCGCAGAGGTCTCCACTATTAGCAACGAAGAAAGTCTCATCGGTGGCACCGGTAAGTCAGCCGTGCAGCTTCTGGTAGCCGAAGAATCACTCAGTGCGATCCTCAAAGCTATCAACAACGAGGACAAAATCAACCTCGTGCCCTCTGACTACAAAAATCAGGGGTAGATTATGGCTAGCATTCCCATCGTCGTTTTTTCTGATCACTCCGGACGTTTCATCGCGGGTATCGAAGCTCAGCGAGGAAACGTCACTGTTGCCCGTCACGTTCACGACATATCGGAGGTCTTTGGTCTGGGTCAAACCGGCATTGTGCGCGCTGCCCTGCTTGTAGCCGACTACACTGACTACCTCACGCAGTCGATGGTAGCCCAGCTACATGAGGTAGGGGTCGCAGTGGTCGCAGTTACTGACCCCGGTATCGACCTTGAGATTCACGGGGTTGCCGTCATTGACGCGCTTGCCGATACCCCGACGGTTATTGAAAGCATCGAAACAGCGGTAGCCAACTTGCACACGCTGACCTTCGACCGGGCACCTGCGGCAGATACTGCTGCCTTATCAACTACTGTCACTGTCGAAGCTGCTGAAGCTCTTTCACTGACTTCATCTGAGAAAGGACGCGTCATCACCGTGTGGGGCTCTACCGGCGCCCCCGGACGTACCACGGTAGCCACCCATCTCGCCGCAACCTTAACCGCTCAAGGCTACTCCACTGTGCTCGTTGATGCCGACACCTACGGCCCCGCTCTCGGCATCACACTCGGGCTACTCGATGAGTACTCCGGAATCTCACAAATCTGCCACTACGCCGACCGCAATAAGCTCACCGACGAAAAATACCGAGAGTACGTGAGTTCCATTGACCTTGCGGGTAAAACCCTCGACATCATCACGGGTATCACCCGCGCCGACAGATGGCCAGAGGTCAGAGAAAAGCCTTTCACCAGCGTCCTTGACTACCTGCGCTCGCGCTATCAGGCAGTTGTTATTGATACTGCTTTTAGCCTTGAAGCCGACGAAGAAATTACCTTCGACGGCTTAGCACCCAGACGCAATGCTGCCGCAATCACCGCAGTAGAACAGGCAAGCGACATTGTAGTGGTTGGTTCAGCAGATGTGGTGGGCTTCCCCCGCCTGGTACGAGCATTCGAGGAACTCAACCAGAGTCATCTGCAGTTAGCAACTGATCACCGAAAACATGTATGGATTAATAAAATGCGCTCGGAAACTACCGGATCACGCGGTCGAGGTGAGGTGGAGCGCGCGTGGAGTAGGTTCGGCCCGGCAACTCCCATTACCGGGTTTATACCCCATGAACCGAGTATTCTCGATAAAGCCTTGCTCACTGGTAAAACCATCGTAGAGATCAAAGACGCGCAGAGTCTCACCGATACTTTCACTGAACTGGCACGCTCGCTCATGGGCGCTATTGCAGCCGGGCACTCCAATGCCACCGTTGTGACTAAGAAGTCCGTGTTAGCTAGGGTTCGTCACCGTTTGCAACCCTCTCAGGGGGCCCGCCGTGGATAACCCCTCAGTTAGGGTCTAAAATTGCCGTAGAGTAGGCCAGCAGAACATGAAAAATGATAGGTGTGGTAACCATGCACATTGACCCTTTCCTCCAGAACGCAGAGTACGGACCGGGCGATATGGAATGGCTGCACCTGCTCATTGGTGACTGGCAAATTATCGCTGACACCGCTCACGGTGATTTGGTGCTGTGGTTACCCACCGATTTCAATTCCGATATTTTGGCGGGCGGACGCTATCCCACAGAGCCCGGTCAAGAGAGCGGTTTTATTGCCTGCGCTCATATGCGTCCGTCAACCGTACACACACTTTTTTATACAGACCTTATCGATCACCGCATGAAAAAAGAGATGCGGTTAAAAGCCCTGGGCGTGTGGAAAAACCAGTGCAGTGAAAAGTACGTGGATTCAGAAACGGTAGCTGGGCTAGATATTCAAACTACCCTTGTTCCGCTCACCAGAAACGGCAGGACCTTAGGGCTACTTAGCGTCCACTCTGAGACTTACACTCCGCGTCAGCGAACCCACGTTGAACTGGTCTACAGAGAGCTATCCGAGGAACTATTGAAAATGACGAGCCGAGGAATCTGGCCTGAGTTTTCTGCTCCTGTGGGGACAACTCGCGGCGCCCCACGAGTGAGCGATGGCTTGATGGTGTTGGACGCCGAGGGCGTGATTACCTTTACCTCGCCCAACGCGACCTCTATTTATAAGAAGCTGGGATTCTCTGCTGAACTAGAGGGACAGTCTCTTGCTCATATCACCCGAGCTCTGTTACCTCAGGGAGAGCAAGTAGATGAGACCCTGCCACTTGTCTTAGCGGGGAAAATGCCCTGGCGCGCTGAAATTAAAGCGCACTTCGCCAGCATCACTTACCGTGCCATACCTCTGCGCCGTTTTACCCCCTTGGGGGAAGAACGCTTTGGCGCCATTATTCTGTGCCGTGACGTGACCGAATTGCGCCGGCGCGAGCTTGAGTTGATGACCAAAGATGCAACCATTCGGGAGATTCACCACCGAGTGAAGAATAACTTGCAGACCGTCTCTGCGCTTTTGCGCTTGCAAGCTCGTCGAATGGAAAGTGATGAAGCGCGGCAGGGATTAGAACAAGCGATGCGACGGGTGGCGACCATTGCTACCGTGCATGAGGCGCTATCACAGGGACTAGCCCAGAACGTTGATTTTGATGATTTGATTGGGCGTCAGTTTCATCTGGCTGCCGAACTCGCTTCGCCGGGGCAGGACGTCCGCACCGAACTTACGGGATCGTTTGGGTCTTTGCCGAGTAAATTTGCAACTCCTCTTGCCCTTGTTATCAACGAAATCGTTGCCAATGCGGTGGAACACGGTCTTGCCGGTGAGACGGGAACAGTCACAATGGATGCACAGCGCGCGTACGATGAAAGGGCACAGCATACTCTAACCGTGAGTATTAGCGATGACGGTCGAGGTATGAACGAGACTGCAACTGAACCCAAAACCCGAGATGGGTTGGGAACCCAAATTGTGAAAACCCTGGTGGCTAGTGAACTCAACGGATCCATTACATGGAAGAATCGGTCGCCTCGGGGAACAACTGTTGAAATCGAAGCGGTGTTAGGTGAGTCCCGATAGTCTTTCACCAACCGGTCAATCGGCATTTTTCTGACAACCCGCTGTAAAGACGCGAGCACAACAAAAGGCGGTGGACAGAATCGTAAAGATTCTGTCCACCGCCTTTTGAAAAGAGTCTTAGGACGCGCGGCGAGCGCGAGCAGCACGGCGTTTCATCGCTCGGCGTTCTTCTTCGCTCATTCCGCCCCAGACACCGGAATCTTGACCGGTCTCAATTGCCCACTGCAAGCATGTATCCATGACGGTGCAGTTGCGGCATACGGCTTTTGCCTCTTCAATTTGAAGTAGCGCCGGACCAGTGTTTCCCACAGGGAAAAATAATTCTGGGTCTTTTTCTAGGCAAGCAGCACGGCTACGCCAATCCATGGGCACGCTCTCCTTCAAATATGTACACTGAGGCTGCGCTTGATAAAAAATAAAAAACTCAGCCTAACAAAAACCCGGGCCCCTGAATAAGCCAGGAGCCAAGTCGACCTACATAACTTTCGCATGTCGGTTGAAAGTAAACAAGAGGTTTCTTGAATAAAAACTCTGCTGGGTGTGAGTTATCAATCACAGCTATTGTTGTGGTGTTAAAAGCACCACACTGGGTGGGGTACTGGTTGCTGTAGGGGCACCGGTGGTGCAGGGTGTATAGACTAAAAGCGAGAGAAGATATCGAGTGGGGCAGAGAGAAGGGGACCACAGTGAAGCCTGAAAGTGCGAGGGGTGTATTGCCTGTACGTCCGCCCGCTGTTCTTGTGATTGTGGGACTGGTCGGAATTGAAATTATTGCCGTTATGGCATTAGCGGTGTTGTCGGTGATTTACGCTCCGGGTGAGGGTATCTCATCGGCAACCGCTGTATTAGTTTTCGCTTTTGTATTAATTGCCGGTGCTTTGGCGTGGGGCGCTAAAGGTTTGTATGAGGGGCGATTGTATGCTCGTGCCCTTATCGTGGTGTGGCAGATTATGGGCGTTATTATCGGCACACAGATCGCTGTTTCTGGTCAGTTTGTACCGGGGAGCGTGACGGCTCTCGTCTGCGGGGTTGTGATGATTTTGATGTTCTCGCCTCGTGTTATCAAATACCTGCGTAATCACTATGAGCGTGAGCTACCCGGTACTTGAAAAGCGGTGACTTCGAGCCCGTCAATGAGCAACGCCCTGCCGGGTGGGCATACACCTCGGGTGAGAGTGTCAAGCGGTAAGGATTCCAGTCCAAAAAATTCACCGTCAACGGCAGTACGAGGTTGTAGAACAATACCGTAGGTGGTGCCGGCAAGCTGTGAGAGTAGCGGGGATGCATGCCATCTCTTCCACGGTGTGAAAGCGAGAATGACTAGACGGTAGTGGGAGCAACGGGCGCGTAGAGCCTCCTGGGACGCGGCATCTAGACTGTGTAAATCGTCGATGAGAAGGATGCGCTGGGCAGGGTCGCTCAGAGCATCGAGGTAAGAGGTTAGAGCAGAAACTCCGGGTACTTGCCTGCCTTCAATCAGAGTAAAAGACTCGTTGGGGTTCAGTCCCGGTAGCTGCTGAAGCAAGGTTGTTTTACCGCTGCCTTTGGTGCCGGCAATGCAAAGAATCTTGCGGTTGCCGGAGGTTAGGGTAACGGGGCGTTGGCGCCGAGAGAAACCTACAAGCAAGCCCTGTGTGGGGGCTTCTGATACCTGCTGGGGCAACTGGGCGGCATCTATCTGTTCCGGTAGCTGACGGAAGTCATCGGTAAGGGGCATGCACAGTGGCTGACTACTGCCGAGTAAGGCGGCAACGGTCGCCGTTTCTGCGCTTATGCTGTGGGTGAGTGTACCTTCGCAGCGCCACTGCCCGGTGCCAGGGGGTATTTCGGAGCGTAGAACGGTGGTGGCGAGATCATTGCGCACCGTTTCTGCGGTGACCACAGTGGAGTGCGCTGCCGTTGAAAACTTGCCCCGAATTTTTGTGGAAGCACTCACGATGACCTCGATTCCGGTACGGTGACCGTCTTGGACTAGCTGTAAAAGGGTGAGTTCAAGCTGGGGCTTGCGTAGCGTATGCTCGAGCAAGATATCAATACCGTCGACCACTAGTAAGACGGGGCGGGGTACCTGCGTGATTTCTTCGCACACCGCCTGCAGAAAGGCTATATCCTGAATGCCTAAAACGCAGTCTGCGGCGCCCCTGAAATCATCGTGCGATAGCGTCCGGTAAAGGGTAGGTTCAGCGGTAAAAACAATGCGGGGGATTCCTCGTTGAGCTGCCTGACTCAGCAACGAAAAAATGACCCGGTGGCGTTCTGCAGCGGAACCCACTAACGCAAGAGAACCCTGCGAAGCGGACGACCACAACAGCTCATCCTGCTTACCGCAGACAGCGTTTTCGTGACGTCCTAAGTAGTAGGCATCTTTGTGTGGGGTGGGTGTACCGCAAGCCAAGGCGGGAGCAATAGGAACATAAGCCGCCGGTTCTAACGCCGGGGTGTAGGCACCGACAATGGCGGCAAAGAGGGCATCCTCAGTATCAGCTGATTCCCCTCTCTGCGGGTACTGCAAGCCACTGTAAAGATCATGTACTCTCAATTTGAGAGAATAAGTGTATGGGGCTGCATCCAAACGTGGCGCTCTGAAAGGTACCAGTTGTCCGTCAGAAAGCCGCGCCCAGCCTGCTCCAGGGCAGGAAGGCGAAATATCTGCTGCGTCATCACTACCCAGCAGATTGTGAGAATCCTGCGAAGACGCCACCCTCAGGGCAAATACGGTAGATATATTAGCTTTGATATCAGCAGACACAGCACCTTGAGGACGCTGGGTAGCAAGAATAAGATGAACGCCCAAGGACCTGCCAATAGTTGCCACCTTCATCAAATCGTTCATAGCCTCTGGCATTGACTCAACCAGCATTTTGAACTCATCCACCACAATAAAAAACTCGCTAAAACCCGGCTGCTCACTAGCTTTTTCGCACACCCGCAAATAGTCCCTGTAGGAATTGACTTCTAGCTGCTGAAAGAGCCGTTCGCGCGCACTCAAATCAGCCTTCAAGAAAGCAAGCGCCCTGCGCACCGAAGCAGTATCTAAATCGCTAAGCAACCCCAAAGAATGGGGCAGCTGATGGAGCGGACCAAGCCCTGCCCCACCCTTGAAATCGATAAAAAGAAAGCTACAACGCGCCGGAGAATAAACCGCCGCCAAACTCAGCATCATTGACCGTAAAAACTGAGATTTACCAGAACCGGTGGTGCCTCCCACCAAAAAATGAGGGCCATGCTCTGTGACGGAGAGCCTTGGCAGACCCTTACCCACCATAATCATCAGATCAGGTGCATACAGGTGTTGGGACCAGCGTAGGGGCACATCTTCTACCCCGAACTCAGTAAGCTCCGAAAACCGCCCGCTGAATTGATGAACTGCATCTGCACTTTGACTCGCTACAGATGTGGGGGAGTGCATCTGCTGTAAGAGGTTACCTACCGCCTGAATGAAAGTGGAATCATCCACACCATCTGCAGCAACGGTGCAGGGGAGTGTACTGAGCCCCGGCACCTGCAGACACGACGAAGACGATACCGACGCTAAGAGCTGACCCGAGCGTCCGCAGGTTTGTAATACGACATCCGCATCAGCTTCACAGCTGCCCACAATAAAAGTTGTAACGCCCGTCAGGTCGCACCCAACTATCTCGGGTTCTGTAGCCACTACAGCCGCGTGAGAAGAAAAATACTGTTCGTCACCCTCTGACGAACCCACCACAACCACCGTTGGCAAGACCGTCAGCAACCTCCACTGCGGGTTTAACCGGAGGACGCCCTGCGTCAGCACCACGGAAACCTGCGCCACCCTCAGAAGCTGAAGCACCAGGAGATTCAGGAGCCGGGACTCGACCTCACACCGAATAATCACCCCCGGTTCCACCGGAAGCAACAGCGGCACCTCATCCACAAAAGGAACGCGATACTTCTCGATGTACCGCCCGCTAAGAGACGCTGAGCGCCCAAAAATACCCGGTGATACAAGCGCCGCCGCTGGCAGAAGACTGCCAGATTCCACGAGGTGAGCGACATGAGGGTAGACGGACGCGCTCGCCATATCGCGCTCAGCAGCCTCCCGCAGTTTTCGCCGGGTTGCTGCGCTTGAGCCTTGATGCAGAAACAGATGAGAACCCATCACCAGGCTTGATGCCATCGACATGAGCAAGAACAGCCACATGCCGGTGACCAGAGCAATGACTACTCCCAAGACTATAGGTAAAATCGTCATTAAAATGAGCTGTACGACGCTGCGGGGTGGATCAAGCTCCACAGTTTGAGAGCCAAGAGCCGCCGGTTGTGATGGCAATGGCAGCGGAGAATCAACCATCAGGCAGCGTGAGCTACCCAGTATGAAAGTTTCACCCACTGCTAAGTCAAAGACTGCGTTATCGGCGTGCAAACTGATGCCTTCTTCAGCGACTGTTAGTACACCGTGAACCGGCTCTAAGGCGGGATCGCTGATGCAGATATCAGTGTTGAACTTACCAAGGCTGTATGAGCCCCGCTGTAGCTGCCAGAAGCGTCCGCTCTCGGGACCATGAACCGTTACAAAACTAAGCATCTTTTGCTGGCTTATCGCCTGAGGAGAGCGGCGTAAGATCGCCCCCGTAACCAGAGGCTGCACACCCAGAACACACGATTCTAGACTCTGCTGACCCACCCACCATTGGCAGTCAAACCCCAAGAACCCGCGCAAATACTGGCTGAGTGTATCTGCACCGATTTGCCCACCGGTGGTCTCTACACGCACCGGACGCAGCGGGCGGTGCGTATCAATTTCAAGCAGTAGTAGAAGCTCCATGACCCTATTGTGGGCAGAAAAATTTCCTGTAGCCACCGCAGCGCCCGCCACCTGTGGATAACCTCCTCTGTGAGACTAATAACCGGTAGCTGTGTCCACAATGAGTCCGTGTGCAGTACCTCTGAGCGTCACAATCATGTCATACAAAAGAAGGTGACACCTAACACATCGAGTTGGTGAATTCCCCAAGAATAACAGCTAAAACTTACTCAGCGATGCGGTAGAGAGGTAAAATTCCGGTAGGTTATATGTACGTATAACTATGTTTTGCGCTCACCCTATACCGGGGCGCACAAAACAGCACCGCGGTGAGTAGCTATCGCGGTAAACCGGTTAAAGGGGCAAAGAGCGTCCCCTACCTAAAGTGCAGGAGTATCTTGTGAACGCAGATTTAGTCATTGTTGGTTCGGGACTGTTTGGTCTTACCATCGCTGAACGAGCAGCTAACGAACTGGGCCTTAAAGTAGCCATCATTGACCGTCGCGACCACGTCGGTGGCAACGCTTACAGCAAGTTCGAAGAGAACACCGGCATAGAGGTTCACCAGTACGGTGCGCACCTCTTCCACACCTCCAACGAGCGTGTGTGGGAGTACGTCAATCAGTTCACTGAATTCACTAACTATGTACACCGTGTCTACACCCGTCATAACGACATCGTGTACCCCATGCCCATCAACCTGGGCACTATCAACCAGTTCTTCAACGCAGCTTACTCACCGCAGGAAGCTAAAGCCCTGATCCAGGAACAGGCTGGCGAGCTGGCAGGTACCAACCCCAAGAACCTCAATGACAAGGGCATCTCGCTTATCGGCCGCCCCCTCTACGAGGCTTTCATCAAGCACTACACCGCAAAACAGTGGCAGACCGACCCCTCGGAACTGCCCGCGTCCATCATTTCGCGTCTACCTGTTCGCTACACCTACGACAACCGCTACTTCAACGACAAGTACGAAGGTCTGCCCGTTGACGGTTACGCAGCATGGCTAGAGCGCATGGCAGTACATCCCAACATTGAGGTTCACCTCAACACCGATTTCTTTGAAGACGGTCACGAATTCTCCCGCTCCAAGGTACGCGGTCAGGTGCCGATCATCTACACCGGTCCCATCGACCGCTACTTCGATTACGCCGAAGGTGACCTGTCATGGCGCACCATCGATCTCGAAGAAGAGATTCTGCCCATTGAAGACTTCCAGGGCACCTCAGTGATGAACTACGCGGATGAGAACGTACCCTACACCCGTATTCACGAGTTCCGTCACTTCCACCCCGAGCGTACTTACACCAAGGATGCAACCGTTATTCACCGTGAGTACTCACGTTTTGCCGAGCACGGCGATGAGCCCTACTACCCCATCAACACCGCCGCTGACCGCGAAAAGGTTCTCAAGTACCGCGAGCTGGCTGCTGCTGAACCCCAGGTCCTCTTCGGCGGACGTCTGGGCAACTACAAGTACTTCGATATGCACATGGCTATCGGTGCTGCACTTTCGATGTTTGATAACAAAATTAAGCCTCACTTCACCGGTGGCGAGAAAATCGTTTCCGGCGGCATTGACGAAGCCTAAGTACTAGGAGCTATACCTTTTATGTCATCTACTACCACCATCGATACGTCATCACAGCGTACCCTGCAGCGCGTCATTTTGCCCGAAGCGGTACAGACCGACGTTATTCCTCTCTACGTTGATGCTGGCATGGCATCGGGTGTGCAGCTACCCACCCGCGAAGACGGGGACGCGCATAAAACTTTTGTGCAGGCAACCTCCGATCAGGAGAAAACCGCCGATAGCTCACGCGCTGATGCTAGCGATCTGCTCGGACGCCGTTCCACCCAGATTGCTAAGGGCAAGTCCCTGTCCTTTGGTACCTACTTCAATGCTTTCCCTGCCTCTTACTGGCGTCGATGGACGAGCTTGCGCTTCGTGACCCTGAGCGTCAAGACCCAAGGTGAGGGCATGATTATTGTCTACAAGTCCAATGCGCGCGGTGTTATTCAGCGTGTGGACGCTGCTGTTGTCTCCGGTGAGAACGAAGCAGTTTTTAAGCTGTCACTGAACCCCTTTAGTGACGGTGGCTGGTACTGGTTTGACCTCGATGCCCAGCAACAGGGTTTCACCCTGGTAGAAGCTAACTGGCTGGGCGATGCGACCCCTCGCACCGGTGAAAACGGCGGTAAAGCAACCGTGCAGATTACCACCATGAACAAGGTTGAATACTGCATCAACAACATCCGCTCACTGGGTGAGAACATCGATATTTTTGATTCCATCAAGGAACTGCTGATTGTTGATCAGGGCACCGATAAGGTGCAGGACCATCCTGATTTTGAAAAGGTCGTGGCGCCGTTAGCCGGTAAGTTCCGCATCATCAACCAGTCCAACCTGGGCGGCTCAGGCGGTTTTGCCCGCGGCATGTACGAATCAGTGAACAACGGTAGCGACTACGTCCTGCTGCTTGATGATGACGTGGTGGTTGAACCCGAATCGATCCTTCGATTGGTCACCTTCGCTGACTACTGCAAGAACCCCACCATCGTGGGCGGTCACATGTTCGATATGTATGACCGCACCGTTCTGCACGCTTTTGGCGAAGTCGTGAACCCCTGGCGCACCTTCTACGACCGTCCGCATAAAGACATGACCTTGGGCCATGACTTGGGCCGTCACAACCTGCGTAACACCCACTGGCTACACCGCCGCGTGGATGTTGACTACAACGGCTGGTGGATGTGCCTCATTCCTACTGAAGTCATTAAAGAAATCGGTCTTTCACTACCGCTCTTCCTTAAATGGGATGATGCTGAGTACGGTCTGCGCGCGAAAGAAGCCGGTATCGCTACCGTTTCGTTCCCCGGCGCAGGTTTGTGGCACGTTTCGTGGGTCGATAAAGACGATTCCGTGGGGTGGCAGGCTTACTTCCACGAACGTAACCGCCTCATTACCGCATTGATTCACTCACCCTTCGAAAAGGGGGGTGCAGTGATGCGCGAATCACTCTTCCTCGATGTTAAGCATGCCTTGAGCATGCAGTACTACACCGAAGAAGGACGCTTGATGGCACTTGAAGATTTGCTTTCAGGCCCCGAGCACCTGCACGACTCGCTGAGCGAACGACTGCCGGTTATTCGCGGTAAAGCTGCCAACTACATCGACGCTCAGCTTAAGAGCGACATTGATGCATACCCGCAGCCTAAGACTAAAAAGCCTCCTTTCAAAGGCCGCCGCAACTTCGCGCCGCCCACCTACAAGAATCTGCTGCCCTGGGCAGTAAAGGCTGTGGGACGTCAGGCTTTTGTTCCCGTAGACAAGATGGCTCAGGAAAACCCCCAGATTCAGCTCTCTTACCAGGAGAACCGTTGGTGGACCGTCTCTCGCTTTGATTCGCTGCTGGTCACTAACGCTGAAGGTACGGGTGTTTTCTGGTACAAGCGCGACCCCGAGCAACTACGTTCCAAGCTCGCTAAAGCAGCGTCCTTGCACGCCAAGCTCTTCAAGAACTGGGCTTCTTTGCGTCAGCAATACCGCGATGCGGCAGCTGACGTAGCCTCTTACGAGGCATGGAAGAAGACCTTCGATAAGCATACGGAGTCAGAACTTACTCGATGAGTGATCTAGCAACTCGAGAGTTTTCAGCCCCCGGCAAAGGCCGGGGGTTGAAAGACGCTCTCCACAACAAGTATCTACTGAAGCTGCTCGTTGATAAAGAGATTCAGGTACGTTACCGAGGGTCAGTTCTCGGTATCGTCTGGTCTTACATCAAGCCGGCTATTCAGTTCCTCGTGTTCTATCTGGCACTGGGTATTTTCTTGGGTCTTGAAAAAGGCTTGCAGAACTACTCGGTGTATCTGTTCTCGGGCATTATCGTTATTAACTTCTTCTCGGAATGTTTTAGCAACGGCGCCCGCGCTTTCGTGGTGAACGGTGCTTTGATTAAAAAGATTTACCTGCCTCGCCAGCTCTTTTCGCTGTCTACCATCTGGGTGGGTGTGATTCACTTCCTTCCGCAGATTTTGGTGCTTATTGTCGCCTGTTTGTTTGTGGGGTGGACGCCTGATCTTAAGCAAATTGGTGCCATTATCGTGGGTGTTCTGCTGGTGATGGTCTTTGGGCTGGCTGCCGGTATGGTCTTTGGCGTGGCAAATGTGTTCTTCAGAGACTCAGAGAACCTGGTAGATATGTTCCTGATGATGGCAACCTGGCTATCGCCGGTCATGTACTCCTGGACCATGGTGGCGCGTGAGGTACAGGTTCCTAACATCGAGTATCTTTACATGTCGAACCCGCTGACGGTGGCGGTGGAACTCTTCCACTATGCTTTCTGGCAGCCAACTCTCAGCGGTGAGCAACAGCAGTTACTGCTGGCTGCCGGTAACTGGTACATGTTCCCGAACTTGCTGACCGTATGGGTACCTATCGCTTTCGGTATTTCCCTGGTGTTGCTCTTGCTGGGTAACTGGCTGTTCCGTACCTTCGAGGGCAACTTCGCGCAGGAGCTGTAAAAGATGAAACTCGATATTTTTGATTTGCCTCCGGTGGCTCTCGATGCGCCCGATGTGATTCGTGTGGACGGACTGGTGAAACGATTCGTACTGCGCCATACCCGCTCCATGAAAGAAGCCTTTATTTGGCTGATTAAGGGTCGCAAGGGCGATTTGAGCGAACGTTTCAGCGCTCTCAACGGAGTGTCCATGAAGATCCGCGAGGGTGAGCGTGTTGCATTGCTGGGCTATAACGGCTCCGGCAAATCAACCATGCTCAAGCTCATCTCGGGCGTCATGCAACCCGACCAGGGTAGCGTCCTCACCCGCGGTCGTATCGCCGGTTTGATTGAGGTGGGCGCAGGCTTTCACCCCGATCTGACCGGACGCGACAACGTCTACCTGAATGCCGCCATTTTGGGCATGAGCAAAGAACAAACTGATGCTCTCTTCGATGAAATTGTCGCTTTTTCTGAAATCGGTGACTTTATTGATACCGAGGTCAAGTTCTATTCTTCAGGTATGTACCTGCGTCTTGCCTTTGCAGTAGCGATTCATACCGATCCCGAGATTTTCTTGGTGGACGAGATTCTGGCGGTGGGCGATGAACCCTTCCAAAAGAAGTGTCTGCAAAAGATTAAAGAGCTGTGCGCTACCGGTAAAACCTTGGTGGTTGTTAGCCACGACCTTGATCTGGTTTCGCAGATTTGCGACCGCGGCATTGTGCTTGAAAAGGGTAACGTACGTTTTGATGGGGACGCGATGGAGGCAGTGGACGTCATGCGCGACCAGCCCCTGGGCACCACCAAGAAGCACCGCTACGAGGGCGATATTCTGGTGGCGCAGCAAAAGCTGGAGACCCTGGTACACAATAAACGCGATCTTGAGCAGGCTATTGCCTCAGGCTCTCAAGAACCTGTGCTGGTAGCTCTCATCGGTATCGCCGAGGAGACCCAGGCTGAGCTCGATGCTCTGGGCAACCACCAAAAACTTGATATCGTCAATTCTGAAATCGACCGCCTGACCAAAAAGAGGGCACGGTTGCAAGGAGAACTCGCTAAGTACATGCAGTAGCCACTAGCTGCCGCACAGAGCTAGCCCTAGTAGCCCCTGAGCCGGTGGGAGCGTCCGCGCGTTACACAGCACGGACTCATCCACCGGCTTTTATGTGCCTAAAACCGCACCCTTATTCAGGCAGTTGGGGTGTTAGCCAGCTTGGTCGACTGTATAGAATGGGTCTAACTACCTAAAAATTTTTTGTGCCCTTGAACGATAGGGGCACGCCCAATAGAGGAGCTCCTTTGTCTGAATTCTCACGCCGAGACTCAAATGACCGCCGATCAGATAACCGCCGCGATGGCTTCAAGAACCGCGGCGACCGTAACTTCTCAGGCGATCGCAGCTCCTCTGATAACCGCCGTGAGGGTGGTCGCTCCTTTGGCGGCAACCGTCGCGATGATGACCGTCGCGGTGGCGAGCGTTCTTTCGGCAATGATGGTGTCAAGGGACGCCGTTTTAATAATGAACGCACTAATCACAATGAAGATAAGCGTTTTGGCGGACGCCGTCGCGGTGGCGAAGGTAATAACGCCCGCCGTAGTAATGACGAGGGCGGTTACACCCCTCCGGCGAAGGTAGCCGGACCCGAGATCGATACTGACGTTACCGGTAAAGAGCTAGATGGTAGCACCCTGCGTCAGTTGCGCGCTCTTGAAGCTCAGAATGCTGAGACTGTAGCCCAGCACTTGGTGATGGCTGGTCGTTACCTTGAGATTGACCCCGCGTTTGCTCTTGAGCATGCTAAGTACGCTACCCGCCGTGCTGGTCGTATCGCTGTGGTGCGAGAGGCAACTGGTATTGCAGCCTACGTTGCTGAGGATTTTGAACTGTCCTTGCGCGAGTTGCGTACCCACCGCCGTATTACCGGTTCTAACGAGCACGTTGCGTTGCTTGTTGATAACGAGCGTGCGTTGGGTAAGACCGAGAAAGCACTGGAGCTAGCTGCTGAGGTCATGAATGAGGACCTCGCCCCAGTAACCCGCGTTGAGGTTGCTCTGGTGGTTTCTGGTATTAAGCACGATGCAGGTGACCTGGGGGGTGCTCTCAAGGCGCTTGAGATTCCCGAGCTGAATAAGAAGCGCGGTTTTGAGTACAGCCCCCGTCTCTTTAGTGCTTACTCTGAGTTGTTGTCTGAGGCAGGTCGCACCAAAGAGGCTAAGGGATGGATGCGCCTGGCAGTAATGACTGAGGCAGCTTTGGGGCAGGGCGCATTCGTTGAACCCGAGATCTTTGATATTTTCTCAGAGCAGGATTTGCTAGAACCTGAAGAGCCTTCCGTTGATTTGACCGCTGAGGCAACAGACGATGCTGACGAAGAATCAGAGATTACCGAAGAGAACGAAGAAAACTTGACCGAGGCGTCTGCAACAGAATCATCCGAGCAGCTTGCTCCTGAAGAAGTAGCTACCGTCGAAGAAGAGCCTGCAACCTACAATGATGAAAATGCTGCCGAGGATCACCTGAGCGTGGTTGATACTGAGCAGAATGTTGAAGACTCAGAAACTTCTGACGAGAACTAAGAAAGAGAACCCGCATGCTGCTGAACGCCCACGATGCTATTTTGTCTGACCTTGACGGTGTGGTGTACGCCGGCCCTTGCGCTATTGATGGTGCCCCCGAGGCACTGAATAAGGCGCAGAAGCTGGGCGTGCCCGTAGCTTTCGTCACCAATAACGCTTCGCGCAGTGTTGAGCAGGTCGCTGAGCACTTAGTGGAGTTGGGCGTTAACACTGATGCCGAACACGTGGTTAGTTCAGCTCAGGCTGCGGCGGAGCTTCTGGCGCAGCGTTTGGAAGCGGGCTCTCGCGTCCTCATTACCGGTGCGCAGGCATTAGCTGACTGTGTGAGCGCGGCGGAGCTAACCCCCGTGCGCTCGCAGAGTGAGCACCCCGTGGCGGTAGCGCAGGGGTTCAACCCCAAGATTGTGTGGGAGGATTTAGCTGAGGCTGCCTACACTTTAGCTGACGAGTCAGTGCTGTGGGTAGCTTCAAACACTGACTTTACGATTCCCAAGGAGCGGGGCATCGCACCGGGTAATGGGACGCTGGTAAACGCGGTTGCTACCGCTACCCGACGTACCCCGTTAGTGGCTGGTAAACCCGAATCACCTATTTTTTACACGGCGGCTAAGGCTCTGAACAGTAGTGCCCCGGTAGTGGTGGGTGACCGCTTAGATACCGATATTTTGGGTGGTAACCGTGCTCAGATGGCAACAGCACTGGTATTCACCGGCGTCGAAACTTTTGAATCGGTGCTTGCTGCTGTACCCGAGGAGCGCCCCACCTACCTGATTGAAACCCTAAATGGTTTCTTTGAGGAATACCCCAGCGTTGACGTTAGCCAAACTGCTGACGGCGTGCGTGCATCTGCAGGTTCATCTTTTGCCGAAGTCGAGGGTAACACTGTGCGCATGAGCGGATGCGACATCGACGCCCAACGCGCTGCCTGCGCTGCTTGGTGGGCGGCGCATCCGGCAACTGACGCGCCCCTTGCCCCGGAGAACATTGACTATGTCTAAGCCTGCTCACCATCAGCAATCTGACACTGAACTGGCATCGTTCGAACGTCAGCTTGAGGCTGTTTTAGCTCTTGACCCTGTGGAGCGTCTTTCTCGTCTTGAGCAAACCGCCGAAGACCTGCGCGCCTCGATGAACTCCGACACTCCGGTTGCTACCGGCGCTGAAGTAACCGAAAGAGAGTAACGCGTGCGTCTTGATAAGTACTTGGCTGATACTGGTCTTGCGCGCTCACGTACCATCGCGGTTAAACTGATCGAAGAGGGCAGTGTGCTAGTGAACGGGGTTGCAGCGAACAAGTCCTACAAGATTCAGCCCCAGGATTCTGTAACGGTGCGCGAGAGCGCCCTGACCCACTATGTCTCGCGTGCCGGGCACAAACTAGCCGGTGCCCTCGATACCTTCACTGACATCTCGGTTGCGGGCAAGCGCTGTTTGGATGCTGGTGCCTCAACCGGGGGATTTACCCAGGTTCTGTTGGAGCGCGGTGCCAAGAGTGTGATGGCGGTGGACGTTGGTCATGACCAGTTGGACGAGAGTCTGCGTCACACCGCGAGCGTCTCGGTCTTCGAGGGCATGAATGCTCGCTACATGAAGCCCGATGATATCGGTGGGCAGGTGGAACTGACCGTTTCTGATCTTTCCTTTATCTCTCTCACCCTAGTCATGGAATCTTTGGCGGCAGCAACCGCCCCCGGGGGAGATTTGGTACTCATGGTCAAACCCCAGTTTGAGGTCAAACCTCACTTGATAGGACGAGGTGGGGTAGTAACTGACCCCGCTGCACGCTTAGAGGCTGTAGAGAACGTCAAACGCTGTGCTGAAGAGTGCGGGCTGACCGTGCGTGGTATCAGCGAATCTAAATTGCCAGGTCAAGACGGCAACCTCGAATACTTTCTATGGCTATCTCAACCCGCGTCATAAATGCTTGACGCCGCCCACCGGCGTACAGTGGTGTGCGAGCATCTTTGACGCTCACCCATCGACAGTTTCAAGGGGTAACAGGAGCTACCGTGACCCGAAAAATTCTTGTTTTTGCTCATACCGGCCGTGAGGACGCGCGCGATGCAGCTCGCGCTGCCTGCCGTCAGCTCTTTGAAGCCGGTCTTACCCCTGTGATGGAACGCGAGGACCTCGATATTCTGACCCACGGCTGGCAGGAATCAGTGCCGGTTGAGGTGGTGAGCGAAACTGTGGCTCTCGTTGACATTGAGCTGGGCATGGTGCTGGGCGGCGACGGGTCAATCCTTCGCGCCGCTGAACGTATTCGACACACCACCATTCCGCTAGTGGGAGTGAACCTGGGGCACGTAGGTTTCTTGGCTGAAGCTGAAGAGTACGATCTGCACGAGACCGTTGATAACATCGTGCACAACCGCTACACCGTTGAAGAACGTATGGCTATTGATGTGCATGTGTGGGAGGGTGCTCGAAAAATCCTGACCGATTGGGCGCTGAACGAAGCCAGCGTTGAAAAAGGCAACCGTGAAAAAATGTTGGAGGTTGTGATTGAGGTCGATAAGCGTCCCCTCTCAACCTTCGGCTGTGATGGGGTAGTGTTAGCGACCCCCACCGGTTCAACCGCCTACGCATTCTCTGGCGGTGGTCCCGTCGTGTGGCCCACCGTGGACGCCATGCTCCTGGTGCCGCTGAGCGCCCACGCTCTTTTCTCGCGCCCGCTGGTTACCGCCCCCAGCTCCATGATGGCGGTAGAGATTCTGCCCCAAAACCGCGGCGGAGGAGTACTCTGGTGCGACGGGCGACGAACCCGCGATCTTAACCCCGGCACCCGCATCGAGGTTGTACGCTCGCGTAAACCGGTGCGTCTAGCTCGCATGAAACCAGCACCGTTCTCCGAGCGTCTGGTTAGAAAATTTGAACTGCCCATTGCTGGCTGGCGAGGTCCCAGCACCGCCCCGGCAACCGGAATGATTGAGGTCGTCAACAAGTGATTGAAGAAATTCACCTGCGAGATTTGGGCGTTATCAATGACGCCCGTTTACCCCTAGAACCGGGGTTTTCGGTGCTCACCGGTGAAACCGGTGCGGGTAAAACCATGGTGGTGACCGCACTAGGTATGCTCCTGGGTGCTCGCTCTGATGCCTCAAGCGTGCGTAACGGTGCCAAATCTGCTCTCGCAGAAGCCGTGGTGCGGCTGCCCAAAAACCACCGTGCCGTGCAACTTGCCGAGGACGCAGGCGGATTGGTTGAGGAGTACGACGACGGGGCAGAGCTACTACTAGCTCGTACCGTAAACTCCACCGGACGTTCGCGTGCCCACGTGGGCGGCGCGTCCGCACCTATTGGTACCCTGGCTGAGATAGGGCACACCCTCGTTGCTGTTCACGGTCAGTCTGACCAATTGCGCCTGAAATCATCAGCTGAACAGCGTCACGCACTTGACTCCTACGCAGGTAGTTCTGTTGAGCGTTTGCATAAGAAATACAAAACAGCCTACGACCGCTACCGTGAAGCTGCTGCTGAGCTTAAAGAGGTGAGGGAAAATTCGCGCGCCCGTGTTCTTGAAGCGCAAACCTTGCAGGGGGCTCTGGCTGAGATTGACGGTATCAACCCGCAAGAGGGCGAAGACGAAGCGTTGCGGGCAGAAAGCCAAAAACTTGCCAACGTTGAGGCGCTGCGCATAGCTGCAACAACAGCATCGGCGGCTCTCGCCGGTAGTGATTACGGGGACGGTACTGAAGCCAACGCGCTGGGGCTGCTCGATACCGCTCGTGCGGCTGTGCTGAACGAGGCAGATGCCGATGAAGATCTGCGTGCCATCGCCCAGCGGCTTAACGAGGCACTCATCAATATCACCGATATCGTTGATGATATTTCGGGTTACAGCGCGACCCTAGATAGTGAGGGACCAGAGCGCCTTGCTGAGGTGGAAACCCGCCGCGCCCAGCTCAAAACCCTGACCCGCAAATACGGTGCTGATATCGCTGAAGTGTTGGAGTGGGCAGACCAGTCTCGTACCCGTCTATCTCAACTCAGCGACGACCCGGCACGCAACGATGAGCTGGAGAGCGAGTTGCGCGAGTTGCGCGATACCCTCAGCACTCTTGCCCAGAGCCTTTTTGAAGCACGCACTAAGGCAGCTAAGAAACTTGCCGCTGCTGTTTCAGAGGAACTGACGGCTCTTGCTATGCCCAACGCATCCTTGGTAGTCAGCGTTGAACAGACCGAGAAATTCGGTGCTCACGGCAAAGACACCGTGACTTTTATGCTGGCACCCCATAAAAATGCTGTGCCTAGACCCCTGGGTAAAGGCGCATCAGGCGGTGAGCTTTCGCGCGTGATGCTGGCACTTGAAGTGGTACTCGCTGAGGTTGACCCCGTACCCACCTTTATTTTCGATGAAGTTGATTCAGGGGTGGGCGGTAAGGCAGCTATTGAGATTGGGCGACGCCTCGCGATGCTTGCTCAACACGTGCAGGTACTGGTGGTTACCCACCTGCCCCAGGTAGCAGCCTTTGCAGATCATCACGTTTTGGTGCTCAAAAACGATGACGCCTCCCAGTCTAAGGTTGAGGTGCTTGATACCGAGCAGCGCGTGGTAGAACTTGCCCGCATGCTCTCGGGCCATGACCAATCAGCATCCGCCCAAGAACACGCGCGCGAGCTGCTTAAAGATGCCGGTCAACTCTAAAACGTAGTCAAGAAAGGACGCCTCAGTGAACGCTCATACCGATCACCCTAGCTGGTGGGGCATAAGTCTTGCCGAACTGCGGGATCAGGTAATAAGCGGTGAACGAAGTGCAGCTCAGCTGGTACGAGAATCACTGAAGCGTTTGAACACTTACAATGCCGCTCACCGTATTGTCCTTGAACTTAACCGGCAGGCTGAACACGAAGCGCAGCAGGTTGATGAGGCTATCGCTTTTTGTCACGCTGAAGGGGACATCGCTCAGCGAGCAGAGGGCGCGCTAGCGGGAATCCCCGTAGTGGTGAAAGGCAACATCGCGGTACGGGGCTTGGCACTGAGCGCCGGTAACCCTGTCTTTGGTCAGTTCGTTGTTGAGCAGGACGCTCCGGCGGTTGCCACCTTGAGGAACGCCGGTGCGATTGTGCTAGCGACGGTGAACACCTCTGAATTCGCTTGGCACGGTACCATCACCGCTTCTAGCCTAGGTGGCACTACGACTAACGCCTATGATGAGTCCTTGAGCGCATCCGGTTCTAGCGGGGCTAGCGCTGTTGCGGTAGCGCTGGGAATCACCCCGATAGCTGTGGGCACTGATACCTGCGGGTCTGTGGTGGGTCCGGCAGCTCACGCGGGTTTGGTGGGTTGGCGTCCGACCTTTGGAACGCTACCAACCGAGGGTATCGTTCCGCTGGCACCGGCACAAGATACGCCCGGCATTATTGCCCGCAGCGTTGCTGATATACAACTGGTTGCAGGGACCTTGAACCTGACCCAGGCAGAAGTTTCTTCTGGGGAAACCGCCAGGGGAGTGGCGCGTCCTCTTCGCATTAGTTACCTTGAGTGGCCGCTTCAGGCACCGGGGGCACCGAGTCTTACCGGGAGCCAGCGTCAAAAGATTCGCTCTGCAGTAGCTGAGAAGGTGCGATCGAGTGCCTCCCTCTTGATGCAACGTGAGGGAATGCAGGAAGTTGAGTGTACGCTTTCTGCCCAAGAAGCCCACCAGCTATTACCGGGTAGCCAATACACTGAGATTGCCCTTGCTCTTGAGGAGTTCGTTGCCTCAGGCGCGTGCTCAGATGATGTAGACTCTACCCACGAACTGGTAGCGCATGCGCTAAAAACTGCCCTGATCGATTCTGCAACGGTCGAACGTTGGCTAAAGTATGCTCGCACCCACCCGGAAGCCTTGGCTGAATCGCTGATGCGCGGGGCAGAGCAACGGCGAGCATGGCTGGAATATATGCGAGCCAACAGCCTTGACGCGATCATCTACGCTACCAGTCCTGAAACTGCCTCACACGATTGGGCTGGCACAGCCGCCGCCGGGTTAAGTTCCCACGGCGGCTCACCGAGTATCACCGTGCCCATCGGGAAAGTCAACGGGTTACCCGTAGGGCTCACCGTCCTCACTCAACCGGACGCGGATGCGTTAGCAATGAACATCGCCGGTCAGCTAGAGCGCCTTATCTCCACCAGCTGAGTCTTTTCCCGTAACAAGCTGCTACCTATATTTGAAATCAAATGCCCACTAAGCGGTAGGGTTAAGCTACTAATCGACTAGCTCCACACAAGGAAAATCTCCCATGCAACAAAAGCTCCACGCCGATACAGGCACCGCCCCGCGCATCGACGCCCGTGCAGAGGTGATAAACCAAACCCAGCTCGCTGATGTTGTGAACCCGCGGTTTGTGCGCTCGCACGAAACAAAGTTTGAAGGATACATCTGGGACGTGGTGCGAGAGGATTTTTCCCTCACCGAAGACGGTGAAGCACTAGGACGCGACTTCATTACTCACCCCGGTGCGGTCTGTATCTCCGTGCTCAATGATAAAAACCAGATTCTGCTCATCAACCAGTACCGTCAGCCGGTGGGCATGAACCTGTGGGAGATTCCTGCTGGAATGCTCGATGTTGAGGGCGAAGACCCTCTCACCGCAGCCAAGCGGGAGCTCGCCGAAGAAACGGATTTACAGGCTGAACAGTGGGATCTTCTCATGGAGTATCACAACAGCCCAGGTTGCTCTGCTGAAGCAAACCGAATGTACTTAGCGCGTGGAATCAGCGAAATCTCAGCTATCGAAAAAACCCAGCGTGAAGGCGAAGAAGCTGAAATCATCATGCGCTGGTTCGACCTTGAAGAAGCCGTGGGCGCTGTACTCAACGCTCGTTTGCACAGCCCCAGCGCCAACCAGGCAATCCTCGCTACCTACGCCGCCCTACAAGGCGGGATTGTTGGTGCAAAACCTGTGGACGCGCCCTGGCCCGCTCACCCCTACCTGCGAGATGGCAACTACCGCGGCTCATTGAGCTAACCCCATGAGCCGCCCCACCGCGTCCGCCCTGACCCAAGCAGAGGAAAAACCACTGACTCCACTGGGGCGAAGTGTGCAGAAGTATCTCAGCCACCTAGTGATTGAGCGGGGTCTGGCAACCAATACCGTTGATTCCTACACCCGCGATTTGAACCGTTATGAGCACTACCTGGCTGAGCAGGGTGTCATTGATGCCCACCGTATCACCACCAAACATATTCGCGATTTTGCGGTCTCCCTGGCAACCGGGAACGTTGAGGTTAAACCCCTGAGCACCCGCAGTATCGCCCGTGTTTTGGTGGCGGTTCGCGGTGCTCACAAATTTTGGTTGATCGAGGGCATAACGACAACGGACGCGGCTGCTACCGTTGCACCCCCAACCCCCGCCCAACGTCTGCCCAAAGCGATCTCTCTTGAGCGCGTCCAAAAACTTTTAGAAGCTCCTGATTCCTCGACCGCTACTGGTCTGCGTGATCGAGCGATTTTAGAGTTTCTCTATTCCACAGGCGCACGTATTAGTGAGGTCACTAACGTCGACCTTGACGACCTTTCGCGCACTCGCGCTACCGCCAATAGCTCGCAAGATGCGGAAGCCACCGAACCTCTGGCTACCCAGGTACCCGCTGTAGTTCGTTTGTTCGGTAAAGGAAATAAAGAACGCATTGTGCCTGTTGGCTCTTACGCGCTGAAAGCAATCGATGACTATCTCGTACGTGCCCGCCCAGAACTAGCAGCTAAAGGGAAGGGAACCCCCGCCCTCTTCATGAACGCTCGTGGGAGCAGGCTCACCCGCCAGGGAGCTTGGCTGATTCTCAAAAAAGCCTGCGATAGGGCACAGCTTGCCGAGGAAATATCACCTCACACCCTGCGCCATTCCTACGCCACCCACTTATTAGAGGGCGGCGCAGATATACGCGTGGTCCAAGAATTATTAGGGCATGCTTCGGTGAACACCACCCAGATTTACACCAAAGTCACCGCCCATACCCTGCGCGAGGTCTTCGCAGCAGCCCACCCTAGAGCGCGGTAGCGCACCAAACTATTAGCAGGGCTACCCGCCTAGAGCTTTTCCCATTAACAGATAGCTCTAAACACTCAGCCCCACTGCACAGTCTCATATGGGTTTTAGCTAGCTGACATGACGTTCGTTATGACCGTTATAAGCAGAGAGCGGGCGAATGAGAGAATTACTCGCGCGCTGCTCCAAAATGTGTGCGGTCCACCCAGCGATACGGGCACACACAAAAATGGGAGTGAAAGTGGGGGTGTCAAATCCCATGAGGTGATAGGTAGGACCAGCCGGATAATCCAGATTAGGCTTAATGCCCTTGGCCTCGTCCATTGACTGTGCAAGACCCTTATACAAACCAATCATGTCGTTTCGATTGTAGTGCTCAACCATGCGGAAGAACGCGTCCTGCATAGTAGGTACTCGGGAATCACCGTTCTTGTAAACGCGATGTCCAAAGCCCATTATCTTCTTCTTTTCAGCTAGGGCTTGATCCATCCACTCCTTAGCGCGAGCTTTAGCATCTTCTTCAGACTCTCCAGAACAAATGCCAATCTCATTGAAAGTGTGCATAACAGCTTCGTTCGCACCACCGTGCAATGAGCCTTTGAGAGCGCCAATAGCGCCTGCTACCGCTGAATGAAGATCAGAAAGGGTAGAAGTAATCGCCCTCGCTGTGAAAGTTGATGCGTTGAAAGAATGCTCGGCGTAGAGCACCATGGAGGTATTGAAAGCGTCTCGTACCTCGTCTGAAGGAACCTCCCCAAACGCCATCCACAGAAAATTCTGGCTATAGTCAAGGTCATCTCGTGGCTCAATGAGCTCAAGACCGTGGCGTCTACGCTGGTCGTAACACACGATAGAAGGCAGTACCGCAAAGAGCTCCCAGGCTTTCTTCAACTCTGTTTCAGCCGAAGAATCCTCGCTTTTAGGGTCGCACGCACCGAGAAAGGAAACTGCTGTACGGCAAACATCCATGGGATGGCAATCCAACGGTAAAGCATCAATGACTGCCTTCAACTCAGCACCTAGACTGCGGTGGGCACGACCGTAAGCTATATGTTCAGCTTTGCGTTCAGCAGTAGGTAGTTCACCGTCCCACAGCAACAAAGCAACTTCTTCAAACTTACAGGTTGAAGCCAATTCTTGAACGGGGTACCCGCGGTAGAGCAGTGAGTTTGTTTCTGCATTTACTTTTGAGACTGCGGTGTAATCTGCAACTACTCCCGCCAGCCCCTTTTTGATATCGGTATCAGCGACCATGATGATTCTCCTTTGAACCGGGTCTAAGAATGATAGTGGTAGCTCCTTAAGAAGAGCGTGGTGCGCTGGAATCGCTTTACAGTGTGGGCGAACCGGCAGATGAGGTGTGTCTGCGCTGCCGTGAAGCAGAAGCAGGCACACCAGATACAGGAGCTAAGCTTTAGTGAATTTACCGGGTACTTCAAAGTTGAAAATGCCGGTATCGAAGCGGTTGTAAGCTTCGTAATCCACCAGGTCGTAGAGTCTTGCCCTGGTGAACATCTCATCAACGGCTGCCTCCTGGGTGCCATCTCGTTCGATGGTTTCAAGAACGCGCTCCATAGCCCCAAAGGATGAACGCAGCAGGGTGACAGGGTAAATAACCAGGCTGACTCCTGCATTTTCGAGTTCTTTAAGGGTATACAGCTTGCTTTTACCGAATTCGGTCATGTTCGCCAAGACCGGCACATCAACGGCGGAGCATACTGTCTCAAATTCGCTGAGGTCTTTGAGAGCCTCGGGGAAAATAGCGTCTGCCCCGGCATCGACAAGCGCCTGAATACGGTCAACGGTTGCTTCTAAGGATTCAACACCGCGTAGGTCGGTACGCGCCATAATTAAGAAGTTAGGATCGCGTCTAGCTTCAGCGGCAGCTTTGATGCGTTTGGTGGCTGTTTCAAGGTCAACCATATTCTTGTTATCGAGGTGACCGCACCGTTTGGGGTTGAATTGATCCTCAATATGGCACCCTGCCAGACCGTACTCTTCGAATTCTTGAATAGTTCTGGCAACGTTCATCGGCTCGCCAAATCCGGTATCAGCATCGACGATTGCAGGAAGGTTCGTGATGCGGGAAATCTGACCTGCGCGTTGGGCTACCTCTGAGAGAGTCGTCAGCCCAACATCAGGGAACCCTAGTTCATTGGCAAGTACCGCACCCGAGATGTAAATGCCGTCAAATCCCTTTTCTTCAATCAGCCTAGACGAAAGAGGTGTGAAGGTGCCGGGGAACCTTTGAATGGTGGAGCTTGATAGCTTTTGACGTAAATCAAGTCGCTTTTCTGCCGGAGTTTTGTGAGCATACAGCATTAGAAGATACCTCCTTGACCGGTTGAAAGTGTGCGTGCTGCGGTGATGTTGAGAACATCAAGCTCGCCTGCACCAAGGGAGGAGAGGTTCTCTGCAGCATCGATAAAGCGGTTGAGTTCATCTTCTGCCACGATGTCCTCGGCAAGGGTACGGAGCTTATCGATGTATTCGGCGCGTCCGAAGGGACGCGCACCGAGCGGGTGGGCATCGGCAACAGCGATTTCCTCGCTGATAACGGTTCCGTCAGCCAAGGTAATTTCAGCCCTGCCACCGAAAGCTTTTTCGCTGATGTCAGTGGAGTGGTAACGGCGGGTCCACTCGGGATCTTCAGCCGTTGTGACCTTGTTCCACAAAGCTACGGTGTCGGGGCGCTGGGCACGTTCGGGCGCGTAGGGTCCAACGTGATCCCATACACCGTCTTGCAGCATGACGGTGAAGATATAGGGAATGGAATGATCCAGCGTCTCGCGTGTTGCGGTGGGATCGTATTTCTGGGGGTCGTTGGCGCCTGACCCAATAACGTAGTGGGTGTGGTGGGAGGTGTGTAGAACAATCGACTGGATGTTTTCGGGGTTCGCAAGTTCAGGACGTTCGTGGTTGAGCTTGCGCGCTAGATCGATCCATGCCTGTGCCTGGTACTCCGCGGAATGTTCCTTGGTGTATGTATCAAGGATGCCCCGTTTTGCTTCACCTGCTGCGGGCAAGGGCACTTCGTAGCGGGCGCCGGGACCATCAAGGAGCCAAGCGATAACACCGTCTTCGCCTTCGTAAATGGGAACAGGTGATGTCTGACCGCGCATTGCCCTATCGACAGCTTCGACAGCCATTTTGCCGGCAAAAGCGGGTGCGTGTGCCTTCCAAGTAGAGATTTCTCCCTTACGTGATTGGCGGGTAGCGGTGGTGGTGTGCAAGGCCTGACCGACAGCTTGGAAGATGGTTTCTGTCTCTAGATTCAAAAGCGTACCGATGCCGGCAGCGGCTGAGGGACCGAGGTGAGCAACGTGGTCAATCTTGTGTTTGTGCAGGCAGATCGCTTTGACCAAATCAACCTGAATCTCGTAGCCGGTTGCTAGACCTCGAATGAGGTCGAGTCCGCTTCTGCCGGTGTGCTGAGCTACCGCGAGAATGGGTGGAATGTTGTCGCCGGGGTGCGAGTATTCAGCGGCGAGGAAAGTGTCGTGATAGTCGAGTTCTCGGACAGCTACTCCGTTTGCCCAAG
The DNA here is from genome assembly GCF_016900985.1 of Rothia sp. ZJ1223. NCBI lineage: Bacteria > Bacillati > Actinomycetota > Actinomycetes > Micrococcales > Micrococcaceae > Rothia > Rothia sp. ZJ1223. The sequence goes on along the minus strand of NZ_JAFEUT010000001.1, from coordinate 473,737 downwards.
CTGCCCATTCGGGGGAAACCTTGGTTGCCGCGTCCACACCAAAGAGGGTGGCACCGCGTCCGTTTGAGCTGGGGGAGTGAGTGAGTGCCTGGTCGCGAGCTGAGATGATGGGGTCGCGGTTCAAAGATGCAAGGGCAACCGATGCGTTATCGATAATACGGTTAATCACCATCTCTTCAACCTCGGGCAGAACCTCTACGGGGTCTGTTGCCACCGTGGCAATTTTGTGGGCGAGCTGTTCTTCACGGGGCAGGTTCTCTTCACTGCGGTAAACCCGTACTGAGTGGTTAACTGTCATGGGCGTGCCTCTTTCTTAGTATTTGATTGCTCTGACTCAACGGTGAGGTGCAATCGTTTGTTTAATGTTTTCGAGTGAATTTTTGAGGTGAACTGTTGTGATTGCTTGGGCAAGCTGTGAATCTTTATGGGCAATGCTTCTGGCAATCAAAGCGTGTTCGTGGGCTGCTTGTTCGAGTCTTTCTCTATTTGTTTTGGAAAGTTTGCGGACTCTGATGAGCTGAACCCGTAAGGACGCTTGTGCTTGGGTGAGATAGTCGTTGTTGGCTGCTTCGTCGATGGAGCGATCTAACTCTTCGACAAGTGTGTAGTAGGAGGTGAGGTCTGTTGAATCTGAACCCACTGTCTGCGCGGCCAGCAGGAACCTCTCGTGAAGATCCATGAAGTGGGATGAATCGCCTCGTAGGGCAGCCAGTGATGCCGCTAAGGGGTCTAAAGCTGACCGTAACTCGTAGAGCTGGTCGACTTTTTCCCAAGAGACGGGGGCAACTACGTTTCCTCTGGTTTCACCAGAAACAACGAGTCCCTCTGCTTTGAGACGTTCTAGTGCTGCGCGGAGGGGAGTGCGTGAGACGCCAAGGCGCTCGGATTGTTCAACCTCTCCAATCACAGTGCCTGGTTCGAGAGCTGTGCTGAGTATGTCTTCTTTGAGGGTTGTATACGCTTTTTCGCTGGCGTTCATAGCACCTCCTTGCCAAAACTATAGATGTGAGACTAACTGTGACTACTGTAACCACATCTATCGCTTTTGTATACAAAAAATTGAAAAATTGGTGCGGTTAGGCACTTCTAACTGTAATTTTCGGTATTTTTAGAAAAATTGTATACAAAACTCTTGCACATGGTGACCTGTAGCACTACTTTTGGTTTCACCCCCTACCTTCGTTCAAAGGAGATTGAAGATGGTCGCTACACGGTACGCTCAGGAGCATGAGCGTAGCATTGCACAACCCGAGGAATTTTGGTTGGAAGCTGCCCAGGGAATTAGCTGGGTGAAAGAACCCAAGCAGGCTCTGGATGAGAGTACTGCACCGCTGTACCGTTGGTTCCCCGACGGAGAACTCAACACGTGTTTCAATGCGGTCGATAGGCACGTGCTGAATGGTCGTGGTGAGCAGACCGCAATTATTTATGACTCCGCAATGCAGAAGCTGCGCCAGGAAATTACCTACGCAGAACTTCTGGATCAGGTTTCACGTTTTGCAGGTGTACTGCGTGCCCAAGGGGTTGAAAAAGGTGATCGGGTACTGATTTACATGCCCATGATTCCTCAGGCGTACACCGCCATGCTGGCAGTGGCGCGATTGGGCGCGGTACATTCTGTTGTTTTTGGTGGCTTTGCCCCTAATGAGCTGGCGGTGCGCATTGACGACTGCCAACCGAAGGTAGTGGTAACCACATCGGGTGGTCTTGAGCCCAAGCGCTCAATCGAGTATATTCCCGCAGTGCAAAGCGCGATTGAAAGTAGCAGCGTAAAACCCTCTACCGTGGTGGTTTACGAGCGCGCAGGTTTTGAACATACGATTGAGAACGCCCGCGCTCAAACAAACGGAACCGCGTGGCTTTCATGGGAACAGGAAATACAGAACGCATCTGCGGTAGAGCCTGTCACTGTTAAGGCCACCGATCCGCTTTACATTCTGTACACCTCAGGTACTACAGGGACACCCAAAGGCGTTGTTCGTGATAACGGTGGCCACGCCGTTGCCCTGCACTGGTCGATGAAGAACATTTACAACCTCGATGCCGGGGACGTGATGTGGACAGCCTCTGACATTGGCTGGGTAGTGGGTCACTCCTATATTGTGTACGGGCCTCTGTTAGCGGGGGTTACCTCTGTGATGTATGAAGGTAAACCCGTGGGTACTCCGGACGCAGGTGCTTTTTGGAGGGTTGCTCAGGAAGCCGGGGTCAAGGCTCTCTTCACCGCTCCCACCGCTTTGCGCGCTATTCGTAAGGCTGATCCTGAGGCTGAGCTACTTAAGAAGTACGACCTTGATACTTTAGAAACACTCTTTGTTGCAGGCGAACGTCTGGATCCCGAAACCTATCATTGGGCTCACGAAAAGCTCAACAAGCCCGTGATTGATCACTGGTGGCAGACCGAGACTGGTTGGGCAATTTGCGCTAATCTTCGCGGTCTTGAACCCATGGACGTCAAAGCGGGATCTCCCTCTGTTGCGGTGCCCGGCTATAACCTGCAGGTACTTGATCCTTTGGGTGAACCAGTGGGAAGCAATGAAGAAGGCAATCTCGCCCTGAAGCTACCTCTGCCGCCGGGTACCCTGCCCACTTTATGGAGAAACGATGAACGCTACCGTTCTTCTTACTTGGAGACATTCGACGGTTACTACGCAACGGGAGACTCAGGCTATATTGACGATGACGGTTACGTTTACGTGATGGGTAGAACCGACGACGTAATCAATGTTTCGGGGCACCGTTTATCAACCGGTCAGATGGAGCAAATCCTCGCGTCGCATCCTGCTATCGCTGAATGCGCTGTGATTGGTGTTGCCGATTCCCTCAAGGGGCAACGTCCTAGCGGGTACGTGGTACTGAAAACAGGGGCGAGCATTGATGCAGAGACCCTCACCCAGGAGCTCATTGCCAAGGTGCGCCACGAACTGGGCGCCGTCGCAGATTTCAAGGAAGTCTGCATCGTTGAGGCTCTACCCAAAACACGTTCGGGGAAGATTCTACGCAAAACCATGCGCGAAATGGCAGACGGACTCGATTACAAGATACCCTCGACCATCGAAGATTCTTCTGTACTAGAGGGACTGCTTGCGACCATGCGCTCGCGATAAGCCTTTTTGGCGCAGTGGTTGTGAGGGCTCTCAACGCAAAACGTTCTGGCGCTTTTTGTGCTGGGAGCCTTCACGTTCTCACTATTAGTCTTTGTGCATATAAACTGGTATTCAGTGATTACTGCCCGATCTGAAAATGAAGGTGAAAATTGTGACTGATAGTGTGAGCGCTGAAGAGCTAGGTCCCACCGGTCGCCCTGTGCGTGTTTACCCTGATCCCGCTCCGTTGCAGTCGCACGGTCCTGCGCGCATCATCTCTATGGTGAACCAAAAAGGTGGCGTCGGTAAGACGACCTCCACCATTAACTTGGGTGCGGCACTGGCAGAGGCAGGACGAAAGGTGCTGCTGGTAGATTTTGACCCGCAGGGCGCTCTTTCAGCTGGTTTTGGTGCCAACCCTCATGAACTTGATTTGACGGTCTACAACGTGATGATGGACCGCAAAGTTGATATTCACGAGGTCATTCAGCCTACTGAAACCCCGAATATTGACCTGTTACCTGCCAATATTGACCTCTCAGCTGCTGAAGTTCAGCTCGTGAATGAAGTGGCTCGCGAGCAGGTACTGGCATCGGCTCTACGCAAGGTAGAGAGCGAATACGATGTTATTCTCATTGACTGCCAGCCTTCTTTGGGTCTGCTGACCGTCAACGCGCTCACCGCTAGCCACGGCGTTATTATCCCCTTGATTTGTGAGTTCTTTGCTCTGCGCGCAGTGGCTCTGTTGGTTGACTCCATTGAAAAGGTACAAGACCGCCTCAACCCCAAGCTGCAGATTGATGGTGTTCTGGCGACGATGTTTGATTCACGCACCCTGCACTCTAAAGAGGTGCTGGCGCGCATTATCGATGCTTTCGGCGATAAGGTGTTTGACACAGTTATCAAGCGAACCGTGAAGTTCCCCGATGCCTCTGTTTCTGCTGAGCCTATTCTTTCTTACGCTTCAAACCATCCCGGCGCTGAGGCTTACCGCCAGTTGGCGCGTGAGCTGATTTCTCGTGGTGGAGCGCCCTAACTTCTAGGTATCAAGCAGTCCACTAAAACCAGCGGGGCAATCTTCTGTGTGAAGATTGCCCCGCTGGTTTTTGCTCTTTGAGAGCCGAAAAGTGCTTGTTTTAGATGGCGCTACGTGCCGAGAGTGAGTTCTCGAAGCTGAGAGTAAATTCAGCGGGTGAGAACTGCGAGATAGCAGGACGCACGTAGATGTTCTGACGTAACTGAGCGCGTTCGTTTTCGATCAGGGTGATCTTGCCGGTTTCAAGGGCACGCAACACCATGGACGTTTCAACATCGAGCACACGCTGAGCGAAATCGGCATCAGCATCGCATACGTTATCGAGCATGGGCACAGCGGTGCGAATCATGTTTTCAGCGTGGTTAACCAGTTGCCGCAGGTTAGCGGTGTTCGCCTGAACGCTGTGTTCTAAAGTTTCAAAAGTGGTAGTAGTCAAAATAAGTCTCCTCAAATATTTTCCCGAGGCACGCTTCGTCGATGAGGTTCTCGGGGGTATGTATAGATACGCACTACGCAGTGCGTGTATCAAGTGAAGCTCGTACTGTTCACAGTAGCGAGCGCATATGAGCACCAATGAAAACCGCGGTTAATACGAAAGGAATGTTTGGATACTCGGTTGCCAGAAAAACACGAACTTTTATCGTGTTTTGCAAGAGGCTGGTGACCTGCTGATAAACCGTGCAGGTAGCGGTAGATACAAAGTGGTAAGTGTTTACGGTTCGAATCATGGCGCCGTGCTAAGTGCATGCCTTGAACGAAGTCTCAACTGTACACGTTTGTGTAGAATATAGCAAGGCTTATTTTTTGACGCTGGCATGTGCAAGTGGTGCTGGGAATCGAAACTGCTGGGCTAGGATGCCGTGAAAACGTTCTTTTTCCACGCTGTGTGAGAGCGTACGCGGGGTACGTGGCGCAGCTAATGAACCCCATGCCTTGAAAAAGAAAACTTTGCAGGGCACAATCATATACAGCAAGTCGTGAGATTTTGAAGATAGAAGGACGCGCGTACTACGCATGAGCGCACATTTAGACGCTGCCGTGATGGCACCGCAGGCAACCGGTGAATCGGGTGTGGAATTCACCTTACACTTGGGCAATTTTGAGGGTCCTTTTGATCTTTTGTTGCACCTTATCTCACGTCGTAAACTTGATGTTACTGATGTTGCTCTATCGCAGGTGACTGATGAATTTCTGACTTTTATTCAGCCTCTCTACACCACCGTTAGTACTCAAGCTCTTGATATAGCTAGCCAGTTTACTGTTACTGCTGCTACCTTGCTTGATATCAAGGTAGCGCGTTTGTTGCCTTCTAAAGAACCTGAAACTGCCAGCGAATTTGCTGCTTTAGAAGCTCGAGATTTGCTGTTTGCTCGTCTGCTTCAGTATCGCGCGTATAAAGAAGTTGCCGATATTTTGGATCAGCGTATGGGTGCTGAAGCTGAGCGTTTTGCTCGTGATGTGGTGTTAGAAGAACGTTTTGCTCGCGCTTTGCCTGAGCTTGTTTTCGATATAACACCCCAGGAGTTTGCGTCCGTTGCCCATCGAGCGCTAGCCTCGCATGATCCTTTAGCGGAACTTGCTGAATCTCAGCCCGTAGTTGACACTGAGCATCTGCGGGAGCCTCTGACCACTATTGCTCGTGAAGAAGAAAATATCGTGCGAGCTTTAGAAAACCAACAGAGTCTGCCGTTTGAAGAACTCGCGAAAGAGTCCTCAGAATTAGAGATCGCAGTGGTGCGTTTTCTTGCTCTGCTTGAGCTCTACCGCAATCGTGTGGTTGAGCTGGATCAAGATAAACCGCTGGGTGAGATTCTGGTACGCAGGGCGCCGATGCCCCAAGACGCTGTAGAGGAGGTTCGAGGATGAGTATTTATCCCGGTCAAGAATTTAACCGTGATGATGAGTCTTTGGTGAATCTCGGGTACTGGGCACCTGATGGCGATGATGCTACGGCAGAGGTTGCCTCTCAGCAAGAGGCAGAAGCTGATGAGCATTCGCGGGTTTCAGAGACACCTGATGAACCGGTGGTAGATGAAGCCCCCGAGAATCCTTGGGCAGCTCCTGACCAGGCTGATGCTTACGCATCCGCCCGTCATCAAGAAAGCGTACATGCTGCCTCAGCAGATATGACTGCGAAGGTTGAGATGGTGCCCGGCGGTGTGAAAAGTGCAGTTGAAGCGATTTTGGCGGTTGCATCCACTCCGGTGAGCACGCGGGAATTCGCTGCGGCGCTCTTGGTTAGCGAACGAGCTGTAGAGACAGCCCTCGATGAGCTTTACATCGATTACAACGGGGGAACAGATGTCCGCGGCATCGCCTGTGAACCTCGTGGGTTTGAGCTGCGACGCATCAATGGCGGCTGGCGTTTGTTCGCTCGCGCTGACTTTTCACCCTGGGTTGCCCGGTTTGTGACCGGTTCCCAAGCGAAAAAACTTACCCGCGCCCAGCTTGAAACGTTGGCAGTGATTGCCTATCAGCAGCCGGTAACGCGCGCCTATGTGGCGCAGGTGCGAGGAACCAGCGTCGATGCTGCTTTTCGGGTTCTCAAACAGCGCGGCTTCATCGAAGAAACAGTACCCGAAGAGGGTAGCGGTGCAAGCCAGTACATCACCACTGGTGCGTTGCTTGAACGGCTAGGGTTCGAGAGCCTTGAGCAGCTGCCCCCGTTAGCTCCGCTACTGCCAGATTTGACCGATCTTGAAGTGGCAAGCTCCTAAATAATTTTTTATTCACTCTCAATTTTGAAAAATTACTGCGCTGATAATGACAGCACATTCTAGAAGATAAAGGACATTATTTCTCATGGCACAAGGACGTTCAGGTAGCGGTTCAGGTAATCACGGACGCGGTGGCGCTGGTCGTGGTTTTGGCAAGAATAACGAGTTCCGCGGCGGTAAGCCCGGTGCGGGCGGACGCGGTAAAGGCGGCGCGCGCGGTGGCGCTGGCTTCGGCTCAAGCGGCACCGGTTTCGGTGGCGGTGGCGGTAAGCCTGGCAAGCCTGGCAAACCCGGTAAATCCGGTAAGCCCGGTGCGGGCAAAGCTTTTAGCTCTAAGGGGGGTAAGCCCGGTGCTAAGGGTGGCGCCGGTAAGAGCGGGGCTTCACGCGGTTTCCGCTCGGGCCCGGCGTTCGCTTCAGAGCGCGGCGAGTACCGCCCCAATTACAATCACCAGCGCAACGATAACTACGCAGGTCCCCATCGCCCGCGTCGTCCGAAGAATGCGCCGGTTGACCACTACGAGTTTTACGATCACGATGGTGTGCGCTTGCAGAAGCTGATGGCGCAGGCAGGTGTTGCTTCACGCCGCGTGTGTGAGCAGATGATTGAAGAAGGTCGCGTCACCGTCAACGGTGAAACTGTGACTGAGCTGGGCGTCCGCGTCGATGCCGATAAGGTAGAGGTTCACGTTGATGGCATGCGTATTCAGACTAACGACAAACTGATCTACATGGTTCTGAACAAGCCCACCGGCGTTGTCTCTTCCATGGGAGATCCCGATGGCCGCCCCGATATTTCGAATTTCTTGCGCAAATCAATGTCACAGCGCGTCTTCCACGTGGGCCGTCTCGACGTTGAAACCGAAGGTCTGCTGTTGCTAACCAACGACGGCGAACTGGCTAACCGCCTCACTCACCCTTCTTATGAAGTGCCCAAGACCTATCTGGTGCAGGTTCCCGGGCCCATGGAACAGGGCATCGGCGCGGCGATGAAGAAGGGCATCCGCCTTGAGGACGGCGTTTCACGAGTAGACTCCTTCAAGCTTATTGACTCAACCCCCGGTCATATTCTTATTGAGGTGACTATTCACTCGGGCAAAAACCGCATTGTTCGCCGCCTGTTTGAAGCTGTGGGTCACCCCGTCGAGAAGCTCGTCCGTGTGCAGATGGGCCCGGTACGTTTGGGCTCACAGAAGCAGGGCACTATTCGCAACCTTTCCAAGGTTGAAATTGGTGAGCTACTCGCCTCTGTAGGAATGTAATGAACGAAGGCTTTTCAACCGTTGAAGGTCCCGTACGCATTATTGGTGCGGGGTTGCTGGGAAGCTCCATTGGCATTGCCCTGCGTGCCCTTGGGGTGGAGGTTTATGTTCAAGATACTTCGCCCACCACTGAAGCGGTTGCCCAAGATATTGGTGCAGGCACTTCAGTACGTGATGCATCCTTGAACAACCTGCCGGTGTCAGAGCCTGCTCTGGTGGTCGTGGCAACTCCGCCTGATATCACCGCTGAAATCGTCATTGACGCGCTCAATGTTTACCCCGGTGCTTTGGTGGTTGATATTGCTTCGGTGAAGGCTCCCATCTTAGAGGCTGTGCTGGCTTCCTCTGCTGATGCCAGCCGCTACGTGGGTACTCACCCGATGGCAGGACGCGAAAAGTCAGGGCCCGTTGCCGCCCGCGGTGAGCTGTTTACCTCGATGCCGTGGGTTATTTGCTCGCATGAGCAGGTGCGTCCTGACGCGGTGAAAAAAGCTGTCAATCTCGCCGTTGAGTTGGGTGCGACGGTCACCCACCTTGATGTCTACGAACACGATCAAACGGTGGCATTGATTAGTCACGTGCCGCAGGTGATGAGCTCTTTACTCGCATCGCGTTTGCAAGATACCCCCCTGTACGCCCTCGGATTGGCAGGGCAGGGGCTGCGCGATACGGTGCGTATTGCCGGCAGCGACCCGGGTTTGTGGGTACAAATTCTTGCAGCTAACGCCCAGCCAATCGTTGAGACCCTTTACGGGGTACGCAAAGATCTTGAACGTCTCATCAGCACCCTTGAAGCACCAACGGCAGTGGGCGCTCGTTTGAATCTTGCACAGCTGATGAGCGAGGGTAATAACGGTGTCAAACGCATTCCCGGTAAACATGGCGGTGCTCCAGCGGCTTTTGCTCAGATGACGGTGCTGGTGGATGATACCCCCGGTCAGATCGCTCGCCTACTTGCTGAAATCGGCGAACTTGGTGTGAACCTTGAAGATCTCAGGCTCGAACACTCACCCGGTCAGCCGGTGGGTCTAGCGGAGCTTTCGGTCAACCCTAACGAACACGAAAAGCTCGTTGAGGATCTCATCGAGCGCGGCTGGAAAGTTGTGCGCTAATAGGTAACGCGCACCGAGGGTTCGCTTGAATCTACGGCTGATAGCTTGCCTACCGCCGACACTAAAACCCTATAAACTAAGGGTAAAGAACACAACGATACGAGGAATAACACATGAGCGCTTACGGCAATCGCCTGGTCATTGCGATGGACGGCCCCTCGGGCTCTGGTAAATCATCAGTGGCTAAAGCTGTGGCACAGCACTACAATCTTGCCTACCTTGATACCGGTGCTATGTACCGCGCCCTCACCTGGTACTGCCTCGCTCAAAAGGTAGACCTTGAAGATGAGGCAGCGGTTGCCGAAGCGGCACAGAACTTTCCCCTATCGCAGGGCACTACTCCCGATGCTGAGATTATCGAGGTAGACGGTGTAGATGTTGTCGATGCCATTCGCGAGCCTGTTATTTCAGAGAATGTATCGGCGGTGGCATCCAAGCGAGCAGTACGCGATATTTTGATTCGTATGCAGCGCGATGCCATGAAGAACTCCGGCTACCGTATGGTGGCTGAGGGGCGCGACATCACTACCGTAGTGGCACCCGATGCGGATGCGCGTATTCTGCTTACCGCCTCAGAAGAGGTTCGGTTGGCTCGCCGCGGACTGCAGTTGGGCGGCACTCAGAGCACCCAGCAGCTCTCGGCGCAGGTATCAGCCCGCGACGCTAAGGATTCTAAGGTCAATAACTTCACCGAGGCAGCACCCGGAGTGACCCTTATCGACTCCTCAGATTTGAATTTTGAAGAGACCATTGCAGCGGTGATCGCAGCGGTCGAAGAGGCACGCGGCGCCTAAAGAACTGCGTCCGTACCTCACACTCACTTAGATAAAGACCTCCGCGTTTTTACAAAAGCACAGTTAGAAAGAAGGCACTTAGAAAAATGAGTACCGATAACTACGAAGATAAGTTTCTTGGTGGCGGCGATGACGATGTTACCGAGCGTCTAGCCGAAATTGATGAAGAAACTGCCAACCAGCGAGCAGAGGCCCTGCGTGCTGGTCTGGAAGATTATGAGCTTGATGAAGAAGACCGCTTGCTGCTCAAGAGCTGGGGCTTTGGCGCTGAAGAAGAGGACGATGACCTCGCTAACCCCGTAGTGGCTATTGTGGGTCGCCCCAACGTCGGTAAATCAACCATCATTAACCGTATTTTGGGTCGCCGTGAAGCTGTGGTTGAAGACAAGCCGGGTGTTACCCGCGACCGCGTCTCCTACAAGGCAGAGCACTCTGGCAAAGACTTCACCCTGGTTGATACCGGTGGCTGGGAGGCTGATGCAAAGGGCATCGACGCTCAGGTCGCAACTCAGGCTGAAATCGCTGTGGCTGGCGCTGACGTGGTACTGCTGGTTGTCGATGCCATGGTCGGTATTACCGCAACTGATGAGGCAATCGTGCGTATGCTGCGCCGCGAAGACAAGCCCATCATCCTGATCGCTAACAAGATCGACGATGGTCACCAAGAGCCCGAAATCGCGAGCCTGTGGTCACTGGGTATGGGTGAGCCTTTCCCCGTATCAGGTTTGCACGGTCGCGGTCTTGCTGACATGTTGGACGCGATGCTCAAAGTTCTGCCGGAGCACTCCCAGTTCGCTGCCCCCGAGGTGCGCGGCGGCCCCCGTCGTGTTGCTCTCATCGGTCGCCCCAACGTCGGTAAGTCATCACTACTGAACAAGATTGCCGGCGAAGAACGTGCCGTTGTTAACGATCTGGCGGGTACCACCCGTGACCCCGTGGACGAAATCGTTCACTTGGGTGATCGCCCCTGGCGTTTTGTGGATACCGCGGGTATCCGCCGCCGCGTGCATATGGCAAAGGGCGCTGACTTCTATGCGTCCTTGCGTACCCAGACCGCTATTGAGCGCGCCGAGGTAGCTGTGGTGCTGCTCGATGTTTCTGAGCCGATTTCTGAGCAGGACGTTCGCATCATTCAGATGGCAATTGATTCGGGTCGTGCGATGGTGCTTGCTTATAACAAGTGGGACACCCTCGATGAGGATCGCCGTGAACTACTGGAACGTGAAATCGACCGCGACCTGGCGCACGTAGCGTGGGCACCGCGCGTCAACATCTCTGCGAAGACCGGTTGGCACAAAGATAAGCTGGTACCGGCTCTGGAACACTCCCTGGAGTCATGGGATTCACGTATTCCCACCGGTCGTTTGAATGCCTTCTTGGGTGAGATCGTTGCTGCCCACCCGCACCCCGTCCGCGGTGGTAAGCAGCCCCGTATTCTCTTTGGTACCCAGGTGTCATCGCGTCCGCCCAAGTTTGTTCTGTTCACCACCGGGTTCTTGGATCCGGGGTACCGCCGTTTCATCACCCGCCGTTTGCGCGAGACTTTCGACTTCACCGGTACTCCGATTGAAGTCACCATGCGCGTGCGTGAACGCCGCTCACTGGGGGAGCGCCAGTCCGGTAAATCTGGTGGTAAGCGCTCATCTCGCTAGTGGCTTGCTGCGGTAGCTACCGTGTGAGGTGAAAGCCCGCGTCCGACCGGTTGGTACAGGTGCGGACGCGGGCTTTTTACTGTCTCTGCATAGGCAGAGATGCAGAGCTCTGGAGGGGCGTCAACCCTAAACCAGAGTAAATGTGATGCAGAACGCGCCTGAAAACCTCAAAAAAGCGAATTTTGATTTGCGAAGCTGTTTTAAGGTGAGTATAGTGGTATGAGTGCTCAGGGGTTAGCCCACTGGGAGAAACACAATCGGGTTGTGGCGCAGCTTGGTAGCGCACTTGACTGGGGGTCAAGGGGTCGCAGGTTCAAATCCTGTCAACCCGACAAATAAAGCCCATCCCACTAGGATAAACACCTAGTCGGGAGGGGCTTTTTTAGTACCCAAAAAAGACCTCACCCGCCATTTACCTGCCACTTTCAAAACAAACCTACAGCGCAACCACTCCCAAAACCTGACGAAAATCAACCACAGCTTCGCGCTGCACATAGTACCGGCGCGTAATTTCAGGTGACGAGTGTCCCAGCGCCTTACCTACCGCGTCCATACCCTCAGCCCTTTCAATAAACGTCGCCACCGCCTTACGGTAGTCCGAGAATTTCACGCCCTCAAACCTTCTCACAGCGGCTTGCCGCTATATGCGCCGCAGATTCGAATCTGAGATGAAACCGCCGGTGCGCGTATGAAAGACCGGGGCACCCGGCATGGACTCCACAAACCGGCGCGTGAGCACCGCCAGCACAAACGGCTGGCACAGCCAGCCCGCGTAGAGGAAGCCTCCACCTAAAGAAGGTAATCTTAACCGAAACTACTTAGTTTTGGTGGGTACAGAGAGAAAAAGACTGCTCCCCGAGCTGAACCAGATAGTTGAGGGATCGGGGAAGCAGTCTTTACTTATCTCTGCATCCTTCAGCAACTTAAACTAAGCCACTGAGAACACATCTCGTTTTAGAACTCGTTGAGTACGTTGTCACTGTAGCGGTAGATAAAAGCTGCCATCGCGGCGCGTTCAATAGGCTGGTAGGGGCGGTAAGTGCCGTCTGCCCAGCCGGTAGTAATGCCCTGCGCACGCAACCATGAAATTTCCTTGTAGAAGGGTGCGCGCTCGGGTAGGTCAACGAACGATGAGTTCACCGGCGCAACGTAGAGGGGGCTGCCCGTGCAGCGGTAGAAGAAAGCCGCCATGGAGTTACGGTTCACGGGAGCGTCCGGGCGGAAGGTACCTTCGCCCCAACCGGTAGTAATGCCCTGAGCGTAGAACCACTCAATCTCTGTGTAGAACTGGTGATCTACAGGCACATCACTGAAGCTGGGGGTTGCTGGTGCATCAAACTTCGGTGAACCCGCCAGACGGTAGAAGAACGCCGCCATCGTAGCGCGGTCTACACCCATAACAGGGCGGAAGGTGCCGTCTGCCCAGCCGGCGGTGATGCCACGCTGAGCCAGCCACATAATCTCGGTGTAGAACTGATCGCCCTCAACAACGTCGGTGAAAACTAGCGGTGCAGGGTTTTCTTTAGAGAGGTTGAAACCAGCAATCAGCGGGTCGTGATCAGAGGAACGGTAAGCATTAGGGGCGTAAAGGTTGGTGACGTTGTTGTTGAAACGTGAGTATTCCAAACCGATAGATTCTACCGAGTTGATGTTCCAGACATCGGCGTCAGTGAAGTTATCAATGAAATCACCGGATGCCAGGACGTGATCGAGTGAGCCGGTACGTCCACCGTAGAGGTAGGTATGCCCCGCATCAAAGGTAGTGTCAAGGCTAACGTAGCCTGCCTTATAAAGTACCTGCATGGGATCTTCTTGCGTATAGGCGTTGAAATCCCCAAGCAGTACCACGTTCTGGGTCTTGTGTTTGGCTTCTTGCGCCTCCGCGAACTTCACGAGATCGGTTGCCTGAGCAACGCGGGAGGCATTAGAAGCACCCTGCCCGTCACCCGAGTCAGCATTGACGCCAGAACCTGATCCCTTTGACTTGAAATGATTGACGATAGCAACGAAAATCTCGTCATTATCATCAGCAGTTGACGCCTTAAAAGCCTGAGCAAGAGGCTTGCGAGCATTGTTAAAGGCTGCGGTGTCTGTGAGAATTTCAGATTCACCCACCGGGGTCGCCTCAGTAGGCTGGTAGATAAAAGCGGTGCGGATGACGTCCTCAGATGAAGGTAGCTTCTCAGGCGAAGCAACTGCTGCCCACTTCTCGCTACCCGCAGCGGCGTTGAGAGCTGCCACCAAAGTATTCAGCGCCTCATCACGGTCCTTGCCAAAAACAGCTGAGTTTTCGATTTCTTCTAGGGAAATTACCGAAGCATCAAGGGTATTGATTGCGGCTACAATTTTTGCCTGCTGACGCTCAAAGTTCTCCTGGTTTGCAGCACCGCGGGCATCGCAACCACCCGAGACAGTAATCGGGTTCTTCTCGCGGTCAGTGTAGTACTTGCAACCGGTCAGCTCATCACCGGTGGTTGAAAAGTAGTTGAGAACGTTGAAGCTAGAAATGCTTAACTCCCCGCCCACAGCATCGGGGGCAGCTTCACGGGTATTAGTCCAGCTCACCGGCAAGTCACTGTCAGCGGTTTTCCCGCTCACCGGGGCAGTGGGCTGCAAGGTCCATGCGCCAAAGCTGAAACTCATAATGACGGGCTTGGCGAAAGTGGCGGACGCACCCACCCGCAAGGGGGTCGCGGTGCCAATGTAGGGAACAGGGGTTGAGGAACCACCTCGGGTGTAATCCGCGGTAGAACCATCATCAAGAACGTAAGCCTTAGCCTTATTTGCTGCCTCGTACTCAATAGCAGCAGCGCCGGGAGCCACCACATCGGTTGCCGTGCGCAAGGGCTTCTCACCGTTTACTAAAGAGAAAGAACCGTAGCGGTTAGCGCCGTAATTATCGGTGACAGTAATAGACCCGGTAGGCTGTACCAGCATGCCCTCAAGGGCTTCGCGGGCGCTCGCGTCCTCGGGGAGTACCCCGGTGATAGCCGGTAGGCTGTGACCACTGCTGAGAATGGTGAGCCCACCGTTTTTCACAGAAATTTGCGTTTGCCCCTTGTATTCCGAGACGGTGCCGGTGACGGTCACTAAATCGCCGTGGGTTACAGATGAGGCGGTATCGGGAGAGTAAATGAATACGCCGTCAGACGCGCCGGGAGTGAAATCCAGTGATGCTGAACCTTCAGTCTGAATGAAGTAGCCGTTGAGACCGCCCGTTGCGTAGACCGCGGTAACAATGCCGGTGGTTGTTACTTCTTTGGATGCGACGGGGCTTGTTTCGCCGGTTCCTTGAATCTCTGCGATAGTAAGAGTTTCTGCGGCAAAAGCGGTGGGTACGGTTGCCAGAGTGGAGGTACCCACAAAGGTAGCTGAAACGAGGGCTGTTACCGAGATGAAACGGCGCCAGCGGGGTGTGTAACTCATAGTCTTCTTTCGTGAAGGTAGTGAGGTGCGGTCAAAGCGGTTCCAAAATCTCAGTATAGAAGTGTGGGTGTGAGATAAGCGATAAACAGAGCTGATGTTTTGTGGAAAGTCACCGAAGTTTCACCAACTCCGCTGCTTGAACCGACGAGTGCTTGGGGAATGAATAGTGGCTATGGCGAAAATCTTCAAGGGAGGTTTTTCTCATAGGAGACTCCGGCGGCTACCGTGGCTGAGCAGGGTCTCATGATGTACTTAGTCACTCTGCTTTGTAAGCGGGTTCATAAGATAAAAATCGAATCATGCACAATCTCACGCCATGTGGTTTTATTTTGCTTTTGTGACACCAAAATAGTTCATTTTTACTGGCATCTCACCCTGATACGGGGAAACCTGCGTTGGCTTATATAGATACAATGGCAGGGCTTCACTTCTGAAACCCTGCCATTGCTTTACCCCTGTTTGAGACTTCACGAAAGGCGCACCCCATGTCAATGCACGATATAGACCCCACCATGAATCCGCAAGAGTTCTGGGAGCAACGCTACGGCACTTCTGATCGCATATGGTCGGGCAATGCTAACGCGGTTCTCGAAAAAGTTGCGGCTTCTCTACCTGCAGGACGCGCCCTTGACCTTGGCTCGGGTGAAGGCGGGGACGTGCTGTGGTTAGCTACACAGGGCTGGCACGCCACCGGGCTTGAACTCTCGGCAACAGCGGTGAGCAGAGCGCACGAAGCCGCTCAGCGCAACGGGTTGGCAGATCGAATCGAGTTTCTCATTACTGATTTGAGCATCTGGCAACCCAGTAAACACTACGATTTGGTGAGTGCGTCCTTTCTGCAATCACCGGTAGCACTTGACCGCGCAGAGATTCTTCAGCGCGCCACTCAGGCTGTAGCCGTGGGCGGTCACCTGCTGATTACCGCCCATGCCGCCCCGCCCTCTGGGGTCGAAAAAGACTTCGATCGGGCGATGTTCCCGCAACCTCAAGACGATCTTGCCGCTCTCGAACTGGCTCCTGATGAATGGCAGGTCATCACCGCCGATATCTGGACGCGGCAAGGCACCCACCACGGCAACCCTGAACCCATGACCTTCGAAGACAGCGTGGTGCTCGTCAAGAGGTTGGCGTAAAGAACGATATACAGTAAAGACCCCGATTCCCTACAATAGGGGAACGAGGTCTTTATCTGTGTGTTGCGATTCTGACAGGTAAATTTACTGGGGAATGAATTCAGTGGCGTTAGCTGAGAGCTGCTGAGAACCGTTGGTGCAGGTCACGTAGGTGGGATCAACGACGCAGGCGCTACCGAATGCTGAGATGCTCTGACCCGGTGAGAGGGTCGTACCATCATAGTAGGGGGTGGATCCGGGATTGCCACCACCGCTTCCTATGACTGGAATGCCTTGCTTACTGTGCCCAAAGAACTGTATGACGCCCTTCATCGGATCATCTAGGTTGGGGCGCTCGCAATCTACGCCAAAATCACCAATGTGGCAGCCAATACCTTGAGCCCTGAAATAGACATCGCCACGGCTAGTGTAGTAACTCTCAGCCGCCAAAGGTGTACCGCCCAGGGGGTAAACAGTCATTGCCTCTAGCCTGTTGCCCTTGCCAGTACACGAGACGGTACGACCATTGATTTTGGTGTCTTCGGGGGTGTAGGAGCGACAGGTGTAATCGCCAATAGTAACGGGGGCAATGCCGCCTTGAAACTGGGCGTTAAAGTCAGCGAAGGTCTGCTGTACTTCGTTACAGGGTGCGCTGCCTTCAGCGAGGACGAGGGTGGTGCGCCCGGTGTTGCTGGGGCCGCAGCTGGTGCCTGCGGTAACGGAGGGTGCCGGCGGGTTAACCGCTTTGACTGGAGTTTCAGCGGGGCTTTGCTCTACAACAGTGGGTGAGGGTGATTCAGCTGGAACTGAAGACGGGGTGGGCTTGGCGGAACTGCTGCTAGCTGTCGCGCTGGGCAAAGGCGGAAGCGTTGGGCGAAACTGACTGGGTAGTGGGTGCAGGTACATCAGATTCTGATGAGCACGCAGCTAAAAACAGAATGGATGCGCTGGCAATCAGTGACTGCATGGCTAGTGGGTTTGTTTCGATGTAGGCGTGTTCGAGAGCGCGTTCACGAGTCTGGCGTTTGTAGCTGCCGTTTTTGCGGTTAGCGCATAGTGGCTTTGCCGGTAGCCAGTGTTGGGGGAAGATGTCCTCGAAGCTCATGGGTTTAGTCAAGCATGGTGGGGGCTGTCCCAGGTTGATTTATCCCGGCATGTCCCAAGTACGAAATTATTTAATCAGGTAGTTACCCTAGATTCGCGGAACTTCCTGCCCCCAGCCCCACCCACCCAGTGACCCCAGCAATCTGACCTACAAAGCGATTCCCACCAGTCGTATGAAGACAAGATTCAAGAGCAGGTGCGCTGTGCTGTGCAGTCTTTGAGTCAACCCTCAAAAGTTCCCCGGTTGTGGAACAACTGGCGCTGATGCTCTCACCATGGCGCGAACGAGTAGACCAAGGCGCCGACTCGCTGATAGGTGCTTTCTTTGATGATTTAGAAATGACCTTCCAAGAACTACGGGGTAGACCTTGAAGAACTCGCATGGAAAGGGGTGCTGGTGGGAAAGTGCCCGCGTCCTACTGCGCATAAGGTTCTCAAAGCACAAGAGCAAAACCCCTAACCCCTAGTAGCTCTTGTTCGGTTGCGCTACAGGCGACGCATTCACCCGTGCAAAAACCCGGCTGTGCCCCCCTTTGTTCGTTCCTCACGGGTTCACGCCGGTTTTTTGCACAGGTGCACTGGTCTTGTGTGCGTAACCGCGAAAAGTTTTTCGGACTAGAAATCGGCAGCGCGTTTCACGTTTTTTGTTCGCAAGCTCTTGGGGTTTGGCTGCCGTTTTTCTGTCACGCCTCATGCATTGAATGACTTAGGAAGTTCTATTATGAGTTATTCATAATAAAAGAATCGTCATGACGAAATAAAATAACGCCTATGACAACACCATCTACTCCAACTGAAGAAGCCCGTACCTGCCCCTACTGCCAGACTGTTTTCTACTATGAAAAAGGTCCCTGCTGCACACCGATTTACTGCACCGATAATTGCCGAAAGTACGCAGCAGCCTACCGCAAATACGCCCAAGAAACCAACACTCCCGTCCGCCTGATACACGCGAGCCCAGTAGAAATTACCCCTGAACCTACCCTCGTCATCCGCTACATCAAACCCAGTAAAGAGCAGATGAAAGACTATCTTGGCTCTAACCCTGCCACCACGATTCCTCACCTGTTGAAGGAATTGGGGTTTTGCCTCAATGACCGCAAAATCCCCCGTGTCGAACGGGTTGAGATAGCTCAAACGTTGGGGCGGGTGCTGGTTCAGCTTGCCCAAGCCGAGTACAGACCGGTCAATTGGGGAGAGCGCTAGCGTACCGATAGAAACGGAGATGTCACCGCAGGACTATGTGCATCTAGCGCAGGTTCTGGGTTCTTTTGAGCAGATTGCTGCCTGGGTACAGGCGAACCGGGAGTACACCGAGTATGAGCAGATGGTGGCTGTGGGTCGGCAGGTGCGTAAGGCGCGTAAGGAGATCGCTGGTGAAGTCGAAGGATTGCGGAAGAAGGTTGCTGGGTTAGAGGAGCGGTATGTGCAGGCGCGGGCTAGGAGTTTGGGGGTTGCCCATGGTGCGCGTGGTTTGCCTGAGCGTGTGGCTGAGTTGGAGGCTTTGGTGGGTCAGTGGCAGGTGCGGGCTGGTGAATGGGAGCAGGTGACCAAGATGGAGCGGGCTAGGTGTGTTGAGGAGGTGGCGCGGGTGAGGGTTGAGGTGTTGGGTGGTGGTTCTGCGTTTTTTTAGGGGCGTGTAGTTGGGTGGTGCTCCGTCAGGGCTCGGCGGGGTGGTTTGGGTGTGGGTTAGGTGGTGTTGCTGCCTAGCACCCTGACGGAAAATATTACACAGGTCTGTTTGGTGGGTCTGGCTAGGTGTTTTGCTGGTTTTGTTATTGAATTGTGATGTAGTAAGTTGACTTACTTGAAGTGTGTGTGATTGGGTTTAAGTGTCGCCAATCACCAGGGTGAAGATACTCTGGGACGAAAGGACGAACAGTGACCCTCGTCAGGAAAATTTCAACTGGAGCTACTATCGCTCTACTAGCTTGCAGTTCATTGTCTACAACCGCTTTTGCTTCTGAGCCTGCGCAAGGAGCGAATGACTTAACAACATGCTCTACTCAATCAACTGAACATAAGACCTCAATGGTCTTGCTGAGTGGAGAAAAGGCAGATAAATACACCGCTATTACAAAATCAAAGATTGATAGCGGAGAGATTATTAGCAACGCTTCAGTAGTTCTTGGAGAAGCAAAGGTATATGAGGTAAACACCGATGGAAAAATCGGTCACTCTATTACTTTTAAAATTGATGGAGAATACAACTATCTAAGTAACTTTACAGTTCTCCTGGGAAACAATGATGAAGTTTTAGACTACTCAGAAACCCAAATTGGTTTGGGCGAAGATAGCAACTTCAAAATTGTGCAATACCAAAATGGAAATTTTGTAAGCAGCGAAGAAACTACTGTTCCTTACATGACAGATGAAGAGCTGAGATCAGAAAATCACCGAACCAGGGCTACTGCAGAAACGCAGGGAGCAGGCGGCACAGTAGCGTGTGTAGCTAGTGTTCTGGGTGTATCTGGAGCTGTTGGATACCTGATTGTAGGTGCGTGTTCAGGCGCCTGTGCGGCATCCGCAACGGGTGTTGGAGCTGGCATTTGTATTGCTTGTATTGGAGCTTATGCAACTGTTGGTGGAGCCTCAGATACAGCTGTAGCTTCTTATTTCAAGTAGGTCGTTATGAAAAAAGAAATTTTACTTCCTGTAATGATTTTTTCGGCAGGCATTTGGGGGGGGTGTTGCTATTTTCCTGATTCCATCAGTGTTACGTGGAGAAGGAAATCTGTGGATTTTATCAGCATCTCTGATAGCAAGTATCTCTCTGGCTGTATTCTCTAAAAAGATTAGAGCACACTAAATTGTACTATTTGACTCCCCCATATTCCTTGAGTGGGGTAGGGGGGAGTTAAGCGTGTGTATTTTCGGAGCGGATGCCGGAAGTGTATATAACTAATTTATTTTTTCATATTCTTGAACATAACGTCCTACAGTACTCTTAGAAATTTCTAATTTCTCCGCGATAGCTCGCACGCTTAAGCCTTCTGTGCGTAACTGCGCTACCTGTTCACGCTTGGTGTTTGCACGGGCTAGGTATTGTTCTCTAGGTTCAGCCATAAGGCGTTGAACTGTGCGAGTAGTTACCCCTAAACGTTCTGCGGCTTCTCTGGCGGTAAATTTCCGGCGAACAGGCTTAAAAGCGCTCACTATTCATCACCTCTAGCACCTCTAAACGTTCATTCATTTTCTTTTTACGACCCTCTGCTAGACTCTTCGCCCAGCGTTTGCGGTTTGCTTGTGTCTGCTCAGGTGTAATCGTGCCCCATACCCAGCGCGCAATGGATTTAGCAATCTGGGATACCTCAGCTTCACTCATCGGACCACGTGAGAACTCATCAGCAATCACAGAGGCGTTCTTCATCGAGGCAAAGGCGTAGACGGTTTCTGACCATTCGGTGAAGTCCGTGTACCGCAGGCGTGCTCTGTACGCCCATTGTCGTGTGAGGTTGAACAGGGCGACGTTACGTCCCACGGTGGAGTCTAGAACCGTCTGTGCTTGCCTGTGAGGCGCTGGGAGGGCTCCGACGTCTCCCTAGAGGCCCTTGCGAGGTCTTTTTGAGCCCGTAAAGAGCTTCGGTGTTGCCCCAGAGGGGCATATGAGCCGTGTTGGTGGGGTTTTTGATGATTCTCCCGCCGTAGCTGATAACCCCGCCGAGAATGTCTGTGAGCCCTTGTTTAACGCGTACTAGTAGGTTCACTGGTGCGCGGTGTCCTGCATCGGTGAGGCATACAGGGCTGTTGAGTGCGTAGACGATGTGTCCGGAGCGTGTGTGTGGGTTCATGGCTACCCAGGAGGGCTGAGGTAGTCCGGCGAGGTCTGCGATGATGTCTGCGTCTGCTCCGTCGTGGTCGGTGACGATACCTGCGGCGAAACTGCGGGAAGAGATCACGGGAGAATCCTTCAAGGTAAGTGCGGATGTGTATAAAGCAAGGTTACTGGGTGTACGGTGAGCAGCGCTATATGTGACGTGCGCATGTCCCTGGATAGCTGTCAGTAAGCTACTTAAGCCCGGTCATCGTAGTTGTCACAGAACTTGCCATAGTGAGTACTACAAGATATGTAAGTAACGTCATACCTATTATATTGGGGTTAAGAAGGTTCTGCCTATGTTTCGCAAGCTCGTTCCCTGGTTAGCTGTTCTCGATATTGCGCTGTACCTTTCCATCTTCGTTGTGCCTTACGATATTGTGCGACCCTGGCTGGGTGAAGCTGAAACCTACCCCGGTCTCATGCTGATTTTCGTGGTGCCCCTCATCTCGCTGCTGGGTATTATTACCGCAAGCATCACCCGCCGCTACGGCTACCTTTGGCTCTTTATCCCTCTAGCCTTTGCCTTCCTTTGGACCTGGTGGCTGGGATCAATTATCGAGGGCATTGGGGTAGCGGTCTAGCCCCTCACCTCACTCTGCATAAAGCCTTGAGATACCTCGCCGGTGAGAATCAACCAGGTGGGTGTCGATAACCCCGATAGCCTCCATGAGCGCATAAGCACTGGTGGGGCCAATGAACTTCATGCCCTCTTTCTTCAACGCTTTCGCCAGTGTTGCCGAATGTGCGTCCTGAGTAGGAATATCGGCAAGGACGCGCGGAATCGGCGTGACTTCGGGCTTGAAAGACCACACCAGAGCGGGCAAACCCAGCTCAATCACCAGCGGGTCGCCGCTCACTCGCGGAATCTCAAACCCCTGCACGCTCGCATCAGCGCCAGCGTGCTCGCGTAGGTCAAGGGTTACTTGCGCATTAGAAATAGCTGCCCGAATCTTACCCCGGTGCCTAATAACGCGTGCATCAGCGGCGATACGCTCAACATCGTCCTCGGTAAAGGTTGCAACTACCTCGGGAACAAAGCCGGCAAAGACCTCCCGGAAAGCCTCACGCTTGGCAAGAACCGTGCGCCAGGAAAGCCCCGCCTGAAATCCCTCCAAGCACAGGCGCTCGTAGACGCCGCGCTCATCGGTAACGGGTACACCCCACTCGGTATCGTAATAATGGCGCAGCAGCTCATCAGTGCGCGCCCAGTCAGGCCGCACAAGTTCTTCAGTCATAAGAACGTCCTTCCAGTACACTAGGTGCCACGATTATCTGCTGGCGTTAAGCTCGGGGTTCAAACCGGTTTCTCGCAACGTGAGGTTGAGAGGTTGAATCGCCCCTGCATCAAACCGTGCCCGTTCGAGGGAGTCAGGTAGTGAACCGCTAAGAATCTTGGGAACTCCATGAAACATGAACCTACTGGGACCGCCAAAAAACTAACAAATCCCCAGAAGCTAACAACAAATCTGTCTGTAAAGGGCTGGTTTCTGTTCTCGGTGTTTCCCGCCCTAAAAAATGCTGAGTTGCCAATAGAAAGAGAAACTACCGGAGTGCTAGAGCGTTCCTGCTCTTGGTGCATACCCATAGATACCTGCGGTGAGTAATAGTTCACGAGAGCAACATCGGGAGTGTACTGTTGCGCCCACTGCTTGACCTCACTACCGGGCAGCTGCGGCCAGCTGGGAGCGAAGTCTGGGGAGTAGGCGTCCGCAATTGCCTTTTGCTCCAGCTGCGTTAACCAATCAGGTAGGGGCACCGCTCCGCCTAACTCAGGGGTAGTTTTAGAGTAGCTATAATTACTCCAATGCCACCTGGTAAGGTCATCTCCACCGACTTTTTCTTCCCCAT
Source organism: Rothia sp. ZJ1223 (assembly GCF_016900985.1). Lineage (NCBI taxonomy): Bacteria > Bacillati > Actinomycetota > Actinomycetes > Micrococcales > Micrococcaceae > Rothia > Rothia sp. ZJ1223. The sequence goes on along the minus strand of NZ_JAFEUT010000001.1, from coordinate 450,769 downwards.
AATGCGGGGGCTGTGTGCAGGTAACCCCGTCGCGGGCATAGACTTGAAACTGGCGCACCCCAAAGACCTGCTGCTTTCGGTGAGCCAGTTGGGTAAATCTACCACGCCTGGCAGAACCTCGTGAGGTTGATGGGCGAGGTCAGAATCGCCCAAGAGGGTATCGTTCACAGCGCTAGAACAGACGCCCTTCTTCTGCGGCGTTGGGTGCTTCTAGATCAAGAAGATACTGCTTGCGTTCTACCCCTCCCGCGTAACCGGTCAGCTTGCCATCTGCTGAGAGAACCCGGTGGCAGGGAATAAAAATAGAAACCTTATTATGACCTACCGCCTGACCCACAGCTTGTGCCGGTGCGCCCGGTCCCACGATTTTAGAAATAGCTCCGTAGGTGGTGGTATAGCCAAAAGGAATATCTTTGAGTGACTCCCAGACCGCCAATTGAAAATCTGTTCCATCGGGAGCTAACGGCACCTCAAAACTCTTGCGTTCTTTCGCAAAATACTCTTCGAGCTCACGCGCTGCCTGCTCCAAAATGGGGTGGCGGCTGGGCTCAACTTTCTCACCCAAGTGGTGTTTTGCCGGAAAATGCGCCTGCCCCGTAAACCACGCCCCAATCAAAGCGTCCTCACGAGCAGCAAGATGCATCTGACCCAGCGGGGTTTCTACCAGTGTATGGTGGACGCGCTCACTCACCTGCCGGTCATTCTCGGCTGAGGTTGCTGAGGGTATTGATGAAGAATCTTGCATACATCTATTCTTTCACGACCTCAGCCAGTGGCGAGTGAAATGGGGCACTGAGGGTTGTTGTTAATTCAACGAGGAAACCCCTGTTCGGTGAGGTAACTATAACTATAGAATGAAAACATAATATTCAATTTTGTAGAAAATGGAGCATGCTATGGCATCAGAACTCATTCTAGGAATTACCCTAGAAAGTACCGGCACCTACCAAGCAGCCCTGCAAGGCGACTACGGTGTTGCCAAACCCCTCTTGGATTTGGTAGATGCCGCTGACTATACCCACGGCGTGCTCGATGAGAGCGAAGCCTCCGCCTACGTCCTTGCCGAGTTCCTCCTCGAACACCAAGAAGCAGGGCTGCTGCCTCCCATCGTAGAAATATCAGACGTTGTAGCCGCCTACGACCAAGCAATAGAGAGATTTGCAGAACTCAAATAATAATTCTGGAGAGTCCACACTGTTGCTAACGGGGGGGCGAGATACATCGTTTACTTGATTCCACGCCACCTGCTGATAGCGCCCATAAGTTCGGACGCGCGGGGAGCTGCCATATCGCCGCGGGCTGGCGCCAGGATATCCAGATCCTTCACCTCAAGGTCACCGCAGGTTTCATGGACAGCTCGCGCGAGGGACATGTCGTGCGCTAGCTTCTTCTCCACCAGGAGCAACGCCCGTGCTATTGCCTGAGTTTGAGCGGCATCTGTCAGCTGACTGAGTGCCCGCACATCAATCTCTTGTCTATCTACCTGAATAGTCTGAAGCCCCTTAGCACGGGGAGGCTTACGCACATTACCCATGCCCAAACCGCGGGGTGAACGCGGCAGCTCCCTCAGATAATCAACCCAGAAGTCGGTATCTCCACTGCTGCGGGTAATAGGGGACGACCCCGCTATTTCATGAGCCCGCGCCGTCACATCAGACGGAACATACTCCGTGAGAGCAATCACCGTATCAGCCAACCCAAAGAAAGCACCCGAGCCACCGACCACCATAACGGTTGAAACACCCACCCCCTCATACAAGCCCCGCACCCGATCAACGAAGGGCGTAATCGGCTCGTGGCTGGCATTAATAAGCGCTCGCATCGCCTCGTCGCGAATCATGAAGTTAGTAGCTGAGGTATCCTCATCAATCAGCAACAGGTTGCTACCGATCTCCAAAGCCTCAGCGATGCCAGCTGCCTGAGACGTTGACCCTGAAGCATTAGCCGTTGAGAAAACCTCAGTGGACACCCCGCCCGGCAAACCCGCAATAAAGGGGGAAATATCAACACCCGCCACGCTGCGTCCGTCCTCAGCTCGCACACTTACCGCAGCCGATGCCGTAACCACAAACTCGCGTCCATCGCCGGGAACATGGGCATAAACACCGCGTTCAATCGCCTGCAAAAGGGTAGATTTGCCGTGGTAGCCGCCACCCACAATCAGGGTGATGCCCTGTCCAATTCCCAGACCTGTCAGCCTTCTGCCTGAAGGCGTGGTGAAACTGGTAGAGAGCGAATCGGGGCTAGTGAAAGGCACATTACGCTGCGAAGGAGTATCACTAGCACCGCTAGACCGCGCCAGCGCCGAACCATTGGCAACAAAAGCAACTAAACCGCGTTCCTCAAGCTGCTGCTGAATCCACAGAAAATCGGTGTAGGTGGCAACATGCTCCCGTAGCTTTACCACCTCAAGATCAGCACCCAGCGCTGAGTACCGCACCAGATCAGCTAGCTCTTCGGTGAGAAGTTCAGCTGCAAGGCGCCCTTTGACGCGCCTACCTGCAGCGGGGAAAGCGAAAGTTAGACGAACTTCCAATACCTCATCTGTAACAACTACCGAGGAACGATTAAGAATCTCTTGCCCCGGTGCCACAAAGCCAAACTCACGAGGACCGTGGGCAACCGCGTCCGCTATATCACGGGCAATAAAATCCCGCACCGCTACCTGCTGCTGTCGAGTTTCAAGCACTTCGCTGGGCAGCTGAGTGCTGGGTAGAGGCACTATCAGCCGGACGCGCGAGGGCGGAGCGTAAGGATCAGACTGTACCTGATCGATGCGCAGGGTGAAACCATCAAAAGTGTAGCTGCCGGTGAGAGATCTAAGCGCCCCATAGGGCTTGCCGTCGAGGGCTTGCAGACGGTTTTTGAGTGAAGAAGCTGTAGCCATGATATTCAGCCTAACAGCGAGTGGGTACTGCGCGTCCATACTTGTATCACTGATTTCTACAGGAACAAACGTTTCATTCATATTTGAGGTGACCACGAGAAGTAATGCTGACCGTGAAATGTACGGTCACCATCACTTCTCGTGGTCACCTCTTGTGTTGGTTCCCTGCAAGGGGTTACTCGGAATCTACGTCCTCATCAACCCAACCCAGGGTCTTAGAGACTGCCTTCTTCCAGGTACGGTACTGGCGTTCGACGTCGCCCCGATCCATGGAAGGCTCCCAGCGCTTATCCTCTGACCAGTTGGCGGTGACGTCCTGTTCACCCTCCCAGAAACCAACAGCGATGCCGGCTGCGTAGGCAGCACCGAGGGCGGTGGTCTCAATGACCTTGGGGCGAATAACGGGCACACCCAGAATGTCAGCCTGGAACTGCATGAGGAACTCATTAGCGGTCATACCACCGTCCACGCGCAGCTCAGAAAGCTCAACACCGGAATCAGCGTTCATCGCATCGAGCACTTCGCGGGTCTGCCAAGCGGTTGCTTCCAGCGCTGCTCGCACAATGTGGGCGCGATTGACGTAGCGGGTCAGACCAACGATGACGCCGCGTGCATCCGGACGCCAGTGGGGAGCAAAAAGACCAGAGAAGGCAGGAACGATGTAGCAGCCACCCGAATCTTCAACGGAGGTTGCCAGCGCTTCTGACTCTGAGGCGTCATTAATCATCTTGAGATTGTCGCGCAACCACTGAATGAGTGAACCTGAAACCGCCACTGAACCCTCAAGGGCGTAGACGGGCTTATTCTCGCCAATCTTGTAGGCGACGGTGGTGAGCAAACCGTTCTCAGAGATGACGGGTTCTTCGCCGGTGTTCATCAGCATGAAGTTACCGGTGCCGTAGGTGTTCTTTGCCATGCCTTTTTCAAAGCACGCCTGACCGAAGGTCGCTGCCTGCTGGTCACCAAGAATACCGGCGATGGGGGTGCCATTGAGTAGACCCTTGGGGCGACCGTAGCCGTAGATTTCAGAAGAGGACTTAATCTCGGGCAGCATGCTCATGGGGATGCCCATGTCCTTGGCGATGTTTTCGTCCCATTCCAGGGTGCGGATGTTCATCAGCATGGTACGTGAAGCATTGGTAACGTCGGTGACGTGAACGCCGCCGTCCACACCGCCGGTGAGGTTCCAAACAACCCAGGTGTCGGTGTTGCCGAAGAGCAGATCGCCTGCTTCAGCTTTTTCGCGGGCGCCTTCTACGTTATCGAGAATCCACTTGATTTTGGGGCCGGAGAAATAGGTGGCAAGGTTGAGCCCCACAATGTCATGGTATTTGCTGGGGCCTTCTTCGCCACCGAGCTCCTCGCAAATTTTTTGGGTGCGGGTATCTTGCCAAACGATGGCGTTGTAGATGGGTTCGCCGGTGTTCTTATCCCACACCACAGCGGTTTCGCGCTGGTTAGTGATACCGACGGCAGCGATTTCGTGGTGGTTGACCTCAGCCTTGGTGAGTGCTTCACCGACAGATTTGCGGATGTTGGTCCAGATCTCTGCGGGGTCATGTTCTACCCAGCCCGCTTTCGGGAAAATCTGTTCGTGTTCGTGCTGACCGACCGAGACGATTTCTCCCTGCTTATTGAAGAGAATGGCACGGGAGGACGTGGTGCCCTGGTCAATTGAGAGGATGTACTTCTTGCGTTCGGGGAGGGTTTTTTCACTCATGATTTAACTCCTTTGTCGGTTTGTGAGTGGAGGGTTGAGGGGTGGACACGTCCGCCCCGGTGGGGTGAAAGAAGGTTAGATGCCCAGCATGGTGGGAATAATCAGTGCTGCGGCAGTAGCGCCTATGATAGGGCCAACTACTGGCACCCAGGCGTATGCCCAGTCTGAGGAGCCCTTACCCTTGATAGGCATGAGGGCGTGGGCGATGCGAGGTGCTAGGTCACGTGCCGGGTTGATGGCGTAACCGGTGGGGGTGCCCAATGAAAGACCGATTGCCAAAACGATCAGCGCTACGCCGAGTGGACCAAGACCTGAAGGAGTGAGACCTGATGCGACCACGAAGCCGACCAGAACGAAGGTGCCAATAGCTTCGGTGACGAGGTTCCACCCGTAGGAGCGGATTGCCGGTGCGGTTGAGAAGACACCGCGGGTGGTATTGGGTTCTGCTTCATCAAAGTGTTTCTTGAAAGCCAAGTAGGCAAGCCAGGCACCAACGAAAGCACCCAAGAACTCACCGGCAAAGTAAACAAACATGTTAGGCACGGTGGGAGCGATACCGGGGGCGAAGTCATTACCTGCTACAAAAAGGCCAACGGTAACTGCGGGGTTGAGGTGGGCACCCGAAGGAGCTGATACATAGACAGCGGCGAACACTGCCATCGCCCAACCGAAGCCGATGGTTAGCCAATCGGTATTTTTGGCTGCCGATTTGGGCAGGGTGACTGCGGCACAAACACCGGCACCCAAGAGAATGAGAACGGCGGTTCCTAGCACCTCTGAAGAGAAAACTCCCAAGGTGGTTGCTGTGCCCTCTGCTGTTTTGAGGGCGGTTGCGCCTTCGGCAACCAGCGTTGATGCTGACAAGCTCATGTGCGGTCCTTTCTGTACGACTCTGTACGTTAAAGATTCTTACCGTGAAGAATATTTATGTAGTGAGAAATATATTTTCAAAACCCTAGGCAATAAGTCTGCCTTGCGGTGCTGAATGCGTAGCGGGAAAAGTGTCAGTTTCTGGCACTGGTGTAGCCTGCTACCCGGCTGATAGTGCCGAGCCGCAGGCTGCACCAGGGGTAGTTGTTGTTAGCCAACTACAGTTTCTGCGTTGCTCAGGTGAGCGGTTGCTGCGCGGTCAGTGGTCTCGGTTTCAGCTGCGGCAATAGCCTCCACACGGGCGCGGTAGGTATCTAGCTCGTGCTGTTCGGTGGCGGCGTCCCAACCGAGTTCTTCGCTCATGAGGGCGATAATTTCTTCGGCGCTTGTTAGGCCACGGTCACGCTGCTCAAGATCAAGGCGGACGCGGCGAATCAAGATATCTTCAAGGTGCAGGGCACCTTCGTAGCGCACGCCGAAAACGACGTCAGCGCGCAGGAACTGGGGTGCGTGCTCAAGGGGCTTGCCCAGTTCGGGGTTCTCTTTAATGAGCGCCAGCAGATCGTGGATCTCAGCGCCGTAGCGTTCGAGCAGGTGGGTCATGCGCTCATCGTTCCAGCCCTGTGCCTGGGCGATGGATGAGCGCGCTGCTTCAGCGGCACGATAACCGGTTGCGCCCACCAGCTCGATAGATTCGGTGACGCAGGGGCGGTGCTTGGCGGTCTCTCCGAGAGCGAAATCAACGGCGTCCTTAGCCATGACGCGGTAGGTGGTGAGCTTGCCGCCGGCGATGGCGCTCATTCCCGGCGCAATCTCGGTAACGGTATGTTCGCGTGAAACCTTGGTAGAAGATGCCTCTGAACCTTCTTTGAGCTTGGGCTGCAGAAGCGGACGCAAACCGGCGTAGGTGCCGATAATATCGTCGGCAGTTAGTTCGTTATCCAGTAGGCGGTTGGCTTCATCAAGAACGTACTGAATGTCCTTTGACGTAGCTACCGGGTTGTTAATGTCTTCGGTGTAGGGGGTGTCGGTGGTGCCGATAATCCAGTATCGTTGCCAGGGAATAATGAACAGCACGGATTTTTCTGTCATGGTGAAGATGCCGCTGGTTGCTTTGATGCGATCGCGCGGTACCAGAATGTGAATGCCCTTAGACGCGAGCACTTCCAGCCCCGCATCCTGGTTGGCAATAGACTGGGTTTCTTCTGTCCATACACCGGTGGCGTTGATGATGTGTTTTGCCTTAATAGTGGCGGTGTCACCGGTTTCTCGGTTGAGCACTTCGGCACCAATGACGGTGCCCAGGTTATTTTTGGTGACGTTGGTGAGCTTGACGCGAGAAGCCGCCAGAGCACCGTAGCCCGCTGCGGTGCGCACCAGGTCGATGACTAGGCGGGTGTCATCAACACGGGCGTCGTAGAACTGAATGGCGCCGGTAAACACATCGTTTTTGATGTCGGGGAAGATTTTGAGGGCACCCTTTTTGCTGAAGTGCTTCTGGGTGGGTACGGTGCGACGCCCGCGGGTACCTGCATAAGCCATAGCGTCGTACATACCGATTCCAACGGCCGAGTAGGCACGTTCAATCACGGGCATTTTCAGGGGCCAGAGGAAAGGCTGAGCTTTGACCAGGTGGGGAGCTGTTTTCTCTAGCAGAAGACCACGTTCTTTGAGGGCCTCTGCTACGAGCTTGAAGTCAAGGTTATAGAGGTAGCGCAGACCGCCGTGAACTAGCTTTGATGACCAGGCGCTGGTTCCGGTTGCCCAATCGCCGGCGTCAATAATGGCGGTGCGTAACCCGCGGGTGGCTGCATCCAGGGCGATGCCAGCGCCGGTAACACCGCCGCCAATGATCAGAATATCCACGCCTTCATCATCAGTCATGGCGTCAAATGCTTGCTGGCGTGAAGCTGCGTTGAGGTGGCTTGCGTGGGCGAAACGTGTGGTGTACACGGTGTGATGCCTTTCCTTTGCTTCTAAAAGTGTCTTGCAACCATCTTGACCTGTGAGTCAGCTCAACCCTAACAATATGAACGAATGTGCGCTATAAGATAAAAACTATGCACAATCGTTCACAATATATCTACGAAGTGGCTGACCTCTACTACATGCAGGGGCTCACTATGGAAACCATCGCCGCCCGCTACCAGGTGTCACGCGCCAGCATCTCCCGGCTTTTGAAGGATGCGCGGGCTGAGGGCATCGTGCGTATTAGTCTTAATGCGGAGTTTCGACCCAAAGATAACCTGGCGCAGAAAATCATGGACCGTTACAAGGTGCGGGCGCAGGTGGTGTCGGTGAATGCGTCCGCCAGCCCCATCACCCGCATGCAGAAGGTGGCGCGAGTAGCTGCGGAAGTTTTTGATTCCTGCATTGTAGAGGGATCGGTTGCTGGCATTGCTTGGGGATCAACCGTGACTGAGGTGGCAAAGTACCTGAAAAAGCGTCTGCTTAAAGATGTCACCGTGGTACAGCTCAACGGGGCGGGTAACGCCCACCATACGGGTATTCCGTACTCGGGTACTATCTTGGGTTCTGTCGCTGAAACCTACGGGGCTCAGATGATTCATTTTCCGGTGCCTGCTTTCTTTGACTTTGCTGCAACTAAACAGGCGATGTGGTGCGAGCGCAGTATCGCCGGGGTGCTGGCTGTGCAAAAAACAGTGGACGTTGCCCTGTTCGGTATTGGTGCTTTTGGCGGGGCTATACCGTCACACGTCTATAACGGTGGGTACTTTGATGCCGATGAACTCAAGAAGATGCGCGCTCAGGGGGTGGTGGGTGATATCTGCACCCTTCTTTTGCGAGAGGACGGTACATACGCCGACCTAGACATCAATGCCCGCGCTACCGGGCCCACCCCCGCAGAGCTTGCTAAGATTCCGCGGCGGGTGTGCGCGGCCTCTGGCGATCACCGAGTCAAAGCTCTGAGGGGTGCTTTGCGTACCGGCGCTATTACCGATTTGGTGGTGGATGCGCAGCTGGCTCATCTTTTGCTAGAAGTATAAGTGCTGTGATAGGCACTGAGGAGTGTTTCTGGAGGGGGGGGATTGACATAGCTCTAAAATGCTACGGTGAAAGTTACTCTTCGCTGATATAGTGTTGGTTGATACTCAATATACGCAACATTTTCGGAAGATTCTTGGGCTCTTGGGCTGTTGAGTCTAGATCTTGGAAAACGCGCAGATGAAATGAAGAATGAAATTCAATTTTTATATACATTTTTCTGTAAACCGCGTTGAATCTTTTACTGTCTTGAACGAGCGGGGGAGGAAGCCCCAATGTTTAGAGATTCTCACATTCGTTGAGCTTTAACGGTAAATATCTTTCGGTGATGTTGTGATAAAAATAGCAAGGAAACTTCGTGACTGTTAGCGCTTATAACGCTGAAATTAATAGGGTCATTGGTGCGCCCGGTGTTGCCACCATGCATGGTGATGCCCAAGCATCAGATACCACCCCTCTGCCCGGTCCCGGCGCTGGCCCGTGGAATGTTAAGAAAATCCCTATGGGCGGTGCCTGCCCCACTATTTTGGCAGGACGCGACGGGTTTATTCAGGTGCTTTGTACCCAGGTGGCGGCAGAAGGGCAGTTCCTTGTTCCCAAAATTGCTATCGTTCACCCTAACGGTACTGAACTCGACCACCTGAACCTGCCCAAGGGTGCCTTGCTCGGTGGCGTGTATGCCTACCTCGATGAACAAGACCGTATGGTATTGGTTGATGGCACTAATACTCTCTTGCGTATTGCCCACCGTGCCGATGGGCGCGGTTTACGCGTTGATTCACGCGTGGATCTTAAGCGATACCTGAGCCAGATGGGTGGCGACCAGGTAGTAGGTTTGGTGCCCGACTGGCAGGGACGTGTATGGGTTGCTTCCAAGAACGGTGTAGTTGCTGTTGTTGATATGGAGCGCGGTGTTCTTCGTTCCTTGCGTCTGAACCGCTACTCCATGGACGAGCGCGTGGATAACTCCATTTCTGCCTGCCCTGCGGGCGTGAGCGTGGTGACCTCACACGGTATCTATATGCTCTCGGCAGCCGCTGATTCTAAGCCAGTCATTGACTGGGCACATTCGTATACTCGCGGTAGCGCTCGTAAGCCAGGCAAGCTGGCCTGGGGGTCGGGCGCGTCCCCCACCTTCTTCGGTCCCAACGGCTCAGACTACGTTATGCTGACCGATAACGGCGATGTCCAAGAAAATGTCATCGTTTACCGCACTAAAGACGGTTCTTTGGTGGGCGAAGCTGGGCTCTTTACTCCTGGCGCATCGGGTACTGAAAACTCTATGATTGGCATCGGCAACACCGTGGTGGGTGCCAACACCTTCGGTTACCCCTACCCTAAATACCCTGACGGCGCAGGTCCCTCAATACCCGCCTCAGCCCTTTTCGCACCGGGTATGGAACGCTGGGATGTCACTCCTAACGGTCTGAAGCGGATCTGGAAGCGCGATGATGTCTACTCATCGGCTGTACCGCGCTATTCCACAGCTGACAAGCTGATTTACACCTGCGAACGTCGCCGCGGCCCCGCCGGTCTAGCGGACGGCGCTTACGCGCACGCAACTATTATTGACATTGAAACCGGCCGTACCGTCTACTCCCAGCAACTGCCCGATCACGTCAGCATTCTACTCGGCGGCGGCGACACCCTGCAGATGGTAGGCACCATCGATACTTTCGGTACTTGGTGGCAGGGAACCATCAGCGGCATCTACCGCATCTCAAAGGCATAAGGAATCTAACCCATGACACAGAACTCAACCCGTCGCACCGCCCTCAAAGTGGGTGTGCTCTCAGTAGGCTTCACCGCAAGCACCGTGGCCGCCCATGCAGTGCCGCTGCCTCCCGGCGTGTACTCCCCGTCCAACCGGCGTCCTGCTACCAATCGTTATAACCGTAGAGTGCCTACCCCGATTGTTCTGGAGAACACTGCCGTTGAAGCGAACTTTCGGTCGGTTAAACTTGAGCTGATAGGCACGGGCGACCCCCAGCGTGTACAGTACGAAAACTCATCAGATACCGTCACCATCGTCAACATGCCCAATAAGTTGGTGATTCGCAACAACGGTAACCAGACAATTGCAGCCGGTACGACTATTGAGCTGAGCGCTCGCCGTTTGCGAGCCTCCGGTTTGTTGGAGAAGGACACGCGCGCATTCGTTACCCGCGCTGGTTCGTCCGGTGACCGCTTGGCGATGCGGGGCACACGCGTTGAGGGTGACACTAGCTTCCTCTCGCTGGCTTTTAATTTGCCTAGCGGCAAGGCATCAACTGTTGCCGTTGACTGGAAGGCCCACGCTTCGGTCAATAAGGCCAAGTATGCCCAGGTGCAGTTTGTGGCAAGCTGTGTTCTTGACGCTACTATCGATAACTTTGTGCAGGCGCAAAGCGCTGAGGTTGTAGCGGTTCGTCTCTAGTTTAAGGGGCAAATAACTCTCAAATGTATTAAGGCGGTAGTTGCCGGTAGCGATATGCGCTTCGGCTACTACCGTCTTTTTGTGTGCGTTTATAGCGTGAAAAGGGGTGGGAAATGGCTGAATACTTAGTGGTTGACGGCGTGCTGTAGGGCTTCTCTAACGGCGGTAATAGAGAGCTGATCGCGCGATTCGGTGCGAGTTACCACAAAAATCTTACGGCTTTGCTCTTCGTGGTCGATGAGTCGTACGCCGTCAAGGCTATCGATTGCTTGCACAATGAAGTGGGGAACCATCGCTGCTGCCAGCCCCGCTTTAACCAGGTGGACGTGGGTGATGACGTCATCTATTTCGTAGCGAATAGTCGGGTCGAAACCGAAGGAACGGCAACGATTGATCGCCCACTCTCGGCTGGTGTTGCCGGGGCGTTCCAATACCCAGGGTAGGGCATGCGTATCTGCAACGTGTTCAACTGCCGAGCTTGTAGGCACCATGAGGTGCAAAGGGTCGTGGGTGAGCAGATCGTAGCTAAGTTCGCTCATTTCTGGAATGAAATGGTGGGGGTAGGCTTCTGCGATGGTGATGTCGAATTCGCGGCTTTTGGTCATGGTGAGTCCAATTTCTGGCTCTATTTGCACTGCGTGCAGGGCGACCTGCGGGGCATGCTGAGCGAGGTATTCCAGTGCCTTCGGTAGCACAGCGAGCGCGGCGGATTGAAAGATGGCGATTCGTACGGTGCCGCTGGGTTCACCGGTGAGTCTTTCGATGCGGGTTTTCATGGTGTCGAGTTCGCTGAGGACGCTGCGGGTGCCTTCAATGAGGACGCGTCCGGCTTCGGTGAGCTGGTAGCGGCGGCGGACGTGGGTGAGTAGGGGAGTGCCGACCTCTTTTTCGAGTGCTGAGAGTTGCTGTGAGATTGCTGATGGGGTGAGATGCAGGGTTTGTGCGGCGGCGGCTAGGGTGCCACGTTCGTGGACTTCGAGCAGCATATTGAGTCGGCGTACGTCGTACATCTGACGACCTCCAATATTTAGAAAAACTAAAGTATATATCTAAAGATAATTTAATTTTACTAAAGTGGTGAGCTGGGACATAATGTAGAAGAAACAATTACTGACGTCACTGGTTCAGGTGACTACGGAGGTTTGAGATGAACGAGAAGGTATTTTCCTCAGCACACTACCAGCAGATGGCACAAGAGGCTGTTAGCCTGGTTGAAAACTGGGTGAAAGATGCCCAGAATATTCCCGCAGATGCTTCAGCGCAGAAGCTGGCGGGCGTCCTTAAGGATCCCAACGGTCTTGAGTTTACTGTCGGCTTCGTTGACGGTGTAGTTCGCCCTGAAGATAAGACTGTTGCCGGTAAGAATCTGGCACGTATTGCTCCGCTGGTTCCAGGTTTCTTGCCCTGGTACATGAAGTCAGCGGTAAATGTTGGCGGTAAGCTCGCGTCACAGGTGTCAACCCCCACTGTTGATATTGCCCGCAAGGTGCTGCGTCAGATGGTGGGTCACCTGATTGTGGACGCCCGTGATGAGAAGCTCGGTCCTGCCATTGAGCACTTGACCTCCACCGGTAACAAGCTCAATATCAACCTTCTGGGTGAAGCGGTACTGGGTGATAAAGAAGCTGCTCGTCGTCTGAGCGAAACCAAGCGACTGCTGGCGCGCGATGATATCGACTACGTTTCGATTAAAGTGTCATCGGTACTGGGCCCCCACTCTCACTGGGCATTCGACGAGGCAGTGGACCACGCCGTCAAATCTTTGACCCCGCTCTATGAGCTAGCCGCAAACTCTCCCGTCAAGAAGTTCATCAACCTTGATATGGAAGAGTACAAGGATCTCGATATGACCATTGAGGTCTTCACCAAGATTCTTGATCAGCCCCACTTGAAAGACCTTGAAGCGGGCATCGTATTGCAGGCTTACCTGCCCGATACCCTGGACGCGATGATGCGTCTGCAGAAGTGGGCAGCTGCTCGCGTTGCTGATGGTGGCTCACGCATCAAGGTGCGCCTGGTAAAGGGCGCTAACCTTTCTATGGAAGTTGTTGAGGGCGCTCTACACGGTTGGCCTCTGACCACGTGGGATTCCAAGCAGCTCTCGGATACTAACTACAAGCGCATCCTTGATTATGCGCTGCAACCTGAGCACGCTAAGAACATTCGCCTCGGCGTTGCTGGTCACAACCTCTTTGATGTTGCCTTTGCCCTGCTGCTAGCAGAAGACCGCGGTGTAGCAGATTCTGTTGAGTTCGAAATGCTCATCGGTATGGCAGCTCAGCAGGCAGAAATCATCCGCCGCCGTGTGGGTCACCTCTTGCTTTACACCCCCGTGGTGCGCCCCGAAGAATTCGACGTGGCAATCTCTTACCTGGTGCGTCGCCTTGAAGAGAACGCATCCAGTGAGAACTTCATGAGCGCTGTCTTTGACCTCAACGATTCCAAGGAGCTCTTCGAGCGCGAAAAGAACCGTTTCTTGCGTTCGCTGAACTCGGTGACCGACGAGGTTCCTGGTCCCAAGCGTACCCAGAATCGTCTGGAGGAGAACGCTGGGAACGTCTTTGTGCCTCGCGGCGAGTTCGATAACACCCCCGATACCGACCCCTCCTTGAGCGCTAACCGTATCTGGGGTCGTGAGATTCTGGAACGTTCTAAGACCACCACCTTGGGCATTGACACCCTGGCCGTCAACGAGGTCGATTCTAACGAGCGCGTTGAAGAGCTCATTGATGAAACTGTGGCTGCGTCCAAAGCCTGGGGTGCCCTCAGCGGCAAGGAGCGCGGTGATATTCTGCGCAAGGTGGGCATCGAGCTCGCCGTGCGCCGTGATGAGCTGCTTGAAGTTATGGCGTTCGAAGCCGGCAAGACTCTTGAACAGGGCGATACCGAAGTATCAGAAGCTATCGACTTCGCCTACTACTACGCCATGCTGGCTGAAAAACTTGAGGAATTTGACGGAGCTATCGCCCATCCGGTCAACCTAACCCTGGTGATTCCGCCGTGGAACTTCCCAACCGCTATTCCTACCGGCGGTGTGCTGGCAGCGCTGGCAGCTGGTTCGGGTGTTATCTTCAAGCCCGCATCCAACACCGCCCGCACCGGTGCTGTCATCGCAGATATTCTCTGGGATGCAGGCGTGCCACGCGAAGTTTTCAAGCTGGCTAAATTCACCAACAGGGACGCCGGTCAGCACCTGGTAGCTCACAAGGCAGTTGACCGTCTGATTCTCACCGGTGGTTACGAGACCGCTGAAATGTTCCGTTCATGGCGCAAGGACCTTCCCCTCTTCGGTGAGACCTCCGGCAAGAACTCCATCATCGTTACCCCTAATGCTGACCTTGATCTGGCAGTGAAAGACGTTGTCTACTCAGCCTTCGGTCACGCCGGTCAGAAATGCTCAGCAGCATCAACCGTCATTCTGGTGGGTTCAGTAGCTACTTCAAAGCGTTTCAAGAGTCAGCTTCTTGACGCGGTACGCTCCTTGCATGTTGCCTACCCGCAAGATATCGAATCGCAGATGGGCCCGATCATCTCAGAACCCGAAGGCAAGCTGCTACGCGGTTTGACCACCCTCGAAGCGGGCGAGTCATGGGCAATTGAACCCAAGAAACTCGATGACACCGGCAAGCTCTGGTCACCCGGCGTCCGCGTTGGCGTCAAGCCCGGCTCTGAGTACCACCTCACCGAATACTTCGGCCCGATTCTTGGCATCATGACCGCCAAGACCCTCGAAGAAGCAATCGAACTGCAGAACGCACCCGACTACGGTCTGACCGCAGGTCTGCACTCCTTGGACTCCAAAGAACTCGATTTGTGGCTCTCCAAGGTTCAGGCAGGCAACCTCTACGTCAACCGCGGTATCACCGGCGCTATCGTACGTCGCCAGCCCTTCGGCGGTTGGAAGAAATCAACCGTAGGTTCTGGCACCAAGGCGGGGGGCCCCTCCTACCTGGTGGCACTCAGTGACTGGGAGTCAGCAGAATCAACTGCTACCCAGACCCCGAGTGTTGCAGGTGTACGCGAGGCGCTCGCGTCCTTGCGTGAACCCACCGCTGGTACCATTGAGGATCTCGAGTACCTGACTCGCGCCACCTCATCAGATGCTGAAGCCTGGGCACTAGAATTCGGCGCCAAGCATGATCCTTCCCAATTGGGCGTGGAGCGCAATATCTTGCGCTACGTACCCCAGCAGGTTCAGGTTCGCTTGGACTCCACCGGTCAGCTCATGCACGGTATTCGTGTAGTGCTAGCGGGTATCGCAGCGGGCGCTCCCGTAGAGCTCTCCACTGCTCAGGAGATTCCCGTTGCTGCTCTGGGCGCTATCGAAAACGCAGGCGTCAAGGTAGTGGTAGAAGATGACGCAACCTACCGGGCAAACCTTGCCGAACTAGCTCACAAGAGTATACGCGAACTTGAAAGCACCGCACTGGGTGGTTCACGCATCCGTTACATTGGCACTGATGCGTACAGCGTTTACGAGGCTCTGGGTGGTCGCCCCGATATCGCGGTCTACACCCAGCCCGTTACCGAGTCAGGACGTGTGGAGATGCTGCCCTTCGTCAAGGAGCAGGCAGTTTCCATCACCGCCCACCGCTTTGGTAACCCTGACCACTTCTCAGAGGGCATCATCTAAATTAGAGCCTCGCAGAGAAGCTAAAAGCACTAGCATGTGCTAGCGAAGCCCCTAGGTACCCGCACAGTCGAAAGATAAACGCGGGTGCCTGGGGCCTTTGAGCGTTGAGAAAGATGAGGATTTCGCAATCTTTTTTACGACTCTAATGGTCCGTGCATCACAGATGGATGTAGCCTGTGACATACTGTGAGATGTTAGAAAACATAAGACTGAACCACAGTCTTAGAACTACCGCTTTCAACCCTTTTCACACACGGGTTAGCTTTCACGAGAAGTGACTGAAAGGACTCATATTATGAGCAACATTCCCGCAGGCCTTAAGTACACCGCTGAACACGAATGGGTTGCTAGCCCCACCGCAGAGGGTACTGTTCGTGTGGGGATTACCGACCACGCGCAGGACGCGCTGGGTGACGTAGTTTATGTTGATCTGCCCGAGGCAGGCGAAACTTTTGATGCTGAAGCAACCTTCGGTGAGATTGAGTCCACCAAGAGCGTTTCAGATCTTTTCTGCCCCGTCACCGGTGAAGTTATTGCTATCAATGACGCGCTTGAATCAGACCCCGCACTGGTAAACTCTGACCCCTACGGCGAGGGTTGGCTGATTGAGCTGCGTCCTGCAAACGCTGCCGACATTGATTCTCTGCTCTCAGCAAGTGATTACGAAGGTGAAATTGCTGAGTAGTCGCTAAAATTTTTAAACCTCTTCCGGGTACTCGGTGGGGTCTTGAGGACTCAGTGTAAGGAGGGCTCCACCGGTGGTGGAGCTCTTCTCGTCTCTTCAATTTTTAGGGTAGAGCGGCGCACCGAGTAAAAAAGTGCTAGAAGCTAGTCAGTTTGAAACTCACCGGCTAAGATTGAACTACTGATTCACTGTTTACCGAATCGTTACTATTTACAAGGGTCCGTTACCTGAACGTGACCAATTGTAAGGTGAACACTCTCGTTTCTCTATTTTCAAGGAATAACTTCATGGTGCAGAACCCCGATGCACACCCTGCTACATCGACTCTTTCGATGATTCGTTTTACTCCTTCCCCGGCGCAAAACACTTCCTACTCTCTCTCACCCGAAGAGCAGAACACCATTGCAACCCTGCCTGCCGGTTCAGCCCTGCTGATTGGCATTGAGGGGCACACAACCGGCACCCGTTTCTTGCTAACCGTTGAGCAGGATGCAACAGGTGCAGACAAGGCAATCGTTGCCGGACGTAAGCCCACCAGCGAAATCTTCCTCGATGATGTTACTGTTTCGCGTGAACACGCTGTATTCACTCCCAACGTAGGTACCTTCGTCCTGACCGACGCGAACTCACTTAATGGCACCTACGTCAATGGTGACCGCGTTGATAACGCATTTTTGAAGAACGGCGATGAGATTCGCATCGGCAAGTTCCACTTTGTCTTCTTCTTGGGGCTTGGGCAGCAATAATGCCGCACAACTTCGCAGAGTCAGAGGAAGTGGAGGGCTCAGTACGCGATCGCAAGAACAAAACGATTGGTCAGGTGCTGAGCCAGCTTGACGCTGATTTTCCGGGGATCAGTGCCTCAAAGATTCGCTTTCTCGAAGATAAGGGATTGGTTTTTCCGCAGCGTACGAACACGGGGTACCGCAAGTACTCACAGAATGATGTGGAGCGCCTGCGGTACATTCTTGAATTGCAGCGTGATCAGTATCTGCCGCTGAAGGTTATCAAAGACCGGCTAGAGGCAGTAGATGCTGGGCGTTTAGCTTCGCCCTTTGCTGAGGTGAACCTTGAAGCTCACAGCGATGAGGAACCTACCGGGGGAGCTGCCGCAGAACCCAAGGAAGGCGCTGCCGATCCGGCGCGTACCTATTCTTTACGAGAGCTAGCGGCAAAAACCGGGGCTGAGTTGCCCTTACTGCGGGAGTTGCTGAACCACGGTTTGATTCGTGAATCAGAAACCGGGTATGACGAATACGATGTTGTTGTGGTGCAGGTCTGCTTAGATTTGACGCGCCACGGGTTGCAGCCTCGTCACCTGCGTTCTTTTAGATCAGCTGCCGAACGCGAAGTAGGACTGATTGAGACCGCCGTAGCCCCTCTTGCCTTGCGTAAGGACGCCTCTTCAAGGGCTCAAGCTGCAGAGCGTGCCCAAGACATCGCTCAGCTTTGTCTGCGTCTGCACATGACCCTGGTCGCTGCATCCATGCCTACCTATGAGTAGACGGCTGCTGAATAAATTTCTCTAAAGACGGTGCCGATCAGTGCTCTCTTCTCTGCTTTCTCAGCACAAGGGCGGGTGCAAGAGTGTGCCGGTTGCGTTGTAGCCTCTTGCCCTGCGCTGAAGTGTGCCCAACACACACTGCCTGCGGTGGGGCAGTGCAAGTCACTGATAAACATGAATTTTTAGGCGTGTTAAAACGCAGCAAAAGCCCGGTGAGGTTTTAAGCTAACTAAGTCCCTCAATTCTACGGTTTTGGTAGTGAGCGAGTAGGATGGATTGAACGTACGCGCATGTGTGAAAGGATGTTGTCGTGGCTAAAGATTTTTCAGCCCTTGATCCCCAAGAGGGGTCAGACCGTAGCTCCGCACACCTTCGCGCGGCAGAGTTGCCGATGGACCAGCCCCTGCTGGGTTTCGACCAGGTGATGCCTCAGCAGCCCCCTCAGGGCGAACAGGGCGTTCTTTTCAACGATTCTCTTTCTTTGGTTGATGAGAACCTGGGCTACCGCGGACCGACCGCCTGCAAAGCAGCCGGTATCACCTACCGCCAATTGGACTACTGGGCACGCACCCACCTTGTAGAACCGACCGTGCGCTCAGCGTCAGGTTCTGGAACTCAGCGTCTTTATAGCTTTCGCGATGTTCTGGTACTAAAAATCGTTAAGCGTTTGCTCGATACTGGCGTTTCACTTCAGCAGATTCGTTCATCCGTTGACCACCTGCGCACCCGCGGTGTTGAAGACCTTGCTGGTATTACCCTGATGAGTGATGGCGCATCTGTTTACGAATGCACCAGCGCCTCAGAGGTCATTGACCTGGTTCAGGCAGGGCAGGGCGTCTTTGGTATTGCCATTGGTCGCGTATGGCGCGAACTAGAAATTAACCTTTCGCAGCTGCCCGGCGAATCCACTGCACAGCTGACTGAAGAGGAAGTGCATGATGAGCTTTCAGCTCGTCGAGCGCGTAAAGCTCAGGGCATGTAAAAAGTTTTAGAAAAAAGCGGCGGTGCCACCAGTGAAATAATTGGTGGCACCGCCGCTTTTGGGTTTCTCATGGCCCGATGGATGCGTCAGTTGGCATCAGGAGAGCTTTTTTGATCCAGGGTGTCGCAACCTGCCCCTGTTCTGGGTCGGTCTCATCGTTAGCCACTTCAATTTCATTGGTTAGGCGGTTGAGCGCCTGCGCGTAGATCAGCGCCTTCATGCGCGCACTCATGACCGAGCCACGAGTAACTTTTAGGTCTGCACCGGGTAAGTTACCGCTAAAGTCGCTCTAGGGAGAGGTTGCCAAAGAATCTTTGAGTGCTACATCGTAGTCTCAAGCAGTACCTGCCCAATCTCGTTACCTTCGTGACTATTTGTTGCCAAGACAGTGGACGCGTCCGTGTGCGGATCAAGATCATGGGCCAGAACGTGCAAGCCCCGAAAGAGGGCGCAAGGCGCACTTCTTCATGCTACAGAAATTTGTGAGTGGTAGAGAAGTTTATTTTGGGTGTTCTTATGGGGAAGAGAGAGACTTTATATGAAGCGCAGATCAGATTCTTAGGTGATGGCGCTCATATAAAAGACAGGTCATTACAAGACCCGTCCCAAAAGTGGACCGAAATGATGAAAATTAGGTTTCCTGTGCCTATATTGGTGCTAGTTCACACATTAGTGGAAGCAAGTCGCACCGCAGCACCGTAGCTGCGGCAAGACAGAAACGGAATAACATGTTTAACAAGGTTCTTGTTGCAAACCGTGGTGAAATCGCAATCAGGGCGTACCGCGCTGCCTACGAGTTAGGCGCCCAGACGGTCGGCGTCTTTCCTTACGAAGATCGTCACTCGATTCACCGTCAGCAAGCCGATGAGGCTTACCCCATCGGTGAGGAAGGGCATCCCGTTCGCGCCTACCTCGATGTAGATGAAATCATTCGCGTTGCCAAAGAAGCCGGCGCGGATGCTATTTACCCCGGTTACGGTTTTCTTTCAGAGAACTCTGATCTGGCACGAGCTGCGGCTGATAACGGCATTACCTTCATCGGGCCGCCCCCTGAGGTTCTTGAACTTGCCGGTAATAAGGTGGCAGCCCTCAAGGCGGCTCGCCGCGCAGGTATTCCCGTGCTCGCGTCCTCAGAGCCTTCTAAGGACGTTGACTACCTGCTGGGTGAAGCCGACAAGATTGGCTTCCCGATTTTCGTGAAAGCTGTTGCAGGTGGTGGCGGTCGCGGTATGCGCCGCGTAGAAACCCGTGAAGCGCTCAAAGACTCTTTGGAAGCTGCGATGCGCGAAGCAGACACAGCATTCGGTGATCCTACCGTCTTCCTTGAGCAGGCTGTGCTGCGTCCTCGCCACATCGAGGTGCAGATTCTTGCCGACTCCCAGGGCAACGTAGTACACCTTTTTGAGCGTGACTGCTCCCTGCAACGTCGCCACCAGAAGGTCGTTGAAATCGCTCCGGCACCCAACCTCGATGATTCTATCCGCCAGGCACTCTTCCGCGATGCGGTCGCTTTCGCTAAAGAACTGGGCTATGTCAATGCCGGCACCGTAGAGTTCTTGGTTGATACTGCCGGTGAGCGCGCCGGTCAGCACGTCTTCATCGAAATGAACCCCCGTATTCAGGTGGAGCACACCGTCACCGAAGAAATCACCGACGTTGACTTGGTGCAGTCTCAGATGCGTATTGCCTCTGGCGAGAGCCTAGAAGATTTGGATATTCGCCAGGACGAGTTGCAGGTGCGCGGTGCTGCCCTTCAATGCCGTATCACCACCGAAGACCCCGCGAATGGCTTCCGCCCTGACGTGGGTAAAGTGTCATACTACCGCTCCGCAGGTGGCTCAGGCATCCGCCTTGACGGCGGTACGGTCTACACCGGTGCTCAGATTTCCCCGCACTTCGACTCCATGCTGGTGAAGCTCACCTGCCGCGGACGCGATTTCCGCTCGGCCGTGCAGCGTGCTCAGCGTGCGCTGGCAGAGTTCCGTATTCGTGGCGTCGCTACCAACATCCCCTTCCTCAAAGCTGTGTTGGAAAACGAGATTTTCCAGTCGGGCGATGTCTCGACCCCCTTTATTGATGAGCACCCTGAGCTGACCAATACCAAGGCATCTGCTGACCGTGGCACCAAAGCGCTCCAGTACCTTGCGAATGTTACTGTCAACCAGCCCAACGGCGAGCGCATCGAGGGCCCTGATCCCCGCAAGAAACTACCGCGCTTTCCGGGGGATAAGCAAGAAGAACCATTCCGCACCCCCTTTGACGCATCAGAGCATGAGCCTCCGGCAGGTTGGCGTCAGAAGCTGCAAGAGTTAGGACCGGACGGTTTTGCCCGCTACCTGCGCAACTACAAGCCCGTAGCGGTTACCGACACCACCTTCCGCGATGCGCACCAGTCTATTCTTGCCACCCGCGTCCGCACCCGTGACCTGCTGGCAGCTGCGCCCGCAGTTGCTCACACCACCCCCAATATTTTCTCGATTGAGGCATGGGGCGGTGCAACCTACGATGTTGCTCTGCGCTTCCTCTCAGAAGATCCCTGGGAGCGCCTGGCGCACCTGCGTAAGGCAATGCCGAACGTGCCGATTCAGATGCTGCTGCGCGGTCGCAACACCGTGGGCTACACCCCGTACCCCACCGAAGTAACCGACGCTTTTGTTGCTGAAGCAGCTGCTACCGGCGTTGATATCTTCCGTATCTTCGATGCTCTTAACGACGTATCGCAGATGACTCCCGCCATCGAGGCTGTGCGTAAGACCGGCACTGCGGTTGCCGAAGTTGCGATGTGCTACACCGGTAACCTGCTGGACGACAACGAGAAGGTGTATACCCTCGACTACTACCTGGATCTTGCCCAGCAGATCGTGGACGCCGGCGCGCACATTCTGGCGATTAAAGACATGGCTGGTCTGCTGCGTCCTGAGGCAGCCCGCCGCCTGGTGACCGCCCTGCGTGATCGTTTTGATTTGCCGGTTCACTTGCATACCCATGACACCGCTGGTGGTCAGATAGCAACCCTGGTTGCTGCGGTTGAGGCTGGTGTGGACGCGGTAGACGTCGCAACCGCTTCAATGGGGGGCACCACCTCACAGCCCTCTTTCTCAGCTTTCTTAGCGTCGCTTGACGGTACTGAGCGTGCTCCCGAGGTTGATATGGACGCAGTGCTGGCGATGGAGCCCTACTGGGAGGCAGTGCGTGCGATTTACAAGCCTTTCGAGATGGGTCTGAACTCACCGACCGGTCGCGTATACAACCACGAGATTCCCGGTGGTCAGCTCTCGAACCTGCGTGCGCAGGCAACCGCTCTGGGGCTGGGTGACCGCTTTGAGGCGATTGAAGATATGTACGCGGCAGCCGATAGGATGCTGGGTCATATCGTGAAGGTAACCCCCTCATCCAAGGTTGTGGGTGACCTTGCCCTGCAGCTGGTGGGTATGGGCGTGACCCCCGAGGACTTCGAGAAGGATCCGCAGACCTTCGACATCCCCGATTCTGTGATTGGGTTCCTCAATGGTGAGCTGGGTACCCCGCCCGCTGGCTGGCCTGAGCCTTTCCGCACCCGTGCTTTGGAGGGGCGCACACTGGCTAAACCCACTATTAAGGACATTTCGGACGAGGACGCGCAAGCGCTGGCAGGAGACCCGGCAACCCGCCGTGCAACCCTCAACCGTTTGCTCTTCCCCGCACCCACTCGCGAGTTTGAGGCAGTGCGCGAAGAATTCGGTGACGTCTCTATCCTGCACACCCGTGATTTCCTTTACGGCATGATGGAAAACCGCGAGCACGTCATCTCATTGGGTAGGGGGGTGCGTCTGATTGCAACCTTGCAGGCAATCTCAGAGCCCGATGAGAAGGGTATCCGTCAGGTCATCTGTACTCTCAACGGTCAGTCACGTACCGTTGAGGTTCGTGATAACTCAGTGGAATCCAACGTGAAGACCGCTGAGAAGGCGGATCCCGCTAATCCCTCACACGTTGCTGCACCCTTTGCCGGTGGCGTTACCATCACCGCTAAGGTCGGTGACACTATTGAGGTGGGCGATCAGATCGCGACCATCGAGGCTATGAAGATGGAAGCCTCCATCACCTCACCGGTCGCCGGTACGGTAGAGCGCGTTGTTTACAACGAGGTCTCCAACGTACAGGGTGGTGACCTGCTGATTGTGGTCAAGACCGACTAGTCTAGGGCACCTCTGGTAAAAGTCAGCCCGGTGGGTGGCGTGCTTCTCCTTGTGGAGAAGGACGCGCACACCGGGCTTTTTATGTGCGCGAAACTGGCTGAACGCCATTGAGATGGGCGCGTTGAAAGATACTTTAGTTTTGTGATTACCTGTGTGGTTCTCAAAAGAAAAGTACTTCAGAAGCCAGTACAAGATGCCAAGTGCCGCAAGCGAGCGATAGGGGAGCGCATGAAGTCTTCATGCCGGCTGAGGATAGACCTCTCTCAATTGATTAGGGGTCTCTAAACCCACAATCTACCGAGCGCTCCTAGGCAATTGGAAGATACCGAGAACAAAACGGGGCTTGCCACCGTTGGTAGAGTGGAGAAAAACATAGATGAAAGGCAGCGATGACTATTCAAGAATTTGATCTCATTATTATTGGCTCGGGTTCTGGCAACTCAATTATTAACGAGGAATGGGATAACAAAAAGGTAGCTATTATTGACGGTGGCACCTTCGGCGGTACTTGCCTGAACTTTGGGTGCATTCCCACCAAACAGTATGTTTACCCGGCAACCCTGGGGCACAATATTAGAACCCATGAGCACCTGGGTATTAAGGGCGAGGTTACTGACGTTGATTGGTCTGCTATGCGTGACCGCATTTTCGCTCGTATTGACGCTATCTCAGCCGGTGGACGCGATTACCGCGCGGGGCTGGGCAACGTCACCCTCTTTGAAGAGTACGCTCATTTCATTGATACCCACACCCTTGAAACCGAATCAGGCAAGCAACTTACCTCGCCGCAGATTGTGATTGCTACAGGCTCACGTTCTGTTCTGCCCGATGTGCCCGGTATCGACGGTCCGAACGTCCATACTTCAGACACCGTCATGCGCATTGATGATTTGCCCGCCCGCGTCGTGGTTATTGGTGGCGGCTTTATTGCCGCTGAATTCGCTCACGTGTTCAACGGGTTGGGTTCGCAGGTGATTCAGGCTAACCGCTCCGACGTGCTCCTGCGTAAGGCAGATGCAGAGGTTTCCGAGAAGTTCGCTGAACAGGCGGCGAAACAGTGGGATCTGCGCCTGAACCATGCCCTGACTGAAATCCGTGAACAGGCAGACGGTTCTGCTGTAGTGGTCTTCGACCACGAGGGAGAGAGAGTTGAGGTAGAGACCGACCTGGTGCTGGTGGCTACCGGTCGTAAACCTAACAGCGACACTTTGAGCGCAGAGAAGTTCTTCGACGTGGATGATCAGAGCGGTTTGGTTGCGGTGGATGCCCAGCAGCGCGTCCTGAAAAATGATGAGGTTGTTGAGGGTGTCTTTGCCCTAGGAGATGTGAGCTCGCCCTATCAGCTTAAGCACGTAGCCAACGCTGAGGCGCGCACCGTGCAGCACAACTTGACCCATCCCGATGCCCTGCGCGCAACTGACAGCCGTTATGTACCTGCGGCGGTCTTCACTCACCCGCAGATTGCGCAGGTTGGCTTGGTAGAGAAGGACGCCTGTGAGCTTGCCGAACGCGAGGGTTTCGAACTTGCCGTGAAGGTACAACACATCGGCGATGTAGCCTACGGCTGGGCAATGGAAGATTCCGTCGGCTTCGTGAAACTGCTGGCGAATAAAGAAACCGGCGAATTACTCGGCGCGCACATCATGGGGGAGGAAGCTTCCAGCCTCATTCAGCCCCTTATTCAAGCCATGCAGTTTGGACTGCCTGCCCACCGGATGGCACGCGGCCAATACTGGATTCACCCCGCGCTCGCGGAAGTCGTAGAGAACGCACTCTTGGGTCTGGAAACTGAACACTAAAAACTAGTCAAACAGTCTATAGGCAAAAAGTCGCCGGTTACGTTGTCAACGTAAACGGCGACTTTTTATCAATGCATCAGCATGACTGATTAGAAGACGCGGGGAGTGCTCTGCCGGGTCTTGCTATTCCACCAGATCGTCGAAGGTGGTAAGGTCTGCCCCCGTGAACGGTAAACAGCAGCAGCGGTAGTTTCAACAGCAATGTACTGTTCAGCGCGTGCTGCCTGAAGACCAAGGGGTAATGAACTTCCGAAGGCGGGGTGTACTGCCATGCTTTTGGGCGAAAGGAGCAAGCCTAGGAACACCCTGGACGGTTGTCTCACGGATCTTGGTAAAGAGGTGTAGCCTGTAGTCAATCCAGTTCGCGGTGAGGCGCTAGAAGACCCCGCAACTTTTGAAAGGAGCCGTTGACGAGCTTGAATAAGTCCTGCGGCAACCACCAGTAATTCTGCCGTCTGCGGTTGCACACAAGTTGCGGTCATAAGTGCTTGACTTGCGGTTAGCGGGACCGTAGGCACCGCCGCCGTATTGCGAGCTTCGATAGTGAAGGTGATTTTAATATCTTCAATCACTGCATCAGACGGGAAGTTATTGAAACCAATACCGCCATAGAAGTTGATGCCATGTTCAGCGGTGGCTGTAGTCGCAGGGGCAGTTGTGGTAGCGCCCCATTTGTAGATGATATCCGAATACAAATTCAGCTTCGGTGCGCACTGGCTTACTGCGTATGCCGGTATGGCGGGTGCTGCCTATACAGCACCTGTCACCACGGTTAGACGTGAAACGTTTTTAGTCATTGTGGTGAAATCCCCATTGTTTCGTTTGTTTTAAGTTTCTTGAGTAGACAACAATCCCTATGTTTCTATTCGGTAATATATCCACAGCAGCAAGGATCGAAAACAGGTAAGAGGTTATGACCGGTAATATTTCGCATACTTATTAACAGCAGAGAATACTCGGAACCAAAGAAAGCTCTGCAGGGTACGCAAAAGCGGGGGTGAACGCCAGATGGCGTTCACCCCCGCTAAGCTAGTCTTACGAAAAGCTAGTTCTTAGGAGCCTTCCCGATTTTGGGCTTGCTCTGCTGTGACTCCTACCCCTTAGCTACGGGCTGCTGATCAAAATCGGTGCTCTCATCGAGAGGTTCTTTAATCAAAGAAGCAGTAGCAGGTGAGGTCTGAGTAACCAGCAAAGCATCCTCTTCAGATTCGGGAGCCTGCTGCGCTATCTCCACCTTGGGTTCCTTGGTTTCAGTTTTCTGTTCAGCTACCTGAACCTTCAGTTCTGCGCCCTCAGCCTGCTGATCGGCTGCTTCGGCTTCCTTCTCAAGAGTTTTGACAGCTTCTTCAGTTGCCTTAGCGATGGTCTTAGGCGTGATGACCTTCTTAGAGGTATCAACCTTTAGAGGAACGACACCCACGATGCCGGGTACCAGCTCAATCTTTGAGGCGGTCGGTGCGGGTTCAGCCGCCTGATCCACCGCGTCCTCGGGCTCTTCGACCAAGAGACCAGCTGCAGCAGCTTCGTCCTCATCGACCACAACCCACTCGGTGCCAGCTACCTCAATAGCTTCATCCGTGGACTCATCGGCATCTTCTGCTGAGTGCTTGCCATGGATGGGTGAGTACTTCTGTACTTTCTCGCCCAGCTCGTGCAGTTTCTCAGCTGATTCTGCTTTGAACGCCTCGAACTTCTCTGACTGCTCAGCGCGGTAGGCTTCAAACTTCTCTGATTTTTCGGCTCGGTAAGCCTGGAACTTTTCACCCTGCTCTTGTACTGACTCGAGGGTGCGGTTGTAGATATCTTCAACGTATGCGCTGAAATCCTGCATGACTTGGGGGCGACGGATTTTCATGGACGGAGTCAAATGTCCTTCTGCTTCGGTGAAATCTTTATCGGTAATACGGAATTCTCTGATAGATTCAGCCTTCGACACGAAAGCGTTTGCCTCGTCAATAAAACGCTGAATAGATTCGCGGACGCGCGGGTTCGTGGACGCCTCCTTGGGGGTCAGCGTGCGTGGCAAGCCCAGGTGCTCCAACTCATCGGGGAGCACCTCGGGGTCAAGGGTAATCAGAGCCGCAATAAAGGGCTTCTCGTCGCCAACCAACATTGCCTGGCTAACTAGCGGGGAAGTACGGATGTGTTCCTCTGCTGGGGTGGGCACCACGTTTTTACCACCGGCGGTCACAATAATTTCTTTCTTGCGACCCACAATGGTGAGACGGTTCTTCCCATCGATTTCTACCAGGTCACCGGTCTTAAACCAGCCGTCCTCGGTGAAGGAGAGAGCGTTCTCTTCCTCGTTGTCGAGGTAGCCATCGAAGAGACCAACACCTTGCATTTCGAGTTCGCCGTCTTCAGCTAGGCGCACTCGTGTGCCGGGAATGAGCGTTCCCACGTTGCCCACGGAGAAATCTCGGATGCGTCCCACTGCCAGAGGGGCGGTGGTTTCGGTAAGACCGTAACCCTCTACTACCTCGATGCCTACGGCGTGGTAGAAATGACCTAAACGCGGAGCAAGGCGCCCGCCGCCTGAGACGGCGTACTGAACCGCGCCGCCCATTGCGTTGTGCAACTTGGAATAGACCAGCTTCTGGTAGAAGCGGTACTGCATCTCAAGAAGCGGGGGAACGTTGCCCGCAATTTTCGCTTTAGACCAGCGAATAGCGACATCAATACTGCGGTTGAAGAGCTTGGCGTTGAGTTTGCCACCCTTTTCTGCCTTCTTGGTAGCGCCCTCAAAGATTTTCTCAAAGACGCGGGGAACCACCAGCAGCACAGTGGGCTTGAAGCTATCGAGGTCACTTGCCAAAGACTTGATATTGGGGCTGTGCCCAACCGTTAGGCCGGCATCAAAAGCGAGCACCTGAATGAGACGCGCCAAGACGTGAGCCAGCGGCAAGAAGATAATCAGTGAGTGGCTTTCATTAGCAATCTCAGGAATAGTTGCCTTGGAGTTAGCGCTCAGACGCACAAAATTACCGTGCGAAATTGGGCATCCCTTAGGGCGACCGGTGGTGCCTGAGGTGTAGACAATTGTTGCAACGTCATCAAGGGAGGCTGCCGAGCGGCGTTCCTCGACAGTTTCGTCGGTGATATCGCGTCCTGCTTCAATCAGAGCTTCGAGCGCATCATCATCGAGCACAAGTACAGATTCCAGAGCTGCTAAATCAGTTTCTTTGATCTCGCGTGCCTGATCAATAACGGCGGCGTTTTCAGCGTTCTCAACGATAATTACCTTGGTGCCAGAATGAGAAAGCGCCCACGCCGCCTGGGCAGGTGAGGACGTCTCATAGACAGGCACAGAGACAGCACCTGCGTACCAGATTGCGAAGTCACACAGGGTCCATTCATAACGGGTGCGGCTCATAATACCTACACGGTCGCCTGCCTCAACGCCCAAGGCAATCAGACCCTTGGCAACGTCCATCACCTGGCGGCGGAAAACCGTTGCGCGAACGTCCTGCCAATTACCCGGAGACTTCTGCACACGGTAAACCACAGGATTAGAAGAATCTTGAGCCCTGCGCTCAACCATATCGGTGATGTTATTGTTCGGGTCAACTGTAACAACTTCCGGAGAATTAATTGTTTTCATCTGATACAGCCTCGTTGTTATGATGGGTGGTGAGTTCAACTATGAACTCGTAGGACTCTGAAAAAACTTGTGGTGCATCATAGTCTAACGTTGCGACATGAAAACTATTAAATAGTCGTACCGTTTTACTATTGTGGGCGTAATTTTTGAGGTAACTCACCGAACGGCTATCGATGACGTGGTCATCTTCGGAGCGAAAGATGAGTATCGGTGCGGTGATTGAAGCAATGTTCCTGCGTACTTCTTGACCGAGTTTGTGTAGCTCGTAGATGCTTTTGACCGGGGTGCTGTCGTAGGCGTGCTCATTAACCCCGGGTTTTTTGATGTCAGAGCCGATAGAGTTGACGGACGCGCGAAAGGGAGCTACCCAGCGCGCCCAGCGCATGAGAAGCTGAGTGTCTTGCACGAAGGGATTCACCACTACGATGCCCGCTACGGCGCGACGCGAAGCAAGATGTAGCGCTAAGGTGCCTCCCATCGATAAACCAAAAACAAAAACGTGGGAGCATCTGCGCGCCAAACGCCAATAGGCACGGTCTACTTCTTCAACCCAGTTGTGATAGGTCGTTTCAGCCATGTTCTGCCACGAAGACCCGTGACCGGGCAAGAGCGGCATCTCAACGTGAAGGTTTTTACCGGCGAAGTATTCGGCTGCCGGTCTCACTGAGAAAGGGGAGCCGGTAAAGCCGTGCAGTACGAGCACGCCCACAGGGGAATCACCCGCGTGAGAAAGAGTGCTGTGAATGTGCATGGGCTAATCCCTTGAGCGTGCCAACAAAAACTATCTGCAGTAGATAATACTGCACTGTTTTGATACACGTCACTGTGTATCGCTACCCGAGAAAATACTCCGCTCTATCTACGATAAAATAACACCAAGACTACGGCATCTACCGGAACAAAGACGTAACGAGGGAAAACCGATGCTTTACATGGCACTCAAAAAAGTACTGCTGGGCCCACTCATGCGCAGGCTCTACCGTCACGAGGTTACCGGCCTCGAGAACGTGCCTCAGCATTCTGCTGCAATCCTTGCCAGCAACCACCTCACCTTTTTAGACTCAATTTTTGTGCCTCTTGCCGTTCCCCGGCAGATGTTCTATTTAGCTAAAGCCGACTATTTCACCACCGGCGGTCTTAAAGGCAAAGCGATGAAAGCTTTCTTCTCGGGCGTGGGGCAAATTCCTATCAACCGCTCCGGCGGTACACGAAGCTCAGCCGCCGTTGAACAGGGAGTCCAGGTGCTGCGCGAAGGCAAACTCCTCGGTATTTACCCCGAAGGCACCCGTAGTCCCGACGGCAGAATCTACCGCGCCAAGACGGGGGTTGCCCGTATTGCACTTGCCGCCCGCGTCCCCGTTATACCCGTGGGGCAAATGGGTAATGACGACGTTCAGCCCCTAGGTAGCAACAAAATTCAGTGGCGTAAAAACGGCAAGAAAATCACCGTCAAAACCGTCATTGGTGCCCCTATCGATCTGAGCCCCTACTACGACACCGCTGATTCTTATGAGACCCTGCGCGAAGTATCAGACCTGATCCTGCACGAAATCCAGAAAATCACCGACCAAGAATACGTACCGGTCTACGCCAGCGATGTCAAAGCCCTGATGAAAGAAAGGAACATCACCGCCGAAGAAGCGGTGGAAACCTTGCAACAGCACTAAAACACCACATTCAGTGTCATTATCTGAAACAGAAGAACGAACCTACCCTCATGCTCCCTACAATGGGCGGTAGGTAAGAGAAAACAATCCCCTCACGTGTAGAAAGCGAACCTCTCATGACCAACGCTGATACAGCCACAACGACCTCTAACCTCGATGAGTGGCGCTCGCTTAAAATTGACCAGCACCCCCAGTGGGCTGAACACCCTGATTTTGTACCCACGCTCAATGAGCTAGAGACTCTGCCTCCGCTGGTTTTTGCCGGTGAAGTAGACCGTATGCGTCGCAGTCTTGCAGATGTTGCCGAGGGTAAAGCCTTTTTGTTGCAGGGCGGTGACTGCGCCGAGACATTCGACGGTGCCACTGCCGATAAGATTTCAGCCCGCGTGAAGACCCTGCTGCAGATGGCAGTAGTACTAACCTACGGTGCTTCCATGCCAGTTGTTAAGATGGGGCGCATGGCGGGGCAGTTCTCGAAGCCGCGCTCATCAAATGATGAAACTCGCGATGGCGTTACCCTGCCGTCTTTCCGAGGCGAAATGGTCAATGGTTTTGATTTCACCGCTGAGTCACGCGTCCACGACCCCAAGCGCATGCTGCAGGGCTACCACACCAGTGCCTCAACCCTGAACCTAATTCGCGCATTCACCACTGGTGGCTTCGCTGATCTTCGTTCGGTACACAACTGGAACAAGGGCTTTACCTCTAATCCCGCCCACTCCCGTTACGAGTCGCTGGCTGCTGAGATTGACCGTGCCATCAAATTCATGGACGCATGCGGTGCTGACTTCAACGCGCTGAAAGCAACCGAGCTTTACACCGGTCACGAGGCTCTGCTACTCGATTACGAACGTGCCCTGACCCGTACTGATTCGCGCACCAATTTGCCCTACGGCACATCCAGTCACTTCTTGTGGATTGGTGAGCGTACCCGCGGTCTTGAAGACGCACACGTTAATTTCTTGTCGAAGGTGCAGAACCCCATCGGCGTCAAGTTGGGACCCACCACTACTGCTGACGACGCGATGGCGCTGATTGACAAGCTCGATCCCAACCGCGAGCCGGGCCGATTGACTTTCATCACCCGTATGGGTGCCTCCAAGATTCGCGAGAACCTGCCCGCAATCGTAGAGGGCGTGCAGAAAGAAGGAGCGAAGGTGGTGTGGGTCACCGACCCCATGCACGGCAACACCATCTCGGTGCCCTCCGGCTACAAGACCCGTCGCTTCAACGATGTGGTGGATGAAGTCAAGGGCTTCTTCGAGGTTCACGAAGCACTGGGATCATTCCCCGGCGGTATTCACGTTGAGATGACCGGTGACGATGTTGCCGAGTGTTTGGGCGGCTCTGACCCCGTAGACGAGGCCGCTTTCGCTGATCATTACGAAACCCTCTGCGACCCCCGTCTGAACCACCGTCAGTCGTTAGAGATTGCCTTCTTAGTAGCCGAATACCTTTCGCGCCGTTAAGCCGCTATTCAACGATGATGTGCCAAAGGGCTGGTGTCTGTTCTCGAAGTAAGAACGGACGCCAGCCCCTTGACCTACCGTGCGGTTACAGAAACCCTTGCCAGAGGGCTGAGGAGAGCAGAGCGGTGGCGAGCCACCAGCCTAAGAAGCTGGCGCAGAAGAGAAGAAGAAAGATAACAATACCCACGGTTGCTATTTTTATACTGCTGGGTGCAGGTAGGTAAGGCTCTGGTACTTGGTGGGGGTCGATACTCGGAGCGGACGCCTGCTGCCAGTTGCTTTCAGCACTCAGGTGTGGATCATTGGCAGTGGCTTCGT
This sequence comes from Rothia sp. ZJ1223, assembly GCF_016900985.1. Lineage (NCBI taxonomy): Bacteria > Bacillati > Actinomycetota > Actinomycetes > Micrococcales > Micrococcaceae > Rothia > Rothia sp. ZJ1223. The sequence goes on along the minus strand of NZ_JAFEUT010000001.1, from coordinate 419,034 downwards.
GTGCCCGGTAGGCACCGTGAAGCGGACTCTGCGCTGAAATAGGTTGGTGCTTTGCCGGGGCATCATCAGGTTCAGTATCTGGCGCATCCACCATATCCAGCGCTACGGGAGACCCCTCGGTTTCTTCTGCTAGGGTCTGCTCCCACAGCCCATCATCTTCTAAATCATCGGCAGCCGAAAAGGCGGTGATGGGTCTGCGCGCTGCTACCTCGTTAGCCCCGGAAAGCTCCGCAATGTGCTCAACAGCCTCCCACAGTGGCAGGTCATGGGGGGAACGAGATGCACAGTACTCTAATTCGCTCTCGCTCAGGCTCTGAGCGATATCGCTGAGCGTGGTGAAAAGTTCGGTAGCATTTTCCGGTCGTGCCTGCGGATCTTTGCGGGTACACCATTTGATGATGCCCACAATATCGCGGGGTAAGTCGGGGGCGTAGCGGGTGATCTCGGGTAACTCGGTGTGGACGTTGTTGTAAAGAACCTGCTGGTCATCCATACCACCAAAAGGTAGGCGTCCTGAGAGCATACGGTAGAGCATAATGCCGAGGGCAAAAATATCACTGCGCGCGCTGACCGTACCCTGACTGCTCACAATTTCAGGGGCAACGTAGGGCGGAGTGCCCATAAGCGAGCCCGTCCACGACTGGTCGGTGCGGCGGGTTAGACCAAAATCAGCGATTTTGACGCTTTCCGTTTCAGAAGACATAAGGACGTTTCCCGGCTTGATATCGCGGTGTATCAGCGAGAGCGCATGCACCTCAGAAAGCCCCTCAACAATTGGCAGCATCACCTCAAGAGCCTCAGCCACTGACAGCACAGGACGCACCCTGAGTAACTGGTGAAGAGTGCAACCATGCACGTACTCCAGTACTAAGAACATCAGTTCAGAACCAGCCCATCGATCGGTACCGGAATCAATCACGCTTACTACCGCCCCATGGCGCACCTGCCGTAAAGACCTCTCTTCACGAAAGAACTTTTGCTGCACAGAAACATCATTGGTGAACTGCGGCAAAAGCACCTTCACCGCCACGGGGTTATTCGACCATAAATCAACCCCGTGATAAACCTCAGCCATACCACCGCGGGCAATGAGCGAACCCAGCTCATAGTGACCAGAAAAAATGGCGCCGGTCAGCCACGCCTCAGAAGCCTTATCGTGTGTCATCGTACCCACCAGCCTAAATCATCAGGGCACACAAGTTCTAGCTACCTCCGCCTAAGATACAAGCAATATCACCGCACCATATAGCGTGAAAAGACTGCGTTCGCCCCAAATATCTGCGAAACTAGTGATGTGAATGAAAATACTGTTGAACTGTTTGAACTCGTGGGCGAATGGACTACCCTGCCCGATATTGCCGAAGCACTCGATATTAAAGTAACCCGCGTACACGCTCTTATTAATGAGGGGCAACTGATTGCCCTGCGTGACCCCGAAACGAAGGTCCGCAAAGTTCCCGCGCTTTTTGTAGGCGAGGATCGCGTCCTGGAGCCTCTGCCCGGCACTTTGCAGGTGCTTAAAGATTCCGGTTTTACCGAAGAAGAATCTATCAAGTGGCTCTACACCGAAGATGAATCACTGCCAGGTCGTCCTATCGACGCTCTCGTTGACGGTCGCAAGACCGAAATTCGCCGTCGCGCCCAGGCACTTGCCTGGTAAAAGACTACCTAAAGATTAAAAGCTGTTGGCTGCCTTTCACGTATGAAGGCAGCCAACAGTTTTTATAGAGCTTTGAAAGGCATAGTGCCTAAGAAGAGCTAGGAGAGCCTGTGCAAGGCTTTCGCGGCAATGGTACTGAGAGCCGTTTTGACCTGCTCGTTTACCGGTAGCTGCGCCAGCGCGTCCTGAACATGGGCGCGCTTACCCTCAATCATCTCTTCAACACGTGCTAGGGCACCTGAATCTGCAATGAGTGCCTGCATCCGGGTAATATCGGCGTCACTGAGATTCTGGTGACCTAAGGACGCATTAAGGAAAGCGCGTGCCTGGTCATCAACTGCTTGTTCGGTAAGGGCAGTGAGAACAGTGCGCTTGCCCTCACGCAAATCGTCCCCGGCAGGTTTGCCGGTTACTTCGGGTTCCCCGAAAACACCCAACACATCATCGCGCATCTGAAAGCCCTCGCCCAGCGGCAGGGCAAAAGCGCGGTAGGCAGAAATTCGTTCAGACACAGCGTTACCGCGCAAAGACTCTGCAAGAGCCCCACCGATTGCCAATGGGTGCTCACACGAATATTTTGCTGACTTATAACGAATAACGCGCTGGGCTCGTTCGAGCGCCTGCTCGTGGTTTTCAGAGGTGACAACCTCGTTCAAAACATCGAGGTACTGACCAGCCATGACTTCGGCGCGCATCACATCAAAAATCCGTCGCGCCTGGGTACCCCATGCGGCACGCTCGCCGATAGAAGAAAACGCTGTTTCAGACATTGCTAGGCACAAATCCCCGGTCAAAATGGCGCTGGCTATACCGTACTGCCTGCCATCGTGCTGCCAACTTTCACGCGCGTGCATGGATTCAAAACGCTTGTGCACCGCAGGGGCACCGCGGCGGGTATCTGAATTATCAATGATGTCATCGTGAATCAAAGCCGCTGATTGAAACAGCTCAATGGCAACGCCTGCCCGCACAATGTCGGGTGCATTGGCTGCGCCGCCGGCACCACGCCAACCCCAGTAAGCCAAAAGGGCACGTAGGCGCTTGCCACCGGTAGAAAGCTCACGAATAGAATCGAGCAAGGGCAGCGACTCCTCCGAAACCTCTGCGAGTACCGCTTTTTGTTCCTCGAAAAAAGAGATCATATCGTCTTCAAGAGCCGTCAGAAAGGTCTTCTGTTCGGCGGTGATAGCGGCGTGCGCTGACTGCCCGTCGTGCGATGAAACACCCATGATACTCCTTGGAAAAGTGTGAAGGTAAAGCCGGTGAGCTTGTCCATAGCCTATGGTACACACCGCGGTATGCCCAATATTCCATCAAAGACTAATCAGGCACCTCGCTTACTCTTTTCTTTTGCTCGCACACCCACTATTATCGAATATATATTCGATAAATGGTGGAAATGAGGTTGGAGGGGGCTATGAGTGAAAAAATCCGCGGGAATGCCCGCCCCGCGCGTGTCATTATGCACCTTGATATGGACGCCTTCTTTGTCAACGTAGAATTACTCGATAAACCCCACCTGCGCGGCGAAAAAATTATTGTTGCGCGCAACTCTACGCGCTCGGTGGTGCTCTCAGCCTCATACGAGGCACGAGCGGACGGCGTGGGTTCTGCAATGCCGCTGGCACACGCAAAAAATCTCAGCCCGCAAGCAATCATTGTTGAACCCTCCCGCATCTACCGCGACTACTCGGCGCGTATTATGGCGATTCTGCACGATATCACCGATAGTGTCGAACAGGTTAGCGTGGATGAAGCCTTCGTAGACCTCACCTCAACCATCAACAGACTGGGTGACCCCGTCACTACCGCCCAAAACGTTCGCCAGAGAATAGCTACCGAGTTGAATCTGCCAGCCTCAGCAGGCATCGCCTCCACAAAATTCGTCGCCAAAATGGCATCCACCGGTTCAAAACCCAATGGGCTGTGGGTGGTGCCGCCCGCGCGCGTCCAAGAATTTCTTGACCCGCTGCCTGTGAGTAAACTCTGGGGAGTCGGGGCTAAAACCCAGCAAGCACTCGCAGGCATCGGAGTGTACACCGTAGCTAACCTGCGAGCCCAATCTCGCAACTACTTACAAACTAAGTTTGGTACAGCGGCCGGGGCGCACCTTTATAACATCTCCCGTGGCATAGACCCGCGCCCGGTCATCGCGTATCGTGACGAAAAATCAATGGGCGCAGAACACACCTTCGCCATCGACTGCACTGATGCTCACGAACTTAAACAAGAAATCCTAGCCCTGTCGCTCAAAGTGGCGGCGCGACTGCGCGCCGCCCATCGGCAAACACGCTCGCTCACCCTAAAAATTCGTCATCAAGACTTTCATACCGTCAGCCGCAGTGTTCCCCTGCCTCAACCCACTGCCGCCGGTCACATTATTTTTGAAGCAATCGTGACTGAGCTTTACCGCCGTGACATTCTGATAGAAGACAGCCCGACGCTAGGAATGAAGGTACGTTTAGTGGGCGTGAGGGCTGAGAAAATCGATAACCGCGACCACGGGATTCAGGGGGCCCTGTTTGATTCGCCGGACGCGCCCGAGCGTGAGCCGGCGGATTGGGCTGCCGCTGAGCATACCATGGACGCCATCCACCAGAAATTTGGGGTTGCGGGGCTTAGCCCTGCGTCCTTACTTAAAAAGAACACATAAAGAACATACTTGCCAGTTATCACGCCGTGAACGGTATGATTATCTACAGTGCGACTGCGCCATACACTAAGGAGGGCTACATGCCGTTATCAGAGCACGAGCAACGGTTGCTTGACCAACTCGAGAAGCAACTGGGGGCTGACGATCCCACCTTCGCGCAGTCCATGAACAGTGGATCAGCCGCAACGGGAGTTGCGACCACCCCTTCTTACTCTCCGCGTAACTTAGCCATTGGTGCCTTGGTGGTGCTGGTGGGCTTGGGCGTTGTTATCGCAGGTGTCTCCACCAAACTGATTATCGTGGGGGTTCTCGGGTTTATCATCGCAGCCGCCGGTCTTTATGGTGCAACCACGCACACTGATGCGCCCACAACTAAAGCTACCCCCGCAAAAACTGCCGGTGCTGCCAAGCAGTCTCGTTTTATGCAGAACCTTGAAGGACGCTGGGACGAACGCCGTAGGGGGCAGTAACCTTTATCTAAAACTTCCAAAAACTTTGACAGGGCACTTCACCGCAGATGGTGGGGTGCTCTTTGCTATGTGATGAGGGGGGTGTGAAAAACCTTAAAAAACCCTCAAATGACGAACTCTGGGTGCGGTGGGGGAGCAATGTGGAGTAAAGTGGGTGAGGTTAGATGACGTGAGTAGTGCATCTTCGGTAAGTACATCTATGCTGGTGCTTCTTTTTCAACGCTAGGGGTGAGGCGTATGTTCTTAGGAACCTACCACCCCCGTTTGGATGCTAAAGGACGCCTGGTGTTGCCTGCGAAGTTTCGCGAGAAGTTTGAACAGGGGCTAGTGCTGACGCGCGGTCAAGAGCGCTGTTTGTATGTTTTTACTCTTGAAGAGTTTGAGCGGATTCACAGCCAGCTGCGCCAGTCGTCGGTAGCATCGAAAAGCAGTCGGGATTATATTCGCGTGTTCCTCTCGGGTGCCTCTGATGAGGTTCCTGATAAGCAGGGGCGCATCACTATTCCGCCTCTTTTGCGTTCTTACGCTTTGCTTACCGGTGAGCTTGCCTTTATTGGGGCGGGCAATAGAGCTGAGATTTGGGATTCTCAGGCATGGGATGACTATCTCGCTGAACAAGAAATAGCGTTTGCTGAAACTGATGCCGAGATTATTCCCGGCATGTAACCTAACAAACCGGCCCCTGTGCGGTCGAAAACATAATTTTGAAAGGGCACCGTGATGATGGAACAGATTCCCGATAGCGGACGCGCCGCCGAAGAGCGCCACGTGCCGGTCATGCTCACGCGCTGCCTAGATTTGTTGGCACCTGCTATCTCGCATCCTGGGGCTGTCGTTGTTGATGGCACGTTGGGTATGGGCGGTCATTCTGAGGCTATGCTGGAGCGCTTTCCGGAACTGACCTTGATTGGCATCGACCGCGATTTGATGGCGCACAAACTTGCTGGCGGTCGTCTTGAGCGTTTTGGTGAGCGTTTCAAATCTGTACACGCTGTATATGATCAGATTCCTGATGCTATTGCCGATTTGGGTTTCTCTGGGATTGACGGTGTGCTCCTTGATTTGGGTGTTTCTTCTATGCAGCTGGACGAGCGCGCGCGAGGTTTTGCTTACTCGTATGACGCGCCGCTTGATATGCGTATGGATTCTACTGAGGAACTCACCGCTGAAATTGTGGTAAACGAGTATGACGAGGCAGATTTGCGCCGCGTCATTCGAACCTACGGCGAAGAAAAGTTTGCTGCTCGTATTGCCCGCACCATTGTGCAAACCCGTGAAGCGCAGCCCCTGCGTACTACCGGTGAGCTGGTCAAAGCCATTCAAAAAGCTGTGCCCGTGGCGGCTCAGCGTAAAGGCGGGCACCCCGCTAAACGTACTTTTCAGGCGTTGCGTATTGAAGTCAATCATGAGTTGGACGCCCTTGAACGGGCGATTCCTCGCGCAATTGATTCGCTGAACCTGGGTGGTCGTATTGTAGCAATGAGTTACCACAGCCTTGAAGACAAAATAGTGAAACGAGCTTACACCGAAAAAGCCACGTCAAGCGCACCTAAGGGGTTCCCCGTAGAGCTTGAGGAGCACAAGCCTGTTCTCAAAATTATTACTCGGGGAGCGGAGCCTCCTACAGAAGAAGAAATTGAAGAGAACTCTCGTGCCGCCAGCGCTAAGCTGCGTGCTGCCGAGAAAATCAAACTCTAAAGGCTTGAAAGAAAAGAGAGAGACCCTAAACATCATGAGTGCGGAACCCCGTCACACCAATCAACCGAAGCCTACTTCACGGCCGCGGTTGAAAGCTGTGCCTGGGGAACGTCCTGTATCCGCCCGATCGAGGCATAGGGGTTCTTCTGCTCAGAAGGTTCCAGCAGGACGCACCGGTGCCAAGAACCGGGTTCGGCGTCCGCTCTCGACCGGCTCGGCGGCTCGCCCTGCCAGCAAGCGTCGCTACGTAATTTTCGTGCTGGTTAGTATTTTGATTGCTCTGAGCGGTATTTTGCTCCTGAACGTTCAAATTACTGAGCGCCAGTATCAACTCGTGCAACTGCGTAGCCAAGAAACCGCCCTGCTTCAAGAAAACGAGCGCTTGGCACAGGAAATCGAGTTCAACCAGGCTCCACAGAACTTGGCGGTGCGCGCAGTGCAGCTGGGAATGGTAGCTGCTACCCAGCAGGCAACCCTGAACGTACAAACCGGTGAGGTAAGTGGGGTGCCCTACGCCGTCACACCGGTAGAAACTGACAGTGACGTTCCCACCTACACCAAGAATATGATTGACCCGCCCGCGCTCTACGACACCGATGCCTACCAAAAGGCATCAGAGCGAGCTAAAGAACAGCAGCGTCGCGAAGCTGAGGCGAAGAAAGAACGCGAGAAAAAGGCGGCGGCTAAAGAGTCGGCGCGCGCTACACCCACTCCTACCGCAAGTGCAGGTGAATAACTATTAATCCGAAGAAGGAACCTCGTATAGGCAGTTCCCATCGCTTGCCTAAGATCGACCCTGTAGCCTCCCACCAGCTGGGGCGGCGGGGATTTTTGGTGAGCGCAGCAACCGTGGGCAGTATGGCTCTTTTGGGCACCAGATTGGTCTATTTGCAGGGTCTTGACCCCACCGGGCGCGCAGCATTGTCCTTAGCTGAGCGACAGCGTACGGTAACTATTCCCGCTTTGCGCGGTGAGATTTTGGATGTGAACGGGCATGTGCTGGCGCGCACTGTTCAGCGGTATAATATTACGGTTGATCAGACTGCCGTGCAGGATTTCGAACGGTCAGTGACATTAGCTGATGGATCACCGGGTAAAGAGACCGTGACCGCGGTGCAAGCCCTCTACGATTTAGCAGACATCCTTGAGATGAGCGATTCTGATGTTAAAGACGCCCTCGACGGAAACAGCCACTATTACATCGTCAAAGATAACGTAACGCCAGATGTGTACAACCGCATTAGTCGCTTGAATATTCCTTTTATCTACGGTGAGGTTATTTCTGACCGTCTATACCCGGATGGTTCGGTGGGCGGTTCTGTAGTGGGTCGTTACAGCATGATTGAAGAACCCGTCGAGGGCAGCGATGAGACCCAGATGGTTAACTATTCTGTGGGCATTGAGCGAGTCTTTGAAGAGCAGTTGCGTGGCAGTGATGGTTCGCGTACCTACGAGATTGGTGCTGATGGCATCCGTATTCCGGTGGGTGAGGAACGCGTTCAGCAATCTGTCAACGGTCAGAGTGTACGGTTGACTATCAACCAGGATATTCAGTATTTCGCGCAGCAGGTGATCAAGGCACGTGTTGAGGCTTTGGATGCCGAGTGGGGCAGTGCTGTAGTCATGAATGTGCGCGACGGTTCTCTGATTGCTCTGGCTGATTCGTCGATGATGGATCCGGGCGCTGAGATTCATGATCAGGCTGATATGATTCCGCGTGCTATCTCGCAGGCGGTGGAACCGGGTTCTACAGAGAAACTTTTGACATCGGCTGCTGTGATTGAGCAGGGGATCGCTGATCCACTGACTATCTTCAACGTGCCAGCGGAACTTGAGATCGACGGTCAGATCATTACGGACGCGTTTGTACACGGACCCGAAAAACGAACCTTTAACGGTATCATCGCTGATTCAATGAACACGGGAACGGTGCTGGCTGGTAGCCAGCTCACCCCTGAACAGCGTCATGACTGGCTGAAGAAATTTGGCATGGGGGAGTACACCGGCGTTGAGCTGACCGGTGAAAGCCAGGGCCTGGTTGCTGACTGGCAGGAATGGGACATCCGTCAGCAGTACACGGTGCTCTTCGGTCAGGGTGTAGCGCAGACTCCTTTGCAGACCTGCATGATTTTTCAGGCACTGGGTAATCAGGGCGTTCGCCTCAAGCCCCGTATTGTGGACGCGATTATTAACCCCGATGGCACTGAGACTGTCCCTGAGGTGGAGGAGGGCTTGCGGGTTGTTTCGCCCGAAACTGCCGCTGAGTGTCTGACGCTGATGGAGAATGTTGTTGAACATTCGGTAACCGGTGATGCTAAGGTCGCTGGGTATCGTGTGGGTGGCAAAACCGGTACAGCGGAGGCGCCCGCCAAAGATAAACCCGGGTATGACGGCTACACCACCTCCTTCATTGGTCTAGCACCGATTGAAGATCCGCAGTACCTGGTGGGCATCACCCTGCAAAGACCACAGGGAGCGGTGACCTCCATCGGCGCCTCTGCCCAGTTCTCACAGTTGATGGAGAAAGTATTGCATACCTACAATGTGCCGCACTCCACTACAGAACCGAACCTTCTTCCCAAGTTCGAAGAAGATCAAGAAAAAGATGCGTAGGCACTAGAATGTAGACGTTGTCTCCACCGTCAGTACAGGTGGAAACCGTAAGGTCAAAAGAAGCAGGAGCACATCGTGAACGCAACAGGTTTTGAGGGTTCAGCGCAGACGCTGCGCCCTTCAACAAGTACCGGCAGTTCGCTTGAAGGCGTTCAGCAGTGGATCCAAGAGGCGGGCTACACAGCTTCCATCTTGCGTCCGACTAACGTCCCAGTCACCGGTATCACCATGGATTCACGCGAAGTACAACCGGGAGACCTCTATGTGGCACTACCTGGTGCCCGTGCCCACGGCGCCCAGTTTCTGGACGCGGTGGTGGCAGCTGGAGCCTCCGCTATCTTGACCGATACCGCAGGTGTTGATATTGCCGGTGCAGCAACTGAGTTACCCGGTCTCGTGCAGTGTGAAGATTTACGCGCAGTTGTTGGTCCGCTAGCTGCTGAGATTTACCGTTCCCAACCCTCAGATGGCTCTGCGCCCACCCTTTTTGCGGTGACTGGCACCAACGGCAAAACTACCAGTACCTACATGATCAACGCGATCATGCAGTCTCTGGGCAACGCTACCGGTCTCATCGGTACCATCGAAATCCTCGCCGGTGGCGTTTCCATCCCGTCAAAACTCACCACCCCTGAATCACCGCATGTACACTCTTTACTCTCTTTGATGCGCGAGAACGGTATTGGGTCAGCAGCAATGGAAGTCTCATCTCACGCGCTGGACTACCGCCGTGTTGACGGGGTTCGTTACGATGTTGCAGGGTTCACCAACCTGACCCAAGACCATCTTGATTTGCACGGCACCATGGATAGCTACTTTGAGTCCAAGGCTGCTCTCTTTACCCCCGAGCGTGCCCGTCGTGCTGTTATTCTCGTGGATGATGAGTGGGGCGAAGCTATGGCTGCCCACGCTGATCAGGCAATGGGCGTATCCAACGTAGTGCGCCTTCGCAGTGGTTTCGGCGCGGGCGTTACCCCGCGACCCGACCTCAAGCCCCAAGACTGGGCTGTGACCGGCATCCAGCGCTCCGGAATTGGTCACGAATTTACCCTGGTACGCGGCGATGGATTTGAATTGCGCACCTCCACCCAGCTACCGGCAGATTTCAACGTGTCAAATGCTGCCTTAGCTGCCGTCATGGTCGCCGAAGGCACAGAGGATGCCGACGCGCTCGCTCAGGTGCTTGCCCAGCCAGAGACCCTCACCCCCGTGGTTCCCGGACGTATGCAGCTCATCGCCCACCAGCCCACAGCTCTGGTGGATTTTGCCCACAATCCTGACGCCCTCAAACGAGCTCTTGAGGCGGTTGAACCGGCAGAGAATGCCGGACGTATCATTGTCGTCTTCGGCGCTACCGGCGAGCGCGATCAGACCAAACGTCCTATCATGGGTGCCATCGCTGCTCAGTACGCCGATATTGTAATCGTGACTGATGACGACCCCCACGGGGAGGACCCCGAACCCATTCGCGTCGCCGTCGAAACCGGTGCGCGCGAAGCTGTCGAGAGTGGTGCTCGCGCAGCGGATGTTCTCAACATCGCCCCGCGTACTGCCGCTATTGAATACGCTGCGAAAATTGCCGGTGAGAACGACTCTATTGTGGTTGCCGGACGAGGCCATGAAACAGCTCAGGATGTGGCGGGCGTTGATCTTGACCTTGATGATCGGGTAGAAGTCGCCCGCGCCTTGACTGCTTACGGCTACGATGTTTTGCCCGCTTACCGCTTGGCTGAAGGAGCCTAACCCATGATTGAACTTTCATCCCGGCAGGTAGCTGAAGCCGTCAACGGAACCCTTGTGGGGTGCAGCGATGATGAAGCGCAGAAGATTACCGTCACTAGCGCCACCACTGATTCCCGTGAGGTTGTTGCCGGTACCCTTTTTCTTGCTAAACCAGGTGAGATAACGGACGGCCATCGCTTTGTTCCGCAGGCTTTTGTGGCGGGTGCCTCGTTGGCGCTGGTTGAACGCGTGGTGACCCAAGGATCGGGGGAACCTTACCCCGCTGTAGTGGTTGATGATGTTGTGCTGGCGATGGGGCGTCTTGCCTCTTACTGCATCGAGAAGATGCGTGCCGCCGGTGAACTCACGGTCATTGGTATTACGGGTTCTGCTGGTAAAACCACTACTAAAGATTTACTTGCCGGTATTTTTGCTACTGCCGGTGAAACTGTTGCACCCGTGGGCTCTTTCAACGGTGAGGTAGGTGTTCCTCTGACGGTGTTCCGTGCAGATGAAAGTACCCGCTACCTGGTTATTGAAATGGGCGCCGACGGAGTGGGGCATATTGAGTACTTGGCGTCGATAGTGAAGCCTGATTACGGAGTCATTCTAAAAGTGGGTACTGCTCACGCCGGTGAATTCGGCGGAATCGACAACATCGAAAAAACTAAGGGCGAACTTGCCGAAGGTATCTTGCAGGGTCTAGCTCTCAACGATGATGACGAGCGCGTCCGTCGTATGCTGCCGCGGGCGGTAGCACCCACCTTCTTCTTTGGTGTGGGTGAAAAGAACGCTGATGCTCCCAACGCACCGCGTGTGTACGCGACTCAGCTGGTGACCGCAGCCAGTGGCTGCCCCGAATTCATGCTGCATTTTCCCAGTGGTGAGAAGTTCGAGATTGCGTCCAAACTTATTGGTGAGCACCACGTTCATAACCTCTTGGCAGCGGCTACCGTTGCCTACCAAATTGGTATTCAACCGCAGGTGATTGTCAAGCAGCTCAACACCCAGGGCGCAGTCTCTCGCTGGCGGATGGAACGCACCGACCGCGCTGACGGTGTGAGCGTCATCAATGACGCTTACAACGCCAACCCCGAGTCAATGGCAGCTGCCCTCCGCGCCTTGGCACAGCTTGGACGGGGTGAGCAGCCCCGACGCACCTGGGCTGTACTTGGTGCCATGCTGGAGCTGGGCGAAGTCTCGGTTGAAGAACATGACCGCCTCGGCAGGCTCGTGGTGCGCATGAATATTTCTAAGCTCATTGCTATTGGCGATGAAGCTAAGCCTATCTACAATGCCGCCCACCTAGAAGGCTCGTGGGGCAATGAAGCAACCTGGGTTGCCACCGCTGACGAAGCCCGCGAAATTTTGCGCGCAGAGCTAGAACCGGGCGATATCGTCCTGTTCAAATCCTCTAACGGTGCGGGGCTGAGAATTTTGGGGGACGCTGTCGCCCAAGATACCCACGTAGCGGGTAGTAATGAGACACGTACCGCATATTGGTTGAGTGCTGGCGACTTTGTTGACGCTGTAGACTCAGACACTGACGAATAAACACACCCCACACATTCACACAGGAATTTTGCGGGAAGGCACAGAAAATTCAAATGATTCCCATCTTATTTGCAGCCGCCTTTGGTTTGCTGATTACGATTTTTGGTACCCCGGTATTCATCAAATACCTCGTGGGTAAGCAGTTCGGTCAGTTCATCCGTGAAGACGGCCCTACCTCGCACCAGACGAAGCGTGGCACACCCACCATGGGTGGTGCCGTCATCATGGCGGGTGCGACCGGAGGTTTCTTTCTGTCGCTGATAGCCACCGCCCTGATTTTTGGGGTGAGCGTTATGCCTTCTGCCTCGGTGCTACTGCTGCTCTTTTTGATGTTGGGTATGGCGGGGGTCGGCTTCATTGATGACTACCGCAAGATCGCTAAAAAGCAGTCTGAGGGTCTCAAACCGTGGGAAAAGATTGTGTTGCAGGGCGCTGTGGGTACCATTTTCGGTGCTTTGGCTCTTCAGTTTCCCAATGAAAGAGGCTGGACGCCGGCATCTACCGCTATTTCTTTCACCCGCGATACTGCCCTCGATTTGGCAGCTGCCGGTCCGGTGGTGGGTGTGGTTCTCTTTGTGCTGTTGGCTAACCTGATTTCTACGGCGACCACTAACGCTGTGAACCTTACCGATGGGTTGGACGGGCTAGCAAGCGGTATCGCCATCATGGTCTTTAGTGGTTACATGCTTATTTCCATGTGGCAGAACAACCACCTGTGTGACCTTAACGCCATGGTGGATGTTTGCTATGAGGTGCGCGACCCCTTGCAACTTGGCATGATGGCGGCATCTCTGGTGGGTTCACTGATTGGTTTCTTGTGGTGGAACACCTCACCGGCATCCATCTTCATGGGTGATACCGGTTCACTCGGTATTGGCGGTGCTCTTGCTGCTTTCGCGATGCTCTCACGCACCGAACTGCTGCTGGTTATTCTTGCCGGTCTTTTTGTCTCCATTACCGTTTCCGTGATTATTCAGGTGGGGTACTTCAAACTGAGCGGCGGTAAGCGCGTATTTTTGATGGCACCGTTGCAGCACCACTTTGAGCTCAAGGGCTGGCCTGAAGTCAAGGTTGTTGTACGTTTTTGGATTGTTGCCGGCTTGCTGGTGCTGATTGCCCTCGGCATTTTCTACGGTGACTGGCTGATGAGCAACGGAGGAGTACTCAACGCATGAAAGCTACCAACGAAAACCCCATTCTTGAGTCAGAGCGTTTAGCATCGCTGACATCGTGGGACGCCAACTGGGCAGGTCTCAAAGTTGTTGTTGCCGGCTTGGGTGTCTCGGGCTTCTCAGCTGCTGATACCCTCATTGAGCTGGGCGCGCGCGTCCTGGTGGTAGATGGCAAAGACGATGCTGGAAACCGCGACAAAGAGCAAACTCTGCGCATCATTGGCGCTGCGGACGTTCTGCTAGGCGAGGGCGCAATGGACGCCCTACCCACTGTGGACGGCGAAAAAGCTGACCTCGTGATTACCTCACCCGGGCTTCGTCCTACCCTCGGTGTTCTGGCGGATGCAGCAGCTCAGGGCGTTCAGATCTGGGGAGATGTTGAACTTGCCTGGCGTCTGCGTGAACGCGCCGGACGCACCACCGCACCCTGGCTGTGTATTACCGGCACCAACGGTAAAACCACCACCGTGGGCATGCTTGAGTCAATTCTGCAGACTGCAGGTCACAAAGCCATCGCCGTAGGTAATGTTGGCACCCCCATTCTTGATGCCCTGCGTGATCCTGTTGACTACGACTTCTTCGCGGTGGAACTCTCAAGTTTTCAGTTGCACTGGACCCACTCCATGTCACCGCTAGCATCTGTGGTACTCAACGTTGCCGAAGACCACGTGGACTGGCACGAAGGCTACGATAACTACTTAGCTGATAAAGCCCGTATTTACGAAAACACCCAGGTTGCTTGCGTCTTTAACGCAGATGCACCCGAAACCATCACCATGGTCGAAGAAGCAGACGTTATCGAGGGCGCTCGCGCTATTGGTTTTTGGGTAAACACCCCCAGCGTCTCTATGCTCGGCGTTATTGACGGTTTACTGGTGGATCGTGCTTTCCTCGATGACCGTAAAACCCAGGCACTTGAAATCGGTGCGGTAGAAGATACCGGGCAGCTGCCCACCCGCCACACCGTTGAAAATGCCCTGGCTGCATCTGCCCTCGCACGAGCAGCCGGTGTTAGCCCCGATCAGATCCGCGAAGGCCTGCGCGCTTTTGAACCCGGCGACCACCGCATCCAACTGGTAGCAAATACTCACGGTGTTCTGTGGGTTAACGACTCCAAAGCAACTAACCCGCATGCCGCGAACGCTTCTCTGGCTTCCTTCAAACCGGTGATTTGGATTGCTGGTGGTCTTTCAAAGGGGGTCGAATACGACCAGCTGGTCAAAGACCACGCACAACGTTTGAAAGCTGTTATTGCGATTGGAACAGACCACGATGGTCTGTTAGCTGCCTTGAAAACGCACGCTCCCGAGATGCCGGTTTACAACATAACCCAGTCAGCTCGTGAGACGGGAATCGACATCACCGATGGTAGCTGGGCTATGCAACAAGCCATTGCCAAAGCCCACGAGCTTTCGGAACAAGATGACACGGTACTGATGGCACCGGCAGCGGCATCTATGGATCAGTTTGTATCCTACGCTGATCGCGGCAATGCTTTTATTGACGCAGTAGCTAACCTGGTCGAAGAAATCAACGGCCAGTAACGGTATGCCGGGAGTCTTTATCTGAAGGCTCCCGGCTATCTTATTTTTGACAGTACGCCTGAAACCGAGAGATTTTAGGCGGGTAGCTGAAGGTAGAAGAGAGCACATATGAGCGCACCTGTGACAGAACGCGAGCAGCGATCCTTAGCATCGTTGCCTCGATCCGGCATGCCCAAAATATTTGAGGGCGCGTTGAACGTATATAACGGTGCCTACCGTCGCCTCTCAACTATGAGCGTTCGAGATGTGCCTCTCGTTATCACCTTGGTTGCCCTGATTCTTACCGGATTCGGGTGCATGATGGTTCTTTCTGCGTCCTTCGTAGGCAGTATTTCACGCAATGCGGATGCTTATAGTCAGGCAATTAGTCAGGCACGTTCAGCAGCGGTGGGATTGGTGGTCTTTGGTATTGCCGCTTTCATGCCTATTCGTGCTTATCGAAACCGTTTTGTGCCCCACCTACTGCTGTTGATTGCGCTTGCCATGCAGGTCGCCGTGGTTGTTTTTGGCGTTGATATCAACGGCAACCGTAACTGGATTCAAATAGGCGGTCAGAGTCTTCAGCCATCAGAAACCAGTAAGATTCTCATTATTTTGTGGCTGGCGTATATTTTGAATATGCGCGGTAACATATCCCGCAGCATTCACAAGGCTCTCGTTCCCTCTGTACTGGGGTGGGGTGCCTTGGTGGGGCTGATTCTGATGGGTCGCGATATGGGTACCGTGGTGGTGTATGCCGCCATCTATTTTGGAATGCTGTGGTTCGCAGGAGCACCGGGCAAACTCATGCTCGGCACCATTGGTGCGGGCTTGCTAGCAGCTATAGTGCTGGTCATCCAAAGCCCCAACCGCCTGGATCGTTTCTTCGCAGTCTTCGGGAACTGCACTGGTGCGGTATGCGATCAAACCAATGCCGGTCTAGCTGCTCTTGCCACCGGCGGAATCTGGGGTGTAGGGCTTGGCCAATCGCGTCAAAAATACAACTACCTCCCTGAGCCACATAACGACTATATTTTCGCCATCATCGGTGAAGAACTGGGTCTCGTAGGCACCCTCTCAACCCTGATTCTTTACCTCGTGCTCTTTTACGGTGCAATACGTATTCTGCTGCGTTCTTATGACCGTTTCATTCGCCTTGCTACCGGCGGCATTATCCTGTGGTTCGCTTCGCAGATGCTCATCAACATTGCGATGGTTACGGGTGTTGGTCCAGTGGTGGGCATCCCCCTTCCCTTCGTTTCCTTCGGTGGTACCTCTCTCATGGCGTCCTTTGCCGCTGCTGGCTGCCTGGTGGCTTTTGCCCGGCAGACCCCTCTTGCCCCGTTGGCAGGGGAGCGCCGGTTCGCGGACGCCAACAGCTTACGGGATCCTCGCGAACGCAAGGACGCGCTGCGCAGACAGAAGCTGCTACCTGTCATCGTGGCAGAGCAAGAACACATTGCAACTGCTAAACCTTTCGACTGGAACAAAACCATGTCAGCGCTAGGGCTTGCCCCTGCACCGGTTGCCAGTGGCTGCTCACGCTCTCACACGCGTCCTTCTTCAACGCAACGCCCCCGTAACAGCGAACCCCTGCCCAAAAAGCGCTCTGGTGCTCGCCCCTCAGGCAGTATTCAGCGTCAAGCTGCAGCACGTACCCAGCATGCCGAGAATGAGACTCCTAAACCCAGCGCTAAACGTCAGACAACCTCAGCTACCCGTCACCCGTCAGCAGCTGCTAATGCCTCACGTCAGCAGGTACCGGGCGCGGAACATTCAAAGACTTCACAGAAAGCTAGAAAAGTCTCAGCCGCCCCTAGGCAGAAACAGTCTCAGCGCTCATCGGCTCAGGAACAGCGCATTCCCGCAGGGCTTACTCCCATTCGACGAGCCAAGAAACTCCCACCCAAAAACTAAGCACGGTGATGAGTGAGGGGTTAGAGAAAGTCACCAAAACCCCGTAAACTTGACTCTCGACTGAGACTCAATGATTTGGAGCGTAAAAACATGAGCAAAGCACCCTCAGTAGTTCTAGCTGGCGGTGGAACAGCAGGGCACATTAGTCCCATGCTTGCCATCGCAGCGGCACTTACCGCAGAGGTACCCGAGGCTAAACTGCACATGGTGGGTACGCCTGAGAGCATGGAAGCTCGCTTGGTTCCTGAAGCGGGCTACGAGATCTCTTTCATCCCCAAAGTGCCCTTCCCTCGCCGTCCAAATCTTGACGCTCTGAAATTTCCCCTTCTTTTTCGTACTGCCATCAAAGAAGCAGCTCGCATACTGGATAACGCCGCTGCAGATGTTGTAGTGGGCGTGGGCGGCTATGTCTGCACCCCCCTATACCTGGCAGCCCAGAAAAAAGGCATTCCCGTCGTCATTCACGAGGGCAATGCTAAGCCCGGTCTTGCCAATAAGGTGGGCGCTAAAAAAGCTGCGATGGTTGGCACCGCTTTTGACAATACTCCGATCGCTGGGGCTCGCTATGTTGGCATGCCCATGCGCGAAGAAATCGCTACCCTTGACCGGGCAGCTACGCGCGCATCTGCCCGCCAGGAGCTGGGGCTTGACGCTGATTTGCCAACCCTCATTGTTACCGGAGGTTCGCTGGGGGCACTGAGCTTAAACAAGACCCTGAAGATAGTTGTGCCCAACCTTGAAGAGTGGGGTTTCCAGGTGCTACACATTACCGGACGCGGCAAGACTGTACTCGGTGAAGACGGTCAGCCCCTAACTGCCCCCCATTACCATCAGGTGGAGTTCATCAACGGTATGCAGAAGGTCTATGCAGCTGCAGATCTGTTGGTAGTGCGTGCAGGCGCAGCAACAGTGTGCGAGGTTGCCGCCGTCGGTATTCCCGCTATTTTCGTCCCCCTGCCCATCGGCAACGGTGAACAAGAACTTAACGCACGAGCCCTCGTTGATTCAGGAGCTGCCGTTCTTGTGAAAGACTCTGAATTTACTCCTGAGTGGTTCTCAGCAACCGTACCTACCCTTATCAAGAGCTCTGATGCTCTCGCCGAGATGGGTAGCAAATCGTACACTCACGGTATCCGCAACGCAGCGCAGATGATGGCGCACGAAATTTTGAAAGCAGCACAAGCATGAGCACCTCTATCATGAACCTTGACCTCGATATGCCCGAGGTTCTTAATCCGCCCTTTGCACAGCGCCCCCGCCTTCAAGAGCTTGGACGCGTCCATTTTGCCGGTATTGGTGGCGCTGGTATGTCAGCAATCGCCCGACTCATGCTTGAAGCTGGAGTCACGGTCTCAGGCTCAGATCAGCGCGAGAGCGCTGCGTTGGATGCCCTCCGCGATATGGGTGCTACCGTCAACGTGCCCCAGCAGGCACAAAACGTTGCCGACATTGACACCCTGGTGGTCTCCACCGCTATCAAGACAGATAACCCCGAACTCATTGCAGCCCGTGAAGCGGGTGTGCGCGTCTTGCACCGTTCGGAAGCCCTGGCAGCAACCATGGGGTACATGCGAGCTATTGCGGTAGCAGGCACCCACGGCAAAACCACCACCTCCTCGATGGTTTCGATCATGATGGACGCGCTGGGAGCTCGGCCCTCCTTTGCCGTAGGTTCTGAGATCGCAGGCTACAACACGAATGCTCGACTGGGAAGTGGTAACCCCGATTCCTGGTTCGTTGCTGAAGCCGATGAATCTGATGGTTCATTTGTGCGCTACCGCCCCCACGTGGCGGTTGTGACTAACGTTGAACCTGATCACCTTGACTTCTACGGTAGCGCCGAGAAGGTTTTTGAGGCTTTCAACCGTTTTCTTGCCTCGATGGCTGACGACGGCGTGTTGGTAACTTGCGTGGATGACGCTGGTGCCGCTGACTTAGCTAATCGGGCACGAGAAGCCGGAATCGATGTTGTAACTTACGGTGAATCAGAAACCGCAGATGTTCAGCTTCTTTCCACCACTAGCGAGGGCATTGTTTGCGCCTCGAACATCCGTTGGGATTTCGAGTTGGGCAAGCAGCACTATTCTGGTGCAACCACCCTTACCCTGAACATCCCGGGTGTGCACAACCAGCTGAACGCTACAGCATCCTTCATTTGCGGGCTGATTGCCGGCTACCAGCCTCAGGCTATTGTCGAAGCATTGAGCACTTTTACCGGTACTGACCGCCGCTTTACCCTCCGCGGTGTGGCTGCTGGCGTGAGTGTTTTTGACGACTACGCTCATCACCCCACTGAGGTGCAGCGTGCGCTTGAAACCGGTCGCACCGTGGCAACCGGACACAACCTTTACGTGATGTTCCAGCCCCACCTTTTCTCTCGCACCCAAAAGTTCGCGGGAGAGTTCGCGCAGGCTCTAGCTCTTGCCGATCGCGCCTACGTTCTTGACATCTATCCCGCTCGCGAGCTACCCATTGAGGGCGTGAGCTCTCATTTGATTACTGATGCAGGCTACTCAGAGGTTAAATATGTCGCCAGCGCTGACGAGGCAGTTGAGCTTATTGTCTCTCAGGCGAATCCTGGCGATATTGTGATGACTGTTGGTGCCGGTGATATTACCGCCTATGGTGCAGAGCTTGTTAAAGCTCTTACCGAGCGTGAAGGTTAATCGGTCGTCGTGACGCCATCTCGAAAACCTCAGATACGAGCCAACTCCACTAAGGTGCGAATGCTCGAACCCACCGATCAGCTGGTGGGGCTCGAAGAGAAGAACGTTGGCATCTTTACCCAGTGGCGTAGCTCCCGTAAGGGTAGTGCCTCTGAGCAGGAAAAATCAGAAAAGCAGCCTGCTGTGCAGTCGGTGCGTAAAAGCGAAAAAACTAAGAAACCTTCTTCCTCAGCTCTGCGACGTTGGCTGACTGGTTTGGGCGCACTGATTGTTGCTACTGCCGTGTTCATCGGTGTCGTCTTTTATTCACCGTGGTTAGCCGTTCGCACCGTTACCGTTGAGGGCGCCCACCTACTCTCTGAAGACTATGTGCAGAGCCAATTAGAGCAGTTGCACGGGGTTCCCTTAAGCAGAGTGGATGATCAGCGTGTCATGGAACTGCTGGGTGAGAACTCGGTGCTGAACGGTGTAGTGACCGAAAGCAGACCTCCCCATGAACTGGTGGTTCGGTTGCAGGAGAGAGTTCCTGTGGCAGTGGTAGAAGATCGCCAAAATTTCTACTTAGTGGATGCTCAGGGCGTGCAGCTAGGCACTGTTGAGTCGGTGGAGGATGCCGGGGTTCCTCTGATCGGTGGGGGACTGAAAGCTACTGAAGAGGATTCTTTCAGGGTTTTGACCAAGGTGCTTTCATCTCTTCCGCAGAGTTTGATGAGTGAGATCTCTAAGACCACGGCAGATTCAGCATCGACCATTACCCTTCATATGAAAGACGGTACTGAAGTGGTGTGGGGAACAGCTAGTGATAGTGAAGTTAAAGCTAAGGTTTTATCTTCGCTGATTGATTCGATGGGAGCGGACGGTGCCGTTCAAGTATACGATGTATCGAGCCCTTTGCACCCCACGGTTAAATAGTTAAACCTATACTTGAGGTTCTGTGCAATTTGAAGTTTTGAGTCAAAAAGTACAGGTTTATGAGAAACATGAGCGACAGGGTTGTTTGGTATTGGTAACCTTGTGGTGAGTATGTAAGTAATTCAGCTGTTTTTACCCCTTCAACCTCAAGGTTAAGGTTTGGGTTTGAGCGGCTCTTAAGAAGATTTATTGAGGCACAAATGGACGCAGCAACTCCCCAGAACTACCTGGCAGTTATCAAGGTCGTCGGTATCGGTGGCGGCGGTGTAAACGCTGTCAATCGCATGATCGAGGTCGGTCTTCGTGGCGTAGAATTCATCGCCATCAACACCGATGCGCAGGCCCTGCTGATGTCAGATGCTGACGTGAAGCTTGACGTTGGTCGCGAGCTTACTCGCGGTCTTGGTGCAGGCGCTAACCCTGAGGTTGGTCGCCAGGCAGCTGAGGATCACGAGCAGGAGATCGAAGAAGTGCTCAAGGGCGCTGACATGGTCTTCGTTACCGCTGGTGAGGGTGGTGGCACCGGCACCGGTGGTGCGCCCGTTGTCGCTCGCATCGCACGTTCGCTGGGTGCGCTGACTATCGGTGTTGTGACCCGCCCCTTCACCTTTGAGGGTCGCCGTCGTTCAAACCAGGCAGAAACCGGTATCGCGGCGTTGCGCGATGAGGTCGATACCCTGATCGTTATTCCTAACGACCGTTTGCTCTCCATCTCAGACCGCAACGTTTCGATGCTGGATGCTTTCAAGTCAGCTGACCAGGTACTTCTCTCAGGCGTTCAGGGTATTACCGACTTGATTACCACCCCCGGTTTGATCAACCTTGACTTCGCTGACGTGAAGTCAGTAATGCAGGGTGCTGGCTCAGCGCTCATGGGCATCGGCTCCGCATCGGGTGAAGACCGCGCCGTCAAGGCAGCAGAACTGGCTATTGCCTCCCCGCTGCTTGAAGCGTCCATCGACGGCGCTCACGGCGTTCTGCTTTCCATCCAGGGTGGCTCTGATTTGGGTCTGTTTGAAATTAACGAAGCAGCTCGCCTAGTTCAGGAAGTCGCTCACCCCGATGCAAACATCATCTTCGGCGCTGTCATTGATGACGCTTTGGGTGATGAAGCACGTGTGACCGTTATTGCGGCAGGCTTTGATTCAGTAAACCCCGAGACCAACTCAAATAACGCTAACGCCGCGGCAACCCAGGCGCAGCGTACCCAGCAGACTTTCGGCGGCAACTCAGCCCAGCAGCCAGGTGTAGCATCAGCACCCCAGCGCGGTGGCTTCTCAGCTCCCGCCGCTAACAGTTGGTCAAACCAACACTCTGACGTACCGGCATCCGCTAGTTTCGATGTTGATTTGCCTCCGGTAGTTGAGGACGCTCCTGCACCCCGCAAGGACTCACTGGACGTTCCCGACTTCCTTAAGTAAGTCTCACTCTGTAGCCATCGGCTAGGAACTTTCTAAGAGCAAGAGCACTGCCCCTGTCAGGGATCAGTCTCTTGCTCTTGGGCTATCTGTACCTTATAGTTTTCGCTGATTATTCGGTCAGCGTTGATACTGAGTCGGGGGAGTCCGTTGGATCTTTTCGTGTCGCACGAAGCCATTGAGACAGTGCAGGGCACCGTGCATGTTGCTTTCACGTCAAAAGTAGCCGGTAACTTAGGTTTGCATGTGGGAGATTCAATTCAAGCTCTTACTCACCGGTATGAGCTAGAGAAAGCTCTCGGTCTTGAGCAGGGTGCTATTGCCTATCTGAATCAAGTGCATGGCACCGATGTAGCCAGTGAGTTTCCCGATCCGGTAGCTGTTGATGCCTCTGTCGAGAATGCTGCCTGGGTCTTGGCATCGGCACCTGTTGCCGACGCGGCGGTCAGCAATGGCGCCAGGCGCCCCCTAGGTGTTTTGGTCGCCGACTGTATACCGTTGGTTTTCTGGGGTGTAACTGATCAAGGAAAAAATGTTACAGCTGTTGCCCATGCCGGGCGCAGGGGGCTACTCGATGGAGTTATTCAGGCAACACTTGAGCGTATGCAAGAACAAGGTGTTACGCAGGTGCGTGCCTGGATAGGACCCTCTATCTGTGGACGCTGTTATGAGGTTCCCGAGCAGCTGCAGCAAGAATCGGAGTTGCTGATGCCGGGCATCTCTAGCACAACGAGCTGGGGCACCCCTGCCTTGGATTTGCCTGCTGCGGCTATCGCTTTGCTGGGGAGCGATCCGACAGTGATTGAGGTGAACGCTGAAACTAACGTGTGTACTTTTGAGGATCATCGGGTGTCTTCGCATCGCAGGGCTGATGCGTCCAGAATTGCAGGTTTGATTTGGAAGGAAGAAAAAGAATGACGACCGATCGCCGCCAAGATCTTGAGCGTAACCTCTATCAGGTGCGGGCTCGTATAGCTGAGGCTGAGAGGGACTATTCGGGGGTGCGTCATGACTCATCGCCTGCGGTTCATTTGATGGCTGTCACCAAGTTTTTTCCGGCTAGTGATGTTGAGTTACTCTACGGTTTGGGTGTCAATCATGTCGGTGAAAATCGTGATCAGGAGGCATCTGCTAAAGCGCGTGATCTTGAGTCTCTCACCCGTAACGCTCAGAACCCTCTGCGGTGGTCTTTTATTGGTCAGCTGCAAACCAATAAGGCGAAGTCTGTGGTGCAGTATGCCACCGATATACACTCGGTTGATCGTCTGTCGTTGGTCAAAGCGTTGGGCAAGGCATATAACCAGCAGGTAGCCCGCTACGAAAACGAGGAGGCGTCAGCTCCCCTTGCCTACCATCTGGGCGGTTTGAGCTGCCTGGTGCAGGTTAGTTTGGCTCAGGGGGAAGACACTGCCGGACGCGCGTCCGAAGGGCTGCGAGGTGGGGGTCATCAAGAGCTAGTTCTTGAGATTGCTTCAGCATTGGAGGCAACTGAAGGGCTGACCTGCGCCGGGGTTATGGCGGTTCCTCCGTTGGGTGCAGATACAGATCAGGCTTTTGAGCGATTGCACGAAATTTCTCAGAACTTGCGTCAGGAGTTTCCCCACGCAGCGCACATTTCAGCCGGCATGAGCACTGATTTAGAGTCAGCGATCCGGTGGGGATCCACTATTGTCCGGGTCGGTTCTCAAATCTTGGGGCCTCGCACACTGGTACAGTAGATATACAACCAAAACACCGTTCGACGGTGAAACATACTCAATTATCAGGCAGATTCATCGAGGAGAAAAATGTCGCGCACGCTTCAACAAGCCATGGCTTACTTAGGTCTTGCTGAACCCGGTGAGCCTGCCCCAGCACAACGTTCAACGAATCGTCGTGAAGAGTATTACCGGGATGAAGATTTAGATTTCCCTCGCGAAGAATTTTTTGAGGACTACAACACCACCACTGTAGAACCCGTGAGTCCTGAAACGGAATATGAAGATACCTCCGATTTCAATGAGGTTTTTGAATCAACTCCTATTGCTGAGGTTTCTTCTGGTTCTGGAAGCAAAGCTGCTCGCAGTCAGGTGGCGTCACCGGCTGCTACTACAAACGAAAGTGAAGAGGAATTGCGACGTATTACAACTATTCACCCCCGTTCATACAATGATGCCAAAATCATTGGTGAATCATTCCGTGAAAACATCCCTGTGATTATGAACGTTACCGATATGGCTGAGGGAGAAGCGAAGCGTCTGGTTGATTTTTCTGCGGGTCTTGCCTTCGCGCTACACGGCTCAATTGAGCGTGTGACCGACAAAGTTTTCTTGCTGACCCCCGCTAACCTCGAGGTGCTGGGTGCCGAAGGCACCGAAATTCCGGTGCCTGTGGATGAGGATTCGCACGGCCTCTTTAACCAGGACTAGAGTCGTGGGTTATCTCTTAGCGGTTCTTGCTTTTGCGGTTTATGTCTTTCAGCTGGTGCTCATGCTTCGTCTGGTGCTCGACTGGGTGCAGATGTTCGCGGGCTCGTGGCGTCCGCGGGGTGTCATGTTAGTGGCTGCTTCAGCCATTTATGCTGTTACTGACCCGCCGATGAATGCCCTGCGTAGGCTGGTTCCTCCCATTCGAGTGGGAGCAATCTCGCTTGATGTGGGCTTCTTGATTCTGTTCTTTGCGGTGTCTTTTGTATCTATTTTCTTACAGAGACTGCTGGTGAGTTTTTCGTGATTTGCTGGGTCAGCAGTCAGAGTACGTTTGCTGGGGCGTGAAAAGCTAGCGGGTAACTTGTGCTTTGAAGCCTTTGAAATGGAACCTGCTGTTTATTGGCTGTGTGTCAAACATCAACTAACTTGTGGGCTGTTTTGTGGATAAGATATTAATAGTTTTTGTCTAAAATACTAGAAGTTAGAATTTGTCATCGTTGAGGGCGCATCCCGGTTCAACCCGAAAGGGTGTGAAGCTACCTGAAGCTCACAGCACTTGCCATATGTAAAGCGGTAACTTTTTATATAGAAAACAAGAGCTGGGGGCTTGCTGGCAAATTGGCGCGGTGAGTCGCTCAAAAGATTGTAAGATTCTGTTTAGTTAAAGATGTTTGGGGTAACATCTGATCACCATCTCCTATGGTGATACGGTTCGATTTATGAGGTGATTCATTCGTGGCTCTTACGCCAGAAAACGTAATCAACAAGGGGTTTAAGTTTACGAAATACACCAAGGGCTACTCCATGGAAGAAGTCGATGACTTCTTGGACGAGGTAGTTGTTGAGTTTCGTCGCTTGAACGCTGAGAACGCTTCACTGAAGCGCCAGCTTGAAGAAACTGAGGCTAAGCTGGCAGCTGCCGAAGAGGCACAGTCACAGGTCCTTGATTCTGAGATTGTGGGTGATGCTACACCTGCTGCAAGCCCCGCCACGGCTGCGCCCGTTGCTGAACCTGTACCCGTTGCAGCGCCTGCGGCTTCGCAGACTCCTGCGCCCGATAACGCTGCATCCTTGCTGGCCATGGCACAGAAGGTTCACGACGACTACGTTGCTGCCGGTAAGGCAGAGAAGGAACGTATGGTTGGTGAGGCGCGTAGCGAAGCAACGTCACTGGTTGCTGATGCTCGTACCGAACGCAACCGTGTTCTGGGTGAACTGGATCAGACCAAGAAGCAGCTTGAAATCTCGGTAGATAACCTGCGTAACTTCGAAAAGCAGTACCGTGAGGGTCTGCGTCACTTGATGGAATCTAACCTCAAGGAGCTGGAATCAACCCCTAGCATCGAACCGCAGCAGAGCACTTTCTCACGCCAGGAATTCTAATCCTTTCAAGGGAAAAATCAGCGTTAGGCTAGTTTCTCTCAATGGCTGAATACAAGAGGTGGCGGTAAAACCAGTGAGTGGTTTTGCCGCCACCTCTTTCTGCGTACTTCCGGCGTTGGGGAGGCACTTTGGGGTACTGTTGGGTAGCTCATTTTCACTGGAGTTAGCTGCGCGATAAGCTAGAGACTTCACGAGTAAAAAGGGGACTGTGAGTGAACGATAAGAAGCCGGCAAAGCTGGTCGATGACAGGTGCAAGAAGGGGCTGATGGCTCTTGTTGTTGTGCTGGTGTACGCTGCGGATCAGCTGAGCAAAGCTGTCGTTGAACGCACGATGGAGCTGGGACAGCGTATTGAAGTTATCGACGGGTTCTTTCGGTGGTTTTATATACTCAATCCAGGTGCTGCCTTCTCTTTTGGCGAGGGGCACACATGGGTTTTTACCCTTATTCAGTCGGTGGCGGTTTTGATTGTTATTGTCGCTCTGGTACGTTCGCGTGCTCTCTGGTGGATCCTGAGTTTGGCAACTCTGTTAGGGGGGATTCTGGGTAATTTGACGGATAGGTTGTTCAGGCCTCCGGGGTTCGGCACAGGTCATGTTGTAGATTTTATTTCGGTAGGTAACTTCGCTATTTTCAACATCGCTGATGCTGCGATTTGCTGCGCGATGGTCGGTGTTATCCTGCTGACCCTGGTGGGTTTGAAACTTGATGGTAGCTACGAGACGAAGGCTGAGAAAGCATGAGTAACCGTATTCAGCGAGAACTAGTAGTGCCTGAGGCGGAGGCGGGTGCGCGCCTAGATGCTGTACTTGCAGCTGCCTGCGATGTTCCGCGTGCGCTGGCTGCTGAGTGGGCGAGTACCGGGGACGTGCAGATTATTCGTGATGGTAAAGCTGTAAAGACCACGAAGTCAGCAAAAGTTACAGAGAATGACCGTCTGGTGATTGATGCCCCTGCCCCCCGTGATTTGGCGGATATCAACCCCGAGTATGTTGATGGCTTTTCGGTAGTGTATCAGGATGACGACATCGCGGTGGTCGATAAGCCCGCAGGCGTTGCTGCTCATCCCTCCCCTGGGTGGCACGGTCCCACGGTTGTAGGTGTGCTTTTGGGCGCAGGGGTATCGGTATCAACATCTGGCGCATCCGAGCGTCAGGGGATTGTGCATCGACTGGACGTCGGCACCTCAGGTCTCATGGTTGTTGCTAAGAACGAGCACTCTTATGCAGAGCTCAAACGAGCTTTCAAAGAGCGTACCGTTGAGAAGGTCTATCACACGCTAGTGCAGGGGATTCCCGACCCTCTTAAGGGCACCATCGACGCTCCTATCGGTCGCCACCCCGGTCACGAGTGGCGGTTCGCGGTGATTGAGGGTGGCCGCGATTCAGTGACCCACTACGAGGTGCTTGAGGCATACGGTCCGGCATCCCTGGTTGAGGTTCATCTTGAGACAGGACGCACTCATCAGATCCGCGTACATTTTTCTGCCTTGAAACACCCCTGCTTGGGCGATCTGACCTACGGTGCTGACCCTGCTGTCAGCGCGAATCTGGGTCTAACCCGCCAGTGGTTGCACGCCCATAAGCTGGGCTTTACCCACCCTAGCACGGGTCAGTACGTTGAATTTGAATCGAGTTACCCTGAAGATTTGAACTTTGCGGTTGAGCAGCTGCGCGACGGCAACTTCTAAACCCAGCACCCCTAATATTTTCTAAGCATCGAGAGAAACGAGCGATCTGTGAGCGGCAAAGGCTTCACCCATCTTCACGTACACACCGAGTACTCCATGCTTGATGGGGCTGCTCGACTCACCGATTTGTTCGATCATGCTAAAGAGCTGGGCATGAGCTCTTTGGCAACCACTGACCACGGTTTTCTTTTCGGCGCGTTCGACTTTTGGAATAAAGCGCGTCAAGCTGATGTGAAGCCGATTATCGGTGTGGAAGCCTACGTGACACCCGGTACTGCGCGTCAAGACCGTACTCGCGTGAAGTTTGCTGATGGTGGTCGTGATGACGTTTCCGGTGGTGGTGCTTACACCCATATGACTCTGTGGGCTGAAAATACTGCTGGCATGCACAACTTATTCCGCGCGTCCTCCCTCGCCTCCTTGGAGGGGCATTTCTACAAGCCGCGTATGGATAAAGAACTCTTGCAGACCTACGGTAAGGGCCTGATTGCAACTACCGGTTGTCCCTCGGGAGAAGTCCAAACTCGTCTGCGTCTGGGACAGTACCGGGAGGCGGTGCAGGCAGCAAGCGATTTCCGCGATATCTTCGGGAAAGAAAATTATTACTGCGAGATTATGGATCACGGTCTTGATATTGAAAAGAACGTGATGAATGATCTCCTCAAGCTGTCTAAAGAGCTCAACCTTCCTCTGGTTGCTACTAATGATTTGCACTACACCCATGCGGAGGATTCTAAAGCCCATGAGGCACTGCTGTGTGTGCAGTCAGGTTCAACCTTGCAAGACCCCAAGCGTTTCAAGTTTGATGCGGATAATTTTTACCTGAAGTCGCCGGAGGAAATGCGTCATCTCTTCCGCGACTTTCCCGAGGCTTGCGATAACACCCTGGAAATCGCTGAGCGCTGCAATGTTGAGTTCAATACCAAGGCAAACTATATGCCGCGCTTTCCCGTGCCTGAAGGGGAGAACGAGGAATCGTGGTTCGTCAAAGAAGTCGAAAACGGTCTGCGCTACCGTTTTCCCAACGGCGTTCCTGACAATGTACGCAAGCAGGCAGAGTACGAGGTGAGTATCATCTCTCAGATGGGCTTTCCCGGCTACTTCTTGGTGGTTGCTGACTTTATTAACTGGGCGAAGTCTCAGGGGATTCGTGTAGGTCCGGGTCGTGGATCGGGTGCGGGCTCAATGGTGGCGTACGCCATGCGTATTACCGATTTGAACCCTCTAGAACATGACCTGATTTTCGAGCGCTTTCTCAACCCTGACCGAGTGTCAATGCCCGACTTCGATGTGGACTTCGATGATCGTCGCCGCTCAGAAGTGA
Organism: Rothia sp. ZJ1223; assembly: GCF_016900985.1. Lineage (NCBI taxonomy): Bacteria > Bacillati > Actinomycetota > Actinomycetes > Micrococcales > Micrococcaceae > Rothia > Rothia sp. ZJ1223. The sequence continues at coordinate 390,251 of NZ_JAFEUT010000001.1, read as the reverse complement.
TTCACTACGTCACTGAGAAGTATGGCGAAGACAAGGTAGCGATGATCGTTACCTACGGTACTATCAAGGCAAAACAGGCTCTTAAAGACTCCTCGCGCGTGCTGGGCTACCCCTTCTCTACCGGTGAGCGCCTGACTAAGGCGATGCCCGATGATGTGATGGGTAAGAACATTGCCCTGGCGAATGTCTATAACCCTGAGGACAAACGTTACAAGGACGCGGGCGATCTGCGCGAGCTGATTGAAACCGACCCTGATTCAGCGAAGGTTTTTGAAACCGCTAAGGGTATTGAGGGGCTGAAACGTCAGTGGGGCGTACACGCTGCGGGCGTCATCATGTCGAGCCATAATCTCATTGACGTGATTCCGATTATGCGCCGTGAGCAAGATGGTCAGGTCATTACCCAGTTTGATTACCCCACCTGTGAGGGTCTGGGTCTGATCAAGATGGATTTCTTGGGTCTGCGTAACCTCACTATCATCTCGGATGCGCTCGAAAACATTAAGATGAACCGCGATGAAGAGCTTGATCTTGAAACCCTCGAAATTGATGATGTTGAGTCGTACAAGCTGCTAGCTCGTGGCGATACCCTCGGTGTGTTCCAGCTCGATGGCGGGCCCATGCGTCAGTTGCTGAAACTTATGCAGCCCGATCACTTTGAACATATTTCCGCGGTGCTTGCCCTCTACCGCCCCGGTCCTATGGGCGCTAACTCGCACACCAACTACGCCTTGCGTAAGAACGGTCTGCAGGAAGTTACCCCGATTCACCCCGAGCTTGAAGAGCCGCTGGCGGAGATTCTTAACACCACCTACGGCCTGATTGTATATCAGGAACAGGTTATGGCGATTGCTCAGAAAGTCGCGGGCTACTCTCTGGGTGAGGCTGATATTCTGCGTCGAGCCATGGGCAAGAAGAAGAAAGCGGAGCTGGATAAACAGTACGCGACCTTCCATCAGGGCATGCTCGATAACGGCTTCTCAGAAGAGGCTGTTAAGGCGCTCTGGGATATTCTGTTGCCTTTCTCTGACTATGCTTTTAACAAGGCGCACACCGCAGCCTACGGTTTGGTTTCCTACTGGACGGCATACCTCAAGGCCCATTACCCGCAGGAATACATGGCTGCGCTGCTGACATCAGTGGGCGATGATAAAGACAAGCTGGCTCTGTATCTTAACGAGTGCCGTCACATGAACATCACGGTGTTACCGCCCGATGTTAACGAGTCAGCGCTGAACTTCACCCCTGTAGGTAAAGATATTCGCTTTGGTATGGGCGCTATTCGTAACGTCGGTGCCAACGTGGTGACCGCTATGGTCGAAACCCGTGAAGAGAAGGGGCGCTTTGAATCCTTCCACGACTTCCTGAAGAAAGTACCCGCTGTGGTGTGTAATAAGCGCACTGTAGACTCGCTCATTAAAGCTGGTGCTTTCGATGATTTGGGGCACCTACGTAGACCCTTGTCGGTGATTCACGAAGAGGCAATTGACGCGAACATCTCGGTCAAACGTCAAGAAGCTGCCGGTCAGTTCGATCTCTTTGGCGATTTGGGCGGTGGGGGAGACGACCCTGCTGATGAGCTTATGATTTCTATTCCCGATCTGCCAGAGTGGGAAAAGAAAGACAAGCTCAACTTTGAACGTGAGATGCTGGGGCTCTACGTGTCTGACCACCCCCTGCGCGGTCTTGAGGAGCAGCTTGATGCCCTTTCGGACGCGTCCATTCAGTCTCTGCTGGATGAAGATTCAAGCCGCGGAGACGGCTCTATCGTGACAGTAGCGGGTATGATTACCTCGGTCTCACGGCGTATCGCTAAAGCCAGTGGTAACCCTTACGCGCGCATCGAGTTAGAAGACCGTACCGGCTCCATCGAGATTATGTTCTTCGGTAAGGTCTACGGTCCTTACTCAAATGCTCTTGTTGAAGACCAAATCTGCACTATTAAGGGACGTCTGCAACGCCGTGACGATGGCTCGGTGACTATTTCTGCCCAGGAGATGCAGCAGCCAGAAATTACCGCTGACGGTAAAGCTGGTCCGGTGACCCTTTGTATTTCCGAGTACAAAGCAACCCAAGATTCCATTACCGCCCTGCGTGATGTCTTGGAAAACCACCGCGGCGAGTCTGAGGTTCGGATTGTGCTTCAAACCCGTACGAAGAAAGTTCTGATGCGCATACCACCGCAGTTGAGGGTTACTCCCAACCCCGCCCTCTACAGTGATCTTAAGGTGATATTTGGTCCAACCTGTCTGGATGCCTCGTAAGAGGATCCAGCAGTAGTCACTTTCTTCACATGCCGCCCCTGATGACGATAGGTGCTTGGTACAAGACCTTGTTCATGGGGCGGCATCGCTGTGACCGGTTGAGTGCGAGACCATCCTTGCGTTCTAAAAGATGATTTGACCCTAGCCATAAGATCGGTCTTACGAGAAACTTAACAATAAAGTAACTTGGGGAGGGCAACCCGCAGTCTGCTTCTACTTCATCCCCGCTCTGGTTCTTGTTGTCACCGGCGCGGGTCGCCTTTCACTGGACTACCTACTCTTCCGCAGCAAGTAGCTCCATTTCGGAACCTTAGGTTTGAGCCACAGCCAGCTATCGATCTTCGGTGGCTGGCTTTTCATGCCCCCCCCATATCACTTACAACCCTGTGTAAAACGGTCATAATCTTTTGAGAAGAGACGCCTGCTTGTAGACTAAAACCATGACACAAGACCAGCTCTCACCTGTTAACCTACGTACCATCGACCTCCGCGGAACAAACCATACCTACGCGCAGTTGCGTACCATCGTCCCGCGCCAATCCTCTGAATACGTGGGCAATGCAGCTAAGACCGTCGAAAGGATTATCGCCGGTGTGCGTGAGCGCGGTGCGCAGTACCTGCGAGAGCTGTCAGCCCAGTTCGATCAGGTGGAACAAGGAGCGCTGCGGGTGCCTCAGTCAGCTATTGACGAGGCAGTTGCCAGTTTGACCCCTGAAGTCCGTGCCGGTCTTGAAGTAGCGATTGAGCGCACTCGCACTTTTGCGCGTGTCCAGCGTCCTGCAGACGCGCGTGTTGAGGTTGCTCCCGGTGCTACCCTTGTGAACCGCTGGACTCCCGTGTGCCGTGCTGGCGTCTATGTTCCCGGTGGCTTGGCGGTGTACCCCTCATCGGTGGTGATGAATACGGTGCCCGCCCAGGCCGCGGGCGTTGAGTCAATTGTTCTGTGTACCCCGCCCCAAAAAGAATTTGGCGGTATGCCCCACCCCACCATTCTGGCGGCAGCCGGTTTGTTGGGTATTAGCGAGGTTTGGGCGATCGGAGGGGCGCAGGCATTAGCCGCAATGGCGTATGGCGTAGCAGATGGGGATGACTACTTAGAGTCGGTTGATACCATTACCGGTCCCGGTAATATTTTTGTAGCCCTAGCTAAGCGAGCTTTGCAGGGCGTGGTGGGTGTAGACGGTGAGGCGGGAACCACCGAAATTGCCGTTATCGCTGATGATACAGCGACCCCCGCATTTGTAGCGGCGGATCTTATCTCTCAGGCGGAACACGACCCCAACGCAGGCTCTGTGCTTATCACTCACTCTCAGCAGCTGGCTGAGTCGGTGCGCGCCGAAATCACCGCGCAAACTGCGGCGACCAAACACAGCGAGCGCGTCCGCACTGCCCTTGAGGGCGTTCAATCAGGCGTTATTCTCACCGATTCATTAGAAGCATCAGTGCTGGTTGCTGATGCTTACGCCGCTGAACACCTTGAAATTCATACTGAAAATGCTGCCGACGTGGCGTCACAGGTTCGCAATGCGGGGGCGATTTTTATTGGCTCGTACTCACCTGTTCCTCTGGGAGATTACGCAGCAGGATCCAACCACGTACTGCCCACTTCTGGCACCGCAGCTTTTGCCTCGGGGCTCAACACTACCGTCTTTATGAAAGCGGTTCAGCTTATTGAATACAGCAAGGACGCCTTGGCTGAAATCGGTGACAGCATTGTGGCTCTGGCTGAAGAAGAGGATTTGCCCGCTCACGGGCAAGCCATTACGGCAAGAACTCGCTAGACTAAAGACAGACTGAAAACTGAATTTTTCACCATCAGAAGAGAGCTGCAGCTAAAAGTGTTTTGCCCTTACTGCCGTCACAGCGAATCCCGCGTTGTTGATTCCCGTACCACAGATGACGGTGCGGCAATTCGCCGTCGCCGTCAGTGTACCCAGTGTGGACGCCGGTTCAGCACCGTAGAGACTACGGCGGTGACCGTTATCAAGCGTTCGGGTGTTACTGAGCCCTTTAACCGTGAGAAGATCGTTAGCGGTGTGCGTAAGGCCTGTCAGGGTCGCCCCGTTACAGAGGATCAGCTCGCGAAGCTGGCGCAGGAGGTCGAAGAGACTATTCGTGCGCAGGGGCTGGCAGAGATTGATGCTCATGCGGTGGGTCTGACGATTTTGGAACCACTGTCGCGTCTTGATGCGGTAGCTTACCTTAGGTTTGCAAGTGTGTATCAGGGCTTTGAGAGCCTGTCAGATTTTGAAGCAGCCATTGGTAAATTGCGTCATGCTGAAGATGCGCAGCCTGAACAGACGACTCTGCTATAGCTGATTCAAGAAACATATATTGAATAACGCCGCCGGCGCACTATCTCAAACCCGTGGGGGATGAGGGTGCGTCGGCGGCGTTTTGCAGTGTAGCTCAGGAAAAGGATCGTAGAGCCTGTTAGCTGCTAGGAGTAGAGTCTCACTGAATGCGGTAGGTAAAGATCTGTTGCGAACTCTTCCTTCCAGTCGCGTCCGTGCGGATGCGGCGGTAGAGTCAGCTCGTGCCCCTCACCGGTGTTGAAGACCAATAGGAGGTCATCCAATTGCAACTGTACGCAGCGGAAAGCTGGGTCGTTCCACTGGAACTCTTCTACCGGCTGCCCGTCAGCCCGCCACCATTGGGCGTGCTCACCGTGAATGAAACTCTTTTGGCGTAGCGGGGCAAAGCGACGACGAACCTTTGTCAGCTCTGCCACGAAAGCCGTCAAATCAGCATCCGCTGACGCCCAGTCAAGCCAAGTCTTTTCGTTGTCTTGGCAGTAGGCGTTGTTATTGCCGTGCTGGGTGTTGCCCATTTCATCGCCCACCAATAGCATAGGAACGCCTTGGGAGAACATGAGCGTTGCGAGCATCGCCCTTACCCCGCGCGAGCGTGCCGCCGTGATCTCAGGAACATCGGTGGGACCTTCCACACCAAAGTTATTGCTGTGGTTGCCGTTGTGCCCATCCTGGTTATTTTCACCGTTAGCCTCATTGTGTTTTTGAGAGTAGCTCACTAAATCATGAGCGGTGAAACCATCGTGGGCGGTGATGAAGTTGATGGAGGTTGTTGCTGGTCTGCCGTCGTGATCAAAGATGTTCGCGCTGCCCAGAAGAACTGAGGCAAGCTGACCCATCGTGCCATCATTACCCAACCAGATTCTGCGCACCGTATCGCGGTACTGATCGTTCCACTCGCGCCAAGGGTACGGGAAACTACCGACCTGGTAGCCCCCCAACCCAATGTCCCAAGGCTCAGCAATCATTTTAAGATCTCTGAGAACGGGATCTTGTGCCACTGCCTGGAAGAAAGCTGCCTGCGACGAAAAACCGGTACTCGTACGTCCTAGCGTGGTGGCAAGGTCGAAACGGAAACCATCTACCCCGTAACGCAGGGCAAAATGGCGCAACGAATCAAGCACTAGACGCATCACATCGGGAGTGCGCACCGAAAGGGTATTGCCCGTACCGGTGTCATTAGCGTAGGAACAGTCCTCGTTGCGCACGTAGTAACCCACATCGTTGAGCCCTCGCATTGAGAGAATCGGCCCGTGATTATCGCCCTCACCGCTGTGATTGAAGACCACATCAAGAAGTACCTCAATGCCGTTTTCATGCAGGGTATGAACAGCCTGGCGAAACTCAGCATCAGCCCGTTCACCCGTATGGTCAGTGGCGTAGCGAGGCTCTAGAGCAGAGAACCCGATAGGCTGATAACCCCAATAGTTCACCAGCCCCCGAGCCACCACGTGCTGATCATCAATGAAGGTTTGCACCGGCAAAAGCTCTAGAGCTGTTGCACCGATGGTCTTCAGGTGCTCAATCACAGCGGGCTGAGCAAGAGCCGCGTAGCTACCCCGAAGCTCGGGGGCGACATCCGGATGATTCTGCGTCAGACCCTTAACATGCGCCTCCACAATCACAGTGTCTTCCCACGCGTGCTGGGGACGGTTAGAAACAGGATCCAACCCATCATCGGCCGGTGCCATGATAATACCCTTGGGCACTACTTTTGCGCTGTCCTCAGCGTTATCACCTGCCATCAGCGGGTTCCAGGTGAGGGTGGACTCTATCAGTTGCGCCCACGGATCAATGAGCAGCTTCTGAGGGTTAAAGACCGATCCCTCACCCGAAGCGCGCAGTCCGTAACGACGACCGGGGATAGCCTCAGCAATATTGCCCACCCAGTACTCACCTTCACAACGATCAAGCTCGTGACGTGTTTCTTCACCGCTCTCATCAAAAAGACAAAACCATACCTGCTCTGCCTGCGGCGCCCAGACCTCTACCCTCATGAAACCAAATCGCTCAAAAGTGCGTGATACTGCTGCGCGGAACCATCCCAACTTACTGGAGCGGTCATAGCGGTTGTACGGAGCTTTTCCCACGCCGGAGTATCAGCGTAAAGATCAGCGGCACGACCCAGAGCAAAACTCAGACCACCGGCATCAATGGTGCCGCCCAAGTAAGCGTCCCCAAAGGTGAAACCGGTAGCTACTTCACGTTCAAGATTCTCAGGCGTTGCATCGCAAACGGTATCACGCAGACCACCGGTAGCGGCAACCACCGGTATCGCACCATAGCGCATACCGTACAGCTGGGTCAGACCGCTGGGTTCAAAACGAGAGGGCACCAACACCACATCACCGGCAGCATACAAACGGTGGCTTAGCGCTTCGTCGTAGCCCAGACACAGACCCACCTTACCGGGGTAACGTGCCGCTAAATCGCTGAGCGCAGCCTCATATTCAGCGTCACCTGAACCCAGAATTGCGACCGCTCCACCGCGTTCCAAGAAACCGGGTAACGCTTGAACCATCAGGTCAATACCTTTTTGATAGGTCAGACGGGTTACTACCACAGCCAAAGGTCCGGTGGGCTGCTCAAGATTAAACTCATCAAGCACCCGCTGGCGGTTAACAGCTTTACCTACAGGATCAGCTACTGAGTAGGGAACAACATGCTCATCGGCAGCTGGATCCCATACCTTGGTATCAATACCGTTGATGATGCCCCAAAGCTCACCGCGCTCGCGACGGACTGAGACAACACCCTCCAAACCAAACCCGAACTCGGGGGTTGTGAGTTCCTGGGCGTAGCTTGGACTCACCGTCGTCAAACGTGAAGCGTGAATCATACCGGCTTTGAGCGTAGAAAGATTACCGTGATACTCCAGTGCCTCTGGGGTAAAGTCCCAGCGAGGAAGACGTATACTATCTAACTCATCCGACCCAACGATACCCTGAAACGCAATGTTATGAACGGTCATAACGGTGGGTACCGAAGAGCCAGCGTACTTGAGATACGAAGGCACTAAGCCCGCCTGCCAGTCATGTACATGCACCACATCAGGCTTCCATCGATCGCTGGTACCGTGCATCGCGATCTGTGCACCAACCCAGCTCAGCGCAGCAAACCTGATGTGATTATCGTGGTGATCGTGACCGTTCGCTGAGTAAGGACCACCATCGCGGGCAAAGAGGTGGGGAGCATCCAGTAACAAAACTTTCAACCCATCGACCGTACCGCGCACAACAGCTGCAGGACCGCCAAACAAATCCTCATCGCACCACACCCGAACACCGCGCTCTACGCGATCGAGCAAGCCCGGATAAGCCGGAAGCAGCACCTTGGATGACCACCCCAAAGGCTCAAGAGCCGCAGGCAGCGCCCCCACCACATCGGCGAGACCGCCAGTTTTCATCAGAGGTACGCATTCGGAGGCAACCGAAAGAATACGTCGTGTGCGTCGAGCCATAAGAATTATCCTTCTAGAACAGAAGCGCGATGATCTAACATGCGCTGAGTAATAAGTGTTACCCCACCAGAGGTGACTCGGAACCAGCGTGCATCTTCTTCGGGATCTTGCCCTACAACAAGATTCTCGGGAATACGCACACGGCTATCAATAATACAGCGGGTCAGCTCAGCTGAACGCGCGATATTTACCTGGGGCAGAATAACGGTCTGCTCTACTTGTGCATAGGAGTGGACACGAGTACCCGTAAACAGCAAAGAGTTCTCTACCGTTGCCCCCGAGATAACACAACCACCTGAAATAAGGGAGTCAGTTGCAACACCGCGGCGTTCGCCCTTGTTGTGAACAAACTTTGCAGGAGGGGTGATCTCTCCGTAGGTCCAAATTGGCCAGGTACGATCGTAGAGATCTAGCGGGGGAATGGGACTGGTCAAATCGAGATTCGCCTGCCAGAAAGAATCAAGAGTACCGACATCGCGCCAGTAAGCTTCAACTTCGAGACCGCTGGTGATACAAGAATCCGCGAATCGGTGGGCGTATGCTCGACCGTCTGCCACAATCTTAGGAATGATGTCGTGACCGAAATCGTGGGAAGAAGAAATATCAGCTGCATCTTCTAACAGAATTTCGCGCAAGAATGCCCAATCGAAGATGTAGATGCCCATGGACGCGAGGGACTGATCAGGATTTTCGGGGGTACCGGGAGGATCAGCAGGCTTTTCGAGGAAATCAACGATGCGGCTATTGTTATCAACTGCCATCACACCGAAACCGCTTGCCTCTTCACGGGGAACAGTCAAGCAGCCGACGGTAACACCCGCGCCTTTTTCGACGTGATCCTGCAACATGATCTCGTAGTCCATTTTGTAGACGTGATCGCCTGCAAGAACAATGACGTAAGAGACATTGTAATCATCCACAATGTCAATGTTCTGGTAGATGGCATCGGCGGTGCCCAGGTACCACTGGTTTTCCGATACACGCTGGCTCGCGGGGAGGATATCGAGGAACTCACCGCGTTCTGCGCGGAAGAAGCTCCAGCCGCGCTGCAGGTGACGGATCAAAGAGTGCGCCTTGTACTGGGTTGCAACCGCCATCTTGCGAATACCTGAGTTGTAGGCATTTGACAGGGGGAAGTCGATGATACGCGCGTTGCCGCCGAACTGAACAGCAGGCTTAGCGCGCCTGTCGGTTAGTTCCTCTAGTCGGCTACCGCGTCCGCCCGCGAGGACGAAAGCCATGGCTTGGCTGGAGAGACGGTGCTTGGAGTCCCGAACACTGGTGGGCACAGAAAGGTTCATGATTGATCCTCAACAAAATAGATAACTGAAAGGGGCGGGAGCGTGAGCAGAGCGGATTGAGCTTCGTTGCTCATAGGCACGGGCTCAGTTTCGATGGCACCATCGTGACCGCGGTTGCCACCGTGGTAGTGAGAAGAATCGGTATTGAGTGCTTCAACCCAGCGACCTGCGAGGGGGAAAGGCACACGGAACCCCTCGCGCTCTACGGGGGTTAGATTCATTACCACAACAATATGAGGGTCGCCTAGGGCACCACGACGCAGCCAGGCGTATACCTGCTCGTCGATGGAATCCACCAGTAACCACTGGAAACCTTCGGGAGTCATCTCCCGCCGATGAAGAGCAGGCTGATTGCGGTACAGCGCATTGAGGTCGCGTACCAGTTCAAGAACACCTGCGTGACCGGGGTCGGTCAGGATATCCCACTGAAGTTCGCCCCGGTAATCCCACTCGCGGGGCTGACCAAATTCCTGACCCATAAACAGCAACTTCTTGCCGGGGTAAGCCCACATATAAGCCAAAAATGCTTTGAGATTGCCGAGTTTCGCGGCGTGATCTCCGGGCATGCGTCCGTACAGTGACCCCTTGCCGTGTACCACTTCATCGTGGCTAATGGGCAACATGAAGCGTTCGCTGAAAAGATAAGTGAACCCGAACGTCAGCAGGTTAGAGTGATGCTTGCGGTAAATCGGGTCAAGACCAAAGTACTTGAGTGAATCATTCATCCAGCCCATGTTCCACTTGTAGTCAAAGCCCAGACCACCGTGCTGGGTCTCTCGGGTCACGCCGGGGAATGTCGTTGATTCTTCAGCGACCATCATCGCCCCTTCAACGGTGCGTGCAATGGCGTCATTAGTGCTCTGAATAAAGTCGATAGCCTCGTAGTTCTCGTTGCCGCCGTCTTTATTGGGCACCCACTGACCGGGCTCTCGGGAATAGTCACGGTGAATAATGGACGCTACGGCATCGACGCGCAGACCATCGAGGTGATACTCCTGTAGCCAATAGAGCGCATTAGAACGCAAATGACCGGCAACTTCTGGTCTACCGTAGTTATAAATCAGGGTGTTCCAATCGGGATGGAAACCCTCCTGCGGGTTCTGGTGCTCGTAGAGAGCCGTGCCGTCGAACTCACCCAGACCGTGAGCGTCCGTGGGGAAATGACCGGGAACCCAGTCGGCAAGAACCCCGAGTCCGCGCTGATGGGCGCAATCAACAAACGCCTGGAAATCCTCAGGAGTACCCAACCGTGAGGTGGGGGCGTACATACCCACCGGCTGATAGCCCCAAGAACCACCGAAGGGATGCTCTGTAATGGGCAGAACCTCGATGTGGGTAAAGCCCAAATCAGCTACATAATCAATCAGATTCTGCCAGCCCTCTTTACGCCAGGATTCTAAATGAACCTCGTAGATACTCACCGGAGCATCCAGTGCTTGGGCTTGCGAGCGCGTCGCTAGCCATTGCTCGTCTGACCACTTGTAATGCCCTAAAGACCGCACCACTGAGGCGGTTTCAGGGGGTAGCTGGGCACCTATCGCTACGGGGTCTGCTTTGAGAGGCAGCACCTGATCATGAGCGCCCAAGATTTCATACTTGTAGATTTCGCCTTCGCCCAGACCGGGAATAAAGAGCTCCCAGATTCCGCTAGAACCGCGCGGACGCATGGGGTGGGCAATACCGTTCCAGTGGTTAAAAGCGCCCACTACAGATACCCGCCGGGCATTAGGTGCCCACACGGCAAAGTGGACTCCCTGTACCCCCTCGTGAGTCATCGGGTGAGAACCGAGTGTCGTCCACAGGCTCTCGTGCCGACCCTCACCCACCAAGTACTCATCAACAGCACCCAAAACGGGGGAGAACCGGTATGGATCTTCTCTCTCATCTACCCATCCACTGACCCACTGGATGCGTAGCTTGTAATAGGGAAGCAACTGCCCGCTAAAGACCGGTAGGTCACCCCATAACTGAGTCAGCTCGCTTTGATCAGTGCTGTTAACAGCCCATACCTTTTGAGCGCCTGGTATAAGAACTACCAGACCATCCTCGCTCGGTCCCAGAACCCGAAATGGGTCTGGGTGTTTTCCTGCTGCGAGTGCTCGTGCTTCTGACTCAGTTATCATGGGTGATCTTGCTCCTTAGTGTGCAGCGACTAAGCCTTACAGGGCTGAGTCAATGCCCCATACTTCTCTCATGTAGTCACGCACTGAGCGGTCTGAACTGAAGTACCCCATGCGGGCAATGTTCAGAACTGCCATGCGCTGCCAGCGAGTCTCGTCGCGGTATGCTTCTTCGACTTCTTGTTGAGCACGGTCATAATCATCGAAGTCTGAGGCAACCAAGAACCAGTCGCTGTTCCACATGTTGTCGACCAGCTGACCGAAGCGGTAGGGCTCTTCTTTGCTGAAGGTGCCCTCTGCGACTGCCTGAAGAATATCGCGCAGTGCCTGGCTCTTCTCAATGGCTGCCCTGGAGTGACCGGGCTGGCTGCGACGTTCAGCGACCTGCTCAGTGGTCAAACCAAAGAGGAAGAAGTTCTCCGCACCCACTTGCTCACGGATTTCAACGTTAGCGCCATCGAGAGTGCCGATGGTTAGCGCGCCGTTGAGAGCGAACTTCATGTTGCCGGTACCCGATGCCTCCATGCCTGCAGTTGAAATCTGTTCACTGAGATCGGACGCGGGAATCAGCTTCTCTGCCATCGACACGTTGTAGTTAGGCGGGAAAGCGATGCGCAGCAAGTGGTTGGTCTCGGGATCATTGTTCACAACCTCGGCAACGTCATTAATCAACTTAATGATGTCTTTAGCGGTGTGGTAACTGGGTGCTGCCTTACCAGCAAAAATCTTCACACGGGGAACCCACCCTGCGTTGGGATTACGCTTAATGCGCTGGTAATGCGCGATGGTCCACATGATGTTCAGCAGCTGACGCTTGTACTCGTGCATGCGCTTGACCTGCGAGTCAAAGAGCGCATCGGTGGGCAACACAATGCCGTGTTCATCCTTCAACCACTGCGTAAAGCGCAGCTTGGCTTCCTTCTTTGTCTGCCCAAAAGCCTCCAAGAACTGGGGATCATCAGCATAGGGCTCAAGTTCACGCAGACGATCAAGGTCAGTTTCCCAACCCTCACCGATGGTCTCGGTAATCAAGGTCGCCAAAGCGGGGTTAGCAATCTTCAGCCAGCGGCGGGGAGTAATACCGTTGGTAACGTTCACAATGCGATCGGGGTTGAGTGCGTTCTGCACCGGGAACAGCTCGGTCTTCACCAGCTCGGTGTGCAGCGCCGAAACACCGTTTACCTTGTGGCTGGTGCTAAAAGCCAAGCTGCCCATATTGACCTGGTCGCCCGAAATCAGGCGGTCAGGGTGCGCCGAGCCTGCCTGCAGCTCAACCAACTTCTGGTCCAAACGCTCGATAATCTGCAGGTGACGCGGCAGAACATTGCGCATCAAGCCAACAGTCCAACGCTCCAGCGCCTCGGGCAGCAGAGTATGGTTGGTGTAACCCAAAACGCGGGTTGAGAGATCAACAGCGCGGTCAAAATCGAAACCGTGTTCATCAACCAGAATACGAATAAGTTCAGGACCAGCAATTGCCGGGTGCGTATCGTTCATCTGAATAGCAGCGTGCTGATCAAGGTTCTCCAAAGAATCATGACCCACCAGGTGACGACGCACGATATCTTGAACGGACGCCGAGGTCAGAAAGTACTCCTGCGACAGGCGCAACTGCTTTCCACCGTCCGTCGTGTCATTGGGGTAGAGCACACGGCTGAGGCTACGCGCCATAGTTTCAGCTTCGGAGGCTGCCGCGAACTCACCGGAGTTAAATCGACCCAAATCGAAGAGATCAGCATTGGGGGTTGCTGCCCACAGACGCAGGGTGTTAGCCCACTGAGCGCCGTAACCAACAATCGGGGTATCAAATGCCTGCGCCTGGACGTGAGTGCCGGGATTCCAGCGCAAGACACCGTTCTCTTCATAGACATCACCGCCAAAGCCCACACCGTAGACCGATTCGGGGCGACTGAAATCCCAGGGAGTACCGTGAGCCAGCCAGTTCTCAGGGTTTTCCTGCTGGCGTCCGTCTTCAAAGCTCTGCTCGAACAAACCGTGCTCGTAGCGCAGGCCGTAACCGTAGGCGGGGCAACCAACAGTTGCCATAGATTCCATGTAGCAAGCTGCCAAACGCCCCAGCCCACCGTTACCGAGAGCAGCATCAGGTTCTTCGCGGACGACGGTCTCAAAATCCACACCCAAATCAGCCAGCGCCTCAGCTGCGGTATCGCGAATACCGAGGTTGGTCGCCAAATCTTCCATCAGTCGGCCAATGAGGAACTCCATGGAGAGGTAATAAACGCGCTTGCGATCCTCCTCCCAGGTACGACGGGTTGATGCAAACCAAGGCTCCACCGCCTGGTCGCGCAAAGCATGTGACAGGGCAATCAGCCAGTCAAAATTCGTGGAATGCTGCGGGTCTTTACCCGCAGTGTACTGAAGGTGCTTAAGAAGTGATTCTTTAAAAACAGGGGTTGATAGCTCAGGGTGTTCTTTATCTGACATACCCCTATCATAGCGCTATTGTATAGCGCAGATTACAATCCAAACGACATGCCGATAAATATCAAGATAATCCCTTATCGTGAGACAGGTCATGGCATTTTATGGGTAAAAAACTGCGGGTTTCTTACCCCATCATTCGGTAAGAAACCCGCAGTCTATTGTCTGTTCACAACTTTACCTACGCAGAACGCTTGACAACCTCTTTCGGCTGACCGTGAGCCCAAATAGCAGCACCCACAATGCCCGCATTATTACGTAGCTGAGCCATCACAATCGGGGTCTTAACATCCTCTTCAAAATAAGGTAAGAACTTCTCGGGGTTCTTAGAAACGCCCCCACCGACCACGAACAAATCAGGGGAGAAGAGCATCTCAACGTGGGTGAAATAGCGGCGCAGACGCTTGCCGTACTTCTTCCATGAAAGATCCTCGCGCTCGCGGGCACGGGCGGACGCCTTGCTCTCAGCATCGTGCCCATCAATCTCAAGGTGACCTAGCTCGGTATTGGGAATCAGCTGACCATTCATAATCAGAGCAGAACCAATACCGGTGCCCAAGGTAATCACAGCAATCAGACCTTCCTGATCGCGTCCCTGACCATAGACTGCCTCGGCAAGACCCGCTGCATCTGCATCGTTGAGGGCATACACGGTACGACCGCCCAAAGCCTCAGACATAATGCTCTGCAAATCAGCACCAATCCACGACTCGTCAACGTTAGCCGCTGAGAGGGTCACACCATTCTTGACGATGGCAGGAAAATCAATACCAATTGCTGAATCTTCAGCGGGTGAAAGCTCGCGGGACTGCAACTCGCTAACAATCTCGCGTACCACCTCAGCGCAATTTTCGGGGGTCGCCGGCGAGGGGGTGGGAATGCGAAAACGATCTGATACCAGTTGACCGGTGCGGGTATCAACAATGCCGCCTTTCATGCCGGTGCCGCCAATATCGATGCCAATAGCGAGATCAGCCCTAGTGGGTGCCGGAAGTTCCACGGTGATGGTTTCGGGTGCAGATGCCATCATGATTACCTTTCATTGCTCTTAATAAAATGTCAGTGAGAAGATGCGAAAGAATTAGGGCAGAGTCAGAATGTCAACGCCGTCGGCAGTAACAACCATAGTGTGCTCAAACTGGGCTGAGCGTTTGCGGTCGCGGGTGACAACCGTCCAGTCGTCCTCCCACATATCCCACTCAATATCGCCCAAGGTCAGCATCGGCTCAATCGTGAAAATCATGCCTTCTTCAATAACGGTGTCGTATGCCGGGGAAGCATCATAGTGGGGGATAATCAGACCGGAGTGGAACTCCCTACCAACGCCGTGACCGGTAAAGTCGCGCACAACCCCGTAGCCAAAGCGTGCCGCGTACTTTTCGATAACGCGCCCAATAACATTGATTTCGCGACCGGGCTTGACCGCTTTCATCGCGCGGTTGAGGGACTCTTCAGTGCGTTCTACCAGCAGGCGTGATTCTTCATCAACATCGCCTACTAACAAGGTGCGGTTGGTGTCGCCGTGCATACCGTCAAGGTAGGCGGTGACGTCCAAATTCAAAATGTCGCCGTCTTCAAGCACCGTGGTATCTGGAATGCCGTGGCAGATCACCTCGTTCAGTGAAGTACACACGCTCTTGGTGAAGCCGCGGTAGTCAACCGTAGAGGGGTAGGCGCCGTGATCGCAAATGTACTCGTGTACTAGCACATCAATCTGGTTGGTGGTGGTACCGGGGACGGCGATTTTTTCTGCTTCAACAATGGCACCTGCAGCGATTTTTCCGGCTGCACGGACGCGTTCAATTTCTTCTGCCTTGTAGAAGTTTGAGAGAACGCCTTCGGTGGGGTTCTTCTTGCCTATGTATTCAGGACGCACGATGTGGGCAGGAACTTTGCGCTGAGGGGCTACGGTGCCGGGTTTGAGGGTGCCGACGGGTGCCTTGCCGGGCTCTGCGGGCAGATTGTGAGAAGTCTTAGACATACTCTTTATGGTAGACGGTTCTCTTAGCTGACGCTGAGCCCTCTAGTCCCCTTATGCGTGCCAAGCCTAGAAATTTTTTCCCCTTTACCCGCCATTCACCTTTTAATGTACGTTTTACCTCACGCGGGGAGGTAAAACGTACATTAAAAGGTGAATGAGACATTGAACTGCTGAAACCACCACATTAGACTATAGCGTGAGTCACGCTAGTAAATTTTTAGAGAGAGGATGCTTATGAGCCAGTTGAGCGACGATTTGCCCGGTTCCACCAAGACCGAGTACTGGTACAACACATCAACCGGTGAGGTAGAGGAGGGGCAGCAGTCAGCAGTAACCAAGCTTTGGGGGCCTTACGCTACCTACGAAGAAGCCGCCAATGCGATGAAAACAGCCCAGGCTCGCAATGAGCAGTGGGAAGAAGAGAATAAGCGCTGGACTGAGGGGTAGAGCAGGTTTATCCCACACACCTGTACAATCTCCCGCGCCCTTTTAGTGAGTGTGCGGGAGATTTTTCTGAAGAAATATTTAGGGTCTGACAGCAGAAGGGGAAGCAACATAAGGTGAACTGGCTGGGCCTGGCATGAATCTCCCGCGCCAGTGCTAGCGAACACGGGAGAGAGCTAGTTCGCCCTTGCCGAGCCCGGAGCTATCTGTCGAATGAACCCCCATACCTGAGAATCTATTTAGGGGGCGTTAGACCTCAAAGCTGTGTTCGGGGGCGGGGTAAGCGCCTGAGCGAATATCGTCCTGGTAGGCGCGGGCTGCGTCCGAAAAAATCTTGTGCAGGTTCGCGTACTGTTTGACGAAACGCGCCATCTTGCCTTCGCGTAAGCCCATCATGTCTTGCCAGACCAGCACAAAACCTGTGGCATCGCTACCGGCACCGATGCTGACCATAGGTACAGGGCCGATGGCTTGGTTGACAGCGGCGGCAGTATCGTTAGTGGTCATTTCGAGCAGAACGCAGAAAGCGCCGGCTTCTACGAGGGCTTTAGCGTCTTCTACCACGTGGGCGGAGGCGTCCCCGCGTCCTTGAATTCTAAAGCCACCGAGGGCGTGTTCGGCTTGAGGGGTAAATCCGATGTGAGCCACCACGGGAATGCCGGCGTTCACTACAGCGCGCACGTGCTCGGCGTAGTAGGCAGAGGCTTCCATCTTAACGGCGTGGGCACCGCCTTCTTTCATGAAACGCACGGCTGTTTCAACTGCCTGGGCGGGGGAGATCTGGTAAGAACCGAAAGGCATATCTGCAATGACAAAGGCGCGTTTAGTCGCTGAAGATACGGCAGCTACTAGGGGAATCATCTGGTCAACGGTAATAGTGAGGGTTGATTCGTGCCCCAGTACGTTGTTACCTGCTGAATCACCGACCAACAGGGTTTCAATACCGGCCGCGTCAAAGACAGCGGCGGTGAGCGCGTCGTAACAGGTGAGCATCGCGAATTTTTCGCCGTCTGCTTTGGCTTGTGCCAGGTGGACGGTACGGATTTTTTTGACTTTATCGAGGGCGTAGTCGCTGTGACGGTCAGGTGCAGATGCAGACGCGCCGCTGCCGTAGGGGGCGGTGGTCTCAGCAGTGGGGTGGGTTGAACTCATAACCTTCATTTTACGGGTAGACGGTAACAAATCTAAGCGAACGTAGATTTTACACGCGCGTAACCTACGGATACTTCACACACCGCCACCGGTACATTGACCGGTTGGTGGTGCGTTATAGAGTTGAACCATAGAAAAGACAGTTGCGGGCTGTTGCCTGAAAACCGATGAGGAGTTGTGCTGTGGACCGTCAGCAAGAATTTGTTTTGCGCACCATTGAGGAACGCGATGTGCGTTTCGTTCGTCTGTGGTTTACCGATGTGGTGGGAACCCTCAAATCGGTTGCTCTAGCACCCGCTGAGGTCGAAGCCGCTTTTGCTGAGGGGTTAGGGTTTGACGGCTCGGCGATTGAGGGGTTAACCCGTATTTCGGAGTCTGACATGCTGCTGCAGCCTGACCCCTCCTCTTTTCAGATTCTGCCGTGGCGCGGTTCTGATGAGCCGACATCGCGCATGTTCTGCGATATTCTCACCCCCAATGGCGAGCCGAGCGCCTCAGACACCCGCGGCGTCCTCAAACGCATTCTGCAGAAGGCATCGGGTATGGGCTTCACCTGCTACACCTCACCCGAAATCGAGTTCTACCTGCTCAAATCTAAAGAGCTCAACCACGAGGGCAAGCCCGAGCCCGTAGATCACGAGAGCTATTTTGACCATACTCCCGGCGGAGTGGTGCAGGATTTCCGCCGCCGCGCGGTATCAACCCTTGAAGAAGTGGGCATTTCTGTAGAATTCTCGCACCATGAAATCGGCCCGGGACAGAACGAAATCGACCTGCGCCACGCGGACGCTTTGCAGACTGCCGATAACATTCAGACTTTCCGCACCGTTATCAAAGAAGTCGCCTACGCGCAGAACCTGTACGCGACCTTCATGCCTAAGCCTTTTACCGAGCACGCGGGTTCGGGCATGCACACCCACTTCTCTCTCTTCGAGGGCGATACCAACGCTTTCTTCGAGGCAGGATCGGAGTATCAACTATCAAAGACTGCACGTCACTTCATTGCCGGTGTCCTCAAATACGCCCCTGAATTTACCTCGGTGACTAACCAGTACATCAACTCTTATAAGCGTCTGTGGGGCGGTGGTGAAGCACCCTCTTACCAGTCATGGGGGCACAACAACCGTTCGGCACTGGTGCGCGTTCCTCTCTACAAGCCCAACAAAATGCAGTCAGCCCGCATTGAATACAGGGGTATCGACTCAGCTGCCAACCCCTACCTAGCGTATGCCGTAGTGCTGGCGGCGGGGCTCAAAGGCATCGAAGAGGAGTACCCCCTCTCGCCTGCAGAAAGCGACGATATCGCCGCTATGACCTCATCGGAGCGTCGCGCCTTAGGCTACAACGCCCTGCCCTCATCTCTTGATGAGGCACTTCGCCTAACCGAAGACTCAGAATTTATGGCTGAAACCCTGGGCGAGCAGGTCTTTGAACAGTTTCTGCGCAACAAGCGCAACGACTGGATTGACTACCGCTCCCAGGTCACCGCCTACGAGCTGAAAAATAACCTCGGGATTCTCTAACTTCCCGGTTATTACCGCCAGAACGTAACTTCTCGGGGCACAGTGCAGGTTTCACCTCTGTGCCTCGAACCGGTTACCTTGCCCACCGTCTAGAAAGTTTTTACTGTGGCTGCACCCGAAACTGATGCCAAGGCAGAAAAGAAGCTGCTTTCGACCATGTTGAGCGCTGGGTTCGCCGAGCCCCAGAAAATGCGTCGGTGGCTGGATGCACCTGAGCTAAAAACAGCTGACCAACAGGCAATCTTAGCGGGGTTGCGTACAGCGGCGTCCCCCGATACTGCCTTGCCGTCCCTCGTCCGCCTGCTTGATAAAGCCCCCGAGCTGTTGAGTGAAGCCAACAAGGGTGCAGACGCGCTAGGGCTCTACCGGCTGCTGGGAGCTTCATCCGCTATTGGTGATTTCTTAGTGCGCAGACCCCAGCACAGCGAGATTTTTACTGGTGGTCTTTCCTTCAATCAGCTTCAGGAGTTCCCCTCATCGCTACTGCCTGATACTGACGGGGAGGCGCAGATTGCTATCGCCCCGCTCGATACCCTCTATCGCACCGAAATTTTGACAGCGTTAGGCGCGGATGCCCAGGCTCACGCCCCGGTAGCAACAATCACGGGTAAAAAAGCATACGTTGAGTTGCGTTCAGTCTACCGACGCCACCTCGCCGAACTTGCTCTGATGGATGTAACGCACGAAGACCCGGTAGACTTCATGCCCACCATCGGCCGTTATTTAGCTGATCTTGCCGCCGCCGCTTTAGAGGGTGCCCTAGCAATCGCTCGTGCTGAGGTGGGTCAAAGCTGCACCCCGGAGGAAGTCGCTGCCACCCGTCTGGCAATCATTGGTATGGGCAAATGCGGCGCTCGCGAACTCAACTATATTTCTGATGTTGATGTGGTCTACGCGGTGGGGCACACTCCCTTAAGCGAACTCCCAGAAGGAGCTAGCGCGCTAACCGACAACGAGTTGAGCCAGGTAGGCACTGAGCTTGTTCAAGCCCTCTCTAAAGCCATCATGGCACCTGCTCCCGAACCCGCCCTGTGGGAAGTGGATACGAATCTGCGCCCCGAAGGCAAAGACGGTGCCCTCGTTCGCACCGTGGACTCCTACACCAGCTACTACAAGCGCTGGGCAGAAAACTGGGAGTTTCAAGCGCTGCTCAAAGCCCGCCCCATAGCAGGTGACCCTGAACTCGGGGCACGGTGGTCGCGTGCCATGCGTCCTTTCATTTGGGAATCAGTCTCACGCGAAGGTTTCGTCCAGTCCGTTCAGACGATGCGCGCCCGCGTGACCGACAATATTCCCGCCGCAGAGGTAGACCGTCAGATTAAACTGGGTCCCGGCGGTCTGCGCGATGTTGAGTTCACGGTGCAGCTGCTGCAGCTGGTACACGGTAGAACCGATGAGAGCGTGCGTACCCAAACCACCACCGACTCCCTACTTGCCCTGTCAAAGGCAAGTTTTATCGGTAGAAACGACGCACAGCAGTTTCTGCACGACTACAAGTTCTTGCGCACCATGGAACACCGTATTCAGTTGCTCCATCTGCGACGCACCCACTTGATGCCCGCCAAAGAACATGAGCAGCGCATTCTGGCGCGTTCGTTGAGCTCTCCACAAGACATCGGTGCGCTCAATGCCGAGTCCTTGCTCAAAGAGTGTCAGAAGATCAAACGTTCGGTGCGCTCTTTGCACGAACGTCTCTTCTTCAGACCGCTACTGGCTGCCGTTGCTCACCTTTCCAAAGCCGATGTTGCCCTGTCTGAGGAGTCAGCGCGCGACCGTCTGGCAGCGCTGGGCTACAAAGACCCCAAGGGAGCGATGCGCCATATTCAGGCACTCACCAAGGGCTTGCAACGTAGCGCCGAAATTCAGCGCACTCTCATGCCTGCCCTGCTGGGCTGGTTCGCGCGCGGGGTTGATCCGGATGCCGGTCTGCTGGGTTTCCGTCGTGTATCAGAGGCGCTGGGCTCTACCCCCTGGTACCTGCGGATGCTCCGCGACTCAACAGCCGCTGCTGAGCGTCTGTGTACTATTCTTGCCTCTTCGCGTTTCGTTGCCGACCTGATTGAGGTAGAACCCGAGGCCATCGCCTGGCTCGATCGCAACGCTGATTTACAGCCGAGGGAGATTGATACCCTCCGTCAAGAAATGCAGTCCCAGCTCGCACGCCACACCGATTCGGCATCAGCCATCCGCACCGTGCGTCTGCGCCGCCGCCGCGAACTGCTACGCATCGCCATGGGCGAGACCACCGGCGTCCTCGACCTCGAAGCCGTCATGCGCGGGCTCTCCAGCATCGACCGTGCCACCATCGAAGCCGCCCTCACCATCGTAACCAGGGAGATGTTTGGGCAACTCACTGCCCAAGCCACCGACGCTCCAGACCCCGAAGAGACTACCGTTCAGATCACTGACGTTGCCGTGATTGCTATGGGCAGACAGGGCGGTGCTGAAATTGGTTACGGCTCTGATGCTGATCTCATGTACGTTCACGTACCGCACGAGGGCGTTGATGAGAGCCAGGCGCAAAGCCAAGCAACCGCTGTGATTGCCCGCATGACAGCTCTGCTCAAACAGCCCTGCAAACCGGCGATCCGTGCCGAACGCGTCCTTGAAATAGATGCCGACTTGCGCCCCGAAGGTAAGTCGGGACCCATGGTACGTTCGCTAGAGTCATTCCGCGAATACTACGAGCGCTGGGCTGATACCTGGGAGTTTCAAGCGCTGCTGCGCGCTGAGCCTATCGCCGGTGATCAGCAAGTGCAGGACGCTTTTGTGAAGCTCATTAACCCCTACCGCTACCCGTCTCAATTTACCGCGCAGCAGGTCATTGAAATCCGCCGTATGAAGGCGAGGGTGGAGAACGAGCGCCTGCCCCGTGGTGCCGATAGAACCCGTCAGCTCAAGCTGGGGCGCGGGGGACTGTCTGACGTCGAATGGATTACTCAGCTCATTCAGCTGTGCTGTGCCTATGCCACCCCTTCCCTGCAAACTACCGGAACGCTCACTGCCCTTCACACTGCACATGAGGCGGGCATTATCGATGTGTCGGATGCTCAGGTTCTTGAATCGGCGTGGAAACTGGCAACCAAGATACGCTCGGGTAATGTGCTGCGCACCGGACGCGCCTCGGACACCCTCGGCGCACCAGGACCTGATGTCGAGTCGATCGCTCGCTGGTGCGGCTACCCACCCGGTAGCGCCCGCGTCCTTGAAGAAGACTATCTGCGCCTGACCCGCAGGGCACGCGCTGTCTACGAGAGGCTATTCTTTGATACAGATTTTCTCAACCGTTAAAATCTTTGGTTGCTGTCTTAGGTAGCTTGTTCGAGGCGGCGGGAATTAGCTCGCGCCTCTTGCCGTGAAGTGAAGGTGATGCCTAGGCTAGCGACCATGAGCATCACCATAGCTGCCCACCGTAAGACCCCGCTATGCTGGGCAAGTAGCATCCATCCTGCGAGGGCAGCAATCGCCGGTTCTAAGCTCAGCAAAATGGAGAATATATGGCGGGGCAGGCGTCGCAATGCCGCAAGCTCAGCGAGGCAGGGAACGACGGATGCCATGAGCCCTGTACCGATCGCGAAGAGCAATAATTTGGCATCCCCAAAGACAGAGAGGGCACCGGTACCACCGGCAGGAATAGTCATCAGCGCCCCGACCACCATCGCACCGGCTAGCCCGCCGTTACCCGGTACCACGCGTCCGACCTTCTCACTACCCGTAATGTAAAGTGCCCAGAAAAAACCGGCAATGAGTGCGTAGCCCATGCCTAAGAGTGAAAGCTCAGCGTTGTGGGCAGCCTCCCAGCCCAAGAGCACTAAACCGATGAGGGCACTCAGAATCTACAGCGCGTCAATTTTCTTGCGGGAGAGCGCCACTGCCAAAGCGAGTGGACCGGTGAACTCCAAGGCGACAGCCAATCCCAAGGGGAAGAGTTCAATGGCGTGGTAGAAAGCGATGTTCATAGCGCCCATCGCCACACCAAAAAGAATGACCGACGATACCTGCGTCTTGTTCCAGCCGGTGACGCGCGGACGCGCCATAGCGCACACGAACAGGGCAGCAACGCACGGACACAGACAGGTCACTGACCAGGCACCAATGAGCGGAAACAGCTGCACCGCGAATGCCGCACCCACCTGCAAAGAAAGGCACGACAGCAAAACCAGCAGAACGCCAGTGCCCTGAGTGCCCATGTTCATCTTGGGATAAAGAATAGAAGCCAAAAATCTTCCTCACTAACGTGGTCTACTGGCTAGCAATTAGGCATGCTTTTCAGCTCTACTAATTTGTTCTGCAAGATCTTCGGGGGAGAGATCTGCCTCTGAGAAAGCCTCCGTTAGCGGTAGATGCAAGTTCAAATTGGTGCCGATGCAGATTTCAACGTAGGCGTTATCGAGTTTGAAGTCGATGACGTGCCCGCCTTTTTCGTGCTCGTCATCAATAAAATGAGCGTGACAGCCCGGCACACCAATGCCCTGTTCATAAATGGGCGTTCTAAAACCAACAATAGTGCCGCGCACCTTATCAAACTGTACGACCTCATCGTTCTCGGTCGCTTCAACCATCTTGGGGTAGGGTTTTTCTTGTTTTTGCACAGTACGGGTACGGACCCACTCAAAATCGCCCACAATTTTTACCGCGTACATATAGTTTTTCGACACCGTGAAATCATCAAGTACCTGCGCCGCCGACTTGCGAATGATGTTATTGGGCAACCCCCGACGAATAGTAGGCACAAAGTTCATCACCACAGCAAAAGGGGTCTGTTGATCTAAACTCGCCGGCTCAATAGAGCCATCATGGCGCATCTGATAGCAATTACCGTCCAGCACAATCATCTCACCGTCAAGTCCGTTGAAGGTGCCCACCCCGAAATTGCCGTGCCCCAGCAGCTCACCCACGGTCATCTCACCGTCGTAAATACCATCGAGTAGCTGCGACATGAGACCGGTCTGAAAAACCTCGTTGCGGTAGATGGTCTCGCCGC
The DNA here is from genome assembly GCF_016900985.1 of Rothia sp. ZJ1223. Classification (NCBI taxonomy): domain Bacteria; kingdom Bacillati; phylum Actinomycetota; class Actinomycetes; order Micrococcales; family Micrococcaceae; genus Rothia; species Rothia sp. ZJ1223. Next base: position 366,268 of record NZ_JAFEUT010000001.1, on the reverse strand, counting down.
CAAGGCGTTTGGGTTCGTATGCCATGAGAGGACTCCTTGGACTGTTCGCGTGTTTTGGCAGAGGTGGAACACCTGGGGTTGGTTTCTTCTTTTACGTTACTCTCTGGAAAGGGCGCGTGGGTATGAAGTTTCTGATGTATGTGGGTTGATGGTGGGTGAATTTTACCATACCTTGTGTACGATAAATCAATAACTTTGAAAACTCAGCCAAGTATTTTCAAAAAAGTATTGAATTATGCTTTGTATCTCATCTAAACTTTATCTCGATGTACAGAGTTCTGCATCCTTGCTGGTCGCACTGTTGAGAGTGATACCAGAGGTATATTAAACGCGCTCACTGGTGTCGATGCTCTGCAACCCTGTTTTTCGTCATAAAGATTGAGGAACTGAAAATAGCATGGGAAAACAGATCACAGCGTAAATGGAAGAACGTGCAAGGTCTGTTGCTTTCTGGTCTTTTCGTTGCTACTGGTATCTATATCTGTTTTGCTGACTTACAAAGATTTAGCATGACAGTACACCAGAACCCTATAATAGGTTCGATAGTCGCAGCCATTTCATTTATTTTCATGGCTATTTTTGCAAACAACCTCTATCAAGATAAGAAGCAATGGGAAGAACGTCAGCGCAGCTTCGAAAAATAGATTTCTTTAATCTATAGACGCTTACTTCCAACAACGTGTGCCCGTTTGGACGTTCCAAACGGACACGCATCGCTCTAACTTCTCATGCTCAAGTAAATGCATAAGTATCCCTTGTGCGCGTTAGCGAACTCGGATGAAAAAGTGGTTTACCGCTGCTGTATTCTCAAGCTGGTTTTACCCTTTCTGAACAAACCTCCTTGAACACAGACGCATCCGGTGAAGTAATTAGCGTTACCTCACCGGACGCGTCCGCTCTGATAATGCCTCATCAACGCCTACGGATTAGACACCGTAGTACATCTGGTATTCCAGGGGGTGGGGCACCAGTGAAAGAGGCTCCAGCTCGTAGGTGCGCTTGTAGTCAATCCACGCCTGAATCAGGTCTTCGGTGAAGACATCGCCTTCGAGCAAGAAGTCGTAGTCAGCTTCCAGCGCAGCCAGTGCCTCTTCGAGGCTGGCAGGAGCCTTCTTGATGTCCTTAGCTTCTTCAGCGGGTAGCTCGTAAAGATCCTTATCGATGGGGGCAGGGGGCTCAATGCGGTTGCGGATGCCGTCAAGACCCGCCATCAACTGAGCCGCAAATGCGAAGTAGGGGTTCGATGAGGGGTCAGGTGCGCGGAACTCCAGGCGCTTAGCCTTGGGGTTGGTACCGGTAATCGGAATGCGGATACCTGCTGAACGGTTACCCTGCGAGTAGACCATGTTCACGGGTGCCTCGTAACCGGGTACCAGACGCTTATAAGAGTTCACAGTGGGGTTGGTGAACGCCAAAACCGCTGAGGAGTGCTCAATCAGACCGCCGATGTACCAGCGGGCAATATCTGAGAGGTTAGCGTAGCCACGTTCATCATAGAAGAGGGGCTCGCCGTCCTGCCACAGTGACTGGTGGCAGTGCATACCCGAACCATTGTCACCGAAAACGGGCTTGGGCATGAAGGTTACGGTCTTGCCGTAGGCATCTGCGGTGTTCTTGATAACGTACTTGAATTTGAGCAGGTCATCTGCTGCCTTAGTGAGGGTATCAAACTTGTAGTTGATTTCAGCCTGACCAGCTGCGCCTACCTCGTGGTGTGAGCGCTCAACTTCGAGACCGACCTCGTCCATTGCTACGCACATGGCGTCACGCAAATCTGCCTGCTTATCAACGGGTGAGACGGGGAAGTAACCGCCCTTGAGAGGGGTCTTGTTACCCAGATTGCCGCCCTCTTCTTTACGACCGGAGTTCCAGTAAGCCTCGTCGGAGTCAATGCTGAAGAAGGTCTTCTGGGGTGAAACTTCGTAGCGTACGTCCTCAAAGACGAAGAACTCAGCTTCTGATGCGAAGAAAGCGGTATCAGCAATGCCGGTTGACTTCAAGTATTCTTCGGCGCGCTCAGCAACGCCACGGGGGTCGCGGCGGTAGGGTTCACCGGTGCGGGGATTCACGATGGAGCAAATAACAACGAGGGTCTTCTCAACACGGAAGGGATCAACGTAAGCTGAAGCGATATCGGGGATCAGCTGCATATCTGATTCAGCGATGCCCTGGAAACCGCGGATAGAAGAACCATCAAAAAGCTGGCCATTGATAAAGAAATCCTCATCGATTGCCTTCGCCGGGAGGTTAAAGTGCTGCTGGACGCCGGGCATATCGGTGAAACGGATATCGACGAAGACGATTTCTTCTTCTTTAATGAAGTCAAGGACTTCCTGTGCGCTTTCGAACATGGTGACTGTTCTCCTTAGTTGTCAGCTCTTTGACGTAAAACCCGGTGCCTGAGACAAGCCCACCGGTTGATTTATCTACAACTCTAGAAACATAATTTTGCCTCAAGGTGTCTGCTATGTTTCTGAGATGTAACAAGACCAAATGCTATCAGCGGGTTGCCCCCGACTACACTAAGAAAGGTAAAAGATCTCGTAATGGTCTTTTGATGACGCATAATCCCACTGACGATGAAGGCAACGATGGCTGAAAAGACACCCGAAGCGGCGCAGTACTATCCCGGGCAGGACGCTGGACGCCCCATTGACGGCCCTGGGGCGATTGCGAGAATCCCGCGGCGTCTCTTTGCTTTTTTGATTGACTGGTACCTATGTTACGGACTGATGATGCTGACCTCGTGGGCGAACGACCAGCTGCTCATCATTGTTTTCTTCACTCTTTACCAGATAGTGACTGTGGGGTTTAGTGGGCATACCCTGGGGCATCTGCTCTTGGGAATGCAAGTGCAGACTCTTGACGGTCAGCCCGTTGGCTACGGTCGGGCGGCAGTGCGAGCGATACTGATTGCTCTGGTGATCCCGGTTTTTGTGATGGACAAAGACCAGCGGGGCATGCATGATCAAGCCCGCGGTAGCGTCTTGGCACGCATCCGTTAGTCAGCGCAATAGGCTACTAGCTCCTGGACACGCAAGACGCGTCCTTCGGCTGTTTACACAGTCAAAGGACGCGCCTTGTACGTTGAATAATATGAGCTACTCAGTGAGATACCGAGCCAAGCCTTAGCGACCGCGCATTGCCTTACGGTCGGGGCGTGCACGCATGGGATCTACACCCTTGGGCATGGGTAGGTTCATACCACCGAGTGAGGTGAGGCGGTTATTGATGGCATGCACCTCTTGCTGGGTGAGCTTTTTCTCCAGCTTCTTCATAGCTGAGGCAACTTTCTTCACCGGGGTCTGCCCCTCAGCGTTACCGGTGTTGATGACGTGAACAGGCACGTTGGGAGCGACCTTGCGCAACTGAGCCTTTTCTTTATTCACTAGCTGAGCCACACGGTCGGTGGGACCTTCCGTTACCAAGACAACGCCGGGGCGACCAATGGCGCGAAAGACGACGTCCTGGGTGCGGGGGTTAACCGAGCTGGGCTGCTGGCTGACAATCCAACCGCGACGCAGGGTGCTCAGTGCGGCACCGGATGCACCGGGCTGACCGTCAATCTGTGAGAAAGCTGCTTTCTCAGCGCGACGCGAAAGAATGATAACTGCAACCAGAACAGCAAGAGGAAGACCGACCAATAAGAAAGTGATCCAGTTGTTCAACAAGAAACCAATAATCAAGAAGAACAGCAGCACGCCGAGCGCCGAAAGAAGCATAATCAACCCGATGTTCGGGTCAGCTTCTTTGGTCATCTTGTAGACCTGCTTCATCTGGGCGAACATGCCCGGACGCTTGTCCTTCTTTTCTTTTTTCTCAGCTCGCTTGGATGAAGCGCGCTTACTTGAGGCTGGTTGAGTCACAGTGAATCCTCACTAATACAGCGAATGGTGTTAAGGCAGTGTCAAACTGCAAAACACCATTCTAACCTAGTAACGGTGGTGGTTCTAACCTTGAACCTGGTTAGAACCACCACCGTTACGATGAAAGGTTTTAGGCACCGAGACCGGCAGCCACCAAGGAGGAGGCTTCCTGGGCAGCGAAGCCCGAGTCATCGATGTGCGAAAGGTGAGCCGGAATCTCGCGTCCGTTCTTCTTCATAGCGCGTGCCCAGAGCTTGCCTGCACGGTAAGAGGAACGAACCATGGGACCTGCCATAACACCGGCAAAACCGATTTCTTCAGCAAGTCTGGAGAACTCCACAAATTCCTGCGGCTTCACCCAGCGGTCGATGGGGTGAAAGAGCGGACCGGGGCGCAGGTACTGGGTGAGAGTAATAATGTCACAGCCAGCATCGTGCAAGTCGCACAAAGCTTCGTAGACCTCTTCGTTCGTTTCACCCATGCCCAGAATCAGGTTCGACTTGGTCACCAAACCGGCTTCTTTACCCTGGGTAATGACGTCCAAGGAACGCTCGTAGCGGAAAGCAGGGCGAATCTGACGGAAAATACGGGGCACCGTCTCAAGGTTATGAGCGAAAACCTCAGGCTGGGCATCAATGACCTGCTGAACGTCTTCTTCTTTACCGCGGAAATCGGGAATTAGAATTTCCACACCGGTATTGGGGGCAATACGGTGAATCTGACGAATAGTTTCAGCGTAAATCCAGGCACCGCCGTCCTCAAGATCATCGCGCGCCACACCAGTAACAGTGGTATAGCGCAAACCCATCTTCTTCACGTTGAGGGCAACCTTAATCGGCTCGGTTTTATCGAGGGCAACCGGCTTACCGGTGTCAATCATGCAAAAATCACAACGACGCGTACACTCAGAACCACCGATCAGATAAGTAGCCTCGCGGTCTTCCCAGCACTCGTAAATGTTGGGGCAGCCTGCTTCTTCACAGACCGTGTGCAAACCGCTACCGGTGGAAAGCTCAACCATATCGCCGTAGTTCGGGCCAACTTTAGCCTTGGTCTTAATCCAGTGAGGCTTCTTTTCAATGGGCACCTCAGCGTTACGCGCCTCAACGCGCAGTAGCTTGCGACCAGCCTCAACAGCGTTAGACATCAGCAATCTCCTTGTAATACATCAACTTTTTTCTTAGAAAACTTATCGGGTGAAACCGTGATCACCTGGTGAGTCACCGGGCTCAAAATCGAGGGCTAACTGATGGGCATACTTTTCAAATTCAGCCTCTACCAGTGGCAGCACCTCTTCGGGGGTTACCGTACGCCCCACCTGCTCGCTAATTGTTGTGACCCCAGCGTCCGTAATACCGCAAGGTATAAACATGCCAAAGGGGTTGGTTTCGTTAGAACAGTTCAGCGCAAAGCCGTGCATGGTGGTGCGTTGTGAAACACGGATGCCAATGGCTGCAATCTTCTTATCGGCTGAAATACCGTCGCCTAACACCCAGACTCCCGAACGACCCTCTACACGCTCACCCTTAATACCGAAATGCGCCACGACATTGATAATAATTTCCTCAAGAATACGAACGTACTTGACCACATCAAAAGGCAGAGGAAGACGCAGAATGGGGTAGCCGGTGAGCTGACCGGGGCCGTGCCAAGTGAGCTTTCCACCGCGGTCAGTCTTTACCACCGGAATAGAACTATCGGTGGGATACTCGTGATCTTCGGTGAGCTTACCGGCAGTGAACACCGCCTGATGCTCCAGCAAAAGCACTGTGTTCTGACGTTTGAGAGCAGCAACCTCCTGCAGAAGCTCCACCTGCCGAGCTAATGCCACCTCATAATCAACATACGAGGGCGCTAAACCCATCCGTTCAAATATCACAGCCATGTATCTACCCTAACGCCTAAAACAGCTTTCAAAAACTGGTAACGCTGTGTGATTCACCAAAGGCGCAACCGGGAATAAAGTCAAAATGTTACGCCACCAACTACCGCTTAAAAACCGCGCTATTTCGCGGTGAAAACCTCTACCTGTGGATAACTTTTAATACTCGTGCAGAAAATAGTGTACACCTGTACCCATGAACACCAACGAACCACTATCACCATCAAACACTCACGGCATTGACCACTGGATTCCGCTAGAACCTCCAGCCTACTCTCAGCACGAAAATTCGGCGGCTCAGTCACCGCTTACCCCGCAACCAGAATTGGGGGAGTACCGGTTAATATTCACCTACCCACCGCGTGCCGAAGGAACACTATTCCACGTTGATTGCACCGCCGCCCAAGCCCAAGAACTTTCCCTCGAAGCAGGCGAATACACTCTATTACGCAGTGATCTTCGTGAACAGCTCACCACCCGCAGCCTCGAAAGATTCGCCTCCCTTGAGGTACCTGAGAGCATTGCCCCGCTCGCAACCTACCGCCCCGGCAGTGCCACCACCGAACACTGGTACTCAACTACCGGCGCTTGCACTCTAAAGAGCCTGCTTGGCCAACGCACCCAACTCACCCCCGGTGACGTCACAGCCCTGGCTGAAGACCTTGCAAACGCCCTCACCTGGGCACACCAACACCAGTTCGCCTACCACGGCATGACCACCGACCACATTCTCATCACCCTCAACTCCCACGCTCAACTACTGGCACCCCTGCACGACTACCGCGGTGCACTCCCGCACCTCACCACCCAACACATCGCCGCAGACACCCGCACCCTCGCCACCCTCATCTGGCTCATGCTCACCGGCGAAAAACCCAAAGACGGGGTAATACGCAAACCGCTTTCACTCAGCGTGCCCGAGGCTCCCGCGGCGCTAGCCCGCGTCCTTGAACTGGCTCTGGACGCACCTGCTGAGACAATCCCTCAGCTCAACGAAATCACCACTGCCCTCGCAGCCTTTGCTAAACCCACCCGCATGCAACTGCACGATGTAGTGCCTCCTGAAATGAGCGGACGCCTGCCCGCGGTCTTCCAAACGCCGGTCGCTCCACCGCGCGCCAACAAAAAACGCCCCGTGATACCAGCAGCTACCCGAACCCTTCAACCCAAGAAAACCATGCTCGGCAGTGAGCTGAGGAAGAAGAAACTGCTGCTACCGCTTGCCGCCGGGGTAGCGATCCTTGGCATTAGCTCAGGAATCATGACCTTCATGGATAGCGAGCCTGACACCGTATTGCACACCGAACCCGTTGTGGATGCACCCGTTGTGGATCAAGAAGCAGATAACCATCAACCACCGGGCGACCTGACACCGGCGGGTAACGCCCCGCCAGCAGAACCCACCCGCACACCAGAAAACACCGAGAGCATAGCAATTAGTGAAGACATTGCTGCCGTAATTGATAAACGCAATCGAGTCTTGGGCAGTGGCAATGCCGACGCCGTCACTTCATACGCTGTGGCAGATTCTCCGGTGGCAAAGGCAGATACTGACCTTATCGCAGCTGACACTCAACGGGTTCTAGATCAACAGCCCCTAACCGTCAGCGCTGTTCAAGACGTGGTCGCCCAAGAGCAACAAACAGTAGCTACCGTTACCCTCCAGCGTGAAACGTCAGGAACGGATACAGGCAACCAGAGCCTGCAACAGCAGCAAGTGCGTATGACTCTTCAGCGCGAGGGCGAACAATGGAAACTTTTGACTGCCGAGCCCCTGCACGAGCCCACCCCACTGCCCACGTCCTCGTAAGAGGCACACCTATAAAACAAACGATGCCCGGTACGCGAAAGTACCGGGCATCGTTACACACGAACGAGGTGCGAACCTCAAACCTTTACATAAAGACAGCAATGCCAATATTAATCAGGGCAAGACCACCTACGGTGTGAGCGAGCGCGATGTTGCGACCAGCCTCAGGACGTGCTGCAAGATGCGCGTCCTTGTACTTCTTCTGACCAACAAAAGCTGCAACGCAGACGATCAGCGCAAGAACCATCTTGATACCGATTAGCATGTGATTGAGCTGTAGACCCTGGCTCATGTTGATGAAGTACAGGGCAAAACCGGTAATCACTGCCAAGAGGGCTGCGTGGAACTGACCGGGCACAACAACCGCGCGCTTAAAGTTAGCCACCCAGATACCGAAGACCATCGCGATGCTCACGATGTGCATAAAAAGAAGAACGTTCAAAGCAATATTCATAGTTACTACTCTAGGAGACAAGCTGGGGAATGTGGTGACAGTATGTCAGCATATGACAAACTGTGACTAAACGCCTATACGCTAAGGCAACTTGTATAAAAACGATAAGGGGCTTAACCGAAAATACTCTCGGTTAAGCCCCTTATGGGATGAGCAGAACTAGAATCTAGCCCGACTCTCAAACATCATAGTTGATGTTACAGTCCCAGCTCAGCGTCGAACGCTGCTTCTTCCAGGCGCTGCTTGAGGAAGTTCAAGAAGCGACCTGCATCTGCACCGTCTACGACGCGGTGATCGTAGGTCAGTGAGAAGTAAGCCAAGCTGCGAACAGCAATGACATCGTTACCTTCAGCGTCCTGAATAATAGCGGGGCGCTTGTTAGTTGAACCGATACCCAAGATTGCAACGTTGGGTTGGTTGATGATCGGGGTGAAGAAGACACCGCCGGTCTGACCGGTTGAAGAAATGGTGAAGGTTGAGCCTGAGAGCTCCTCAGGACCTACCTGACCGTCGCGCGCACGCTTGGCGATGTCGCCAATCTTCTTTGCCAAGCCAGCAATATTCAAATCGCCTGCGTCCTTGACAACGGGAACCAGCAGACCCTTGGGGGTGTCTACTGCCAAACCAATGTTCTCTGAACCGTGGTAGGTGATTTCCTTGAAGTCATCTGACATGGAGGAGTTGAACTGCGGGAACTGCTGCAGAGCTTCGGTGACTGCCTTGGTGAAGAAGGGTAGGAAAGTGAGCTTTGCGCCCTCGCGAGCTGCGAAGCCGTCCTTCGCCTTGTTGCGCAGAGCAACCAGACGGGTCAAATCGATTTCCTGAACGGTGGTCAGCTGAGCTGAGGTAGCCAGTGACTCAACCATACGCTTTGCAACGGTCTGGCGGATTCGGGGTGCCTTCTCGGTGGTGCCGCGCTTTGAGGACGCTGCGGGAGCGGCAGGCGCTGTCTTCTTCTCAGCAGCGGGTGCATCAGTTTCAGCCTTGGGGGCTTCATCAGCAGGTGCTGATGACTTCTTAGCCTCTACCGCAGCCTGAACATCCTGCTTACGGATGCGACCTCCAACGCCGGTGCCCTTGACGGTTGAAAGGTCAATGCCTTCCTGCTTTGCAAGCTTGCGCACTAGGGGAGTCACGTAGACATCGCCGGTTGATTCTGAGGAAGTTTCAGCAGCGGGTGCTTCTTCCTTCTTCTCCTTAGCGGGCTTCTCTTCAGCCTTGGGTGCCTCTGCCTGTTCTTCAGCAGCGGGTGCTTCTTCCTTCTTCTCTTCAGCAGGTGTTGAAGCGGCTGATGCGTCACCGATGATAGCCAGAACCTGACCAACCTCAGCGTCTTCGTCTTCCTGAATACGGATTTCGAGCAGGGTACCTGCTACAGGTGAGGGGACCTCGGTATCAACCTTGTCGGTTGAGATTTCAACGAGGGGCTCATCAACTGCAACCTCTTCGCCAACTTCTTTCAGCCAGCGAGTGATGGTGCCTTCGGTGACTGATTCGCCCAGAGCAGGAAGGGTAACTTCCTGACCCTCAGCTGACCCTGATGAAGCCTTGGGTGCTTCTTCCTTCTTCTCCTCAGCAGCAGGTGCCTCTTCCTCAGCAGGCTCTTCTGTGGCAGGAGCTTCTTCTTGAGCAGAACCTGAGCCGTCACCAATGATAACCAGAGCGGCACCAACCTCGATGTCCTCGTCTTCCTCGACAAGAATCTTCTCGATGGTACCTGCTACGGGTGAGGGGACCTCGGTATCAACCTTGTCGGTTGAGATTTCAACGATGGGATCGTCTACTGAAACGGTGTCGCCAACTTCAACCAACCAGCGGGTAACGGTACCCTCGGTGACTGATTCGCCCAGTGCGGGCAGTTCAACAGTAGTGGACATGATGTCTCTTTTCCGTCCTTTGATAGTGATGCTACAAACTTATTGGGGCAAGACGCGCGCCCTGAAAGCCCCTGTGGGGTGCAGGACGCGCGTCCTTGCGTGGAAAAATTTAGCCGTGGAGGGGTGCGCCTGCCAGTGCCATTGCTGCCTCGCCCAGTGCTTCATTCTGGGTGGGGTGTGCGTGCAGGAACTGTGCGACGTCTTCGGGGAATGCTTCCCAGACAACCCACATCTGAGCCTCGCCAATCTGCTCGCCCATGCGCTTGCCGACTGCGTGAACGCCGATGATGGGGCCGTCCTTCTCGCGAACAACCTTGACCAGACCACCGGTGCCCAAGATGGAGGACTTACCGTTGCCAGCCAGGTTGTATTCAGCAACCTGAATGTTCTCTTTACCGAACTTCTCTTCAGCCTTGGGCTGTGAGTAACCGACAGAAGCGATTTCAGGGTCGCAGTAGGTTACCTTGGGGATGTTGATGTCTTCAACAACCATTGGGTTCAGACCAGCGATTTCTTCAGCAACGAAGCGACCCTGCTGGTAGCCGCGGTGAGCCAGCTGAACGCCGGGCACGATGTCGCCAATAGCGTAGATGTTGCCGATACCGGTGTGCAGACGCTCGTTGGGGATCACGAAACCGCGATCCATGGTGATGCCCTGTTCCTCGTAGCCGAAGCCTTCGGTGTTGGGACCACGACCCACAGCAACGAGAACAATCTCAGCCTCGAATTCTTTACCGTCAGCTAGGGTTACCTTTGCACCGTTTGAATCCTGCTCAACCTTCTCGAAGAAAGTGCCCAAGTTCGACTTGATGCCACGCTTCTTGAACTCGCGCTCAACAACCTTGATAATTGCAGGGTCTTCGTTGGGTACCAATGACTTCGCACCCTCAACGATGGTGACCTCAACGCCCATGGAGTTCCACATTGAAGCAAACTCTGAACCGATAACACCGCCGCCGAGTACGATTGCGCTCTTGGGCAGGTAGTCCATTTGTAGAGCTTCAGTTGAGGTCAGTACGCGGTCACGGATTTCAATACCCATGGTGCGTGAAACTGAACCGGTTGCAAGAATGATGTGCTTGCCCTTGTACTCGGTGCCATCTACGGTGATGGTATCGGTACCGGTGAGCTTGCCTTCACCCTCAATAACGGTTACTTTCTTCATCTTCAAAAGACCTGAAAGTCCCTTGAATTTACCGGCAACGATGCCGTCCTTGTACTCACGTACCTTAGCCATGTCTACGGACTCGAAAGTAACGTTGACGCCAAACTTCTCTGAGTGCTGAGATTCCTCAGCAACCTCTGCTGCGTGCAGGTAAGCCTTGGTGGGGATGCAGCCAGTGTGCAAGCAGGTACCGCCGAGCTTTGATTTTTCAATCATGCCCACGGTGAAACCTAGCTGAACTGCGCGAAGTGCTGCGGAGTAACCTGCGCTACCGCCGCCGAGAATGAGAATGTCAAATTCCTGAGCTGCTGCCGAAACGGCCACGTTAATGCTCCCTCATGTTGAATGTTCGGGGCACATGCCCCGTTATTTATTGTTGTAGTTCGTTCACTAGCTTATCGCTTGTTGAACGCAGGCTCTACTTTGTGGTGACTCTACTCTAAGTCGTGTTGGTGAAGATTGCCACACCTCGGGGTGAATAGAGACGTCTCCTAAGCATCTCTTCACGTTTAGGGCACCTGCTTGCCTTTCGCTAGCAGGAAACCTTGGGGAGGCGCCCAAAAGTAAATGAGAGCAAGATATAGAGCCACAGATACACACAAGGTGGTGAGTGAATACCCCAACTTTCGAGTACCTGCTTCACCACCTCGTCCGCTCATGTGAGTGCAACTTTCAGCCGATAAGTGCTCGGCGTTTTAGCCTTGAGCTCGTGCCTCAACGAAAGCTAGCAGGGTTGCAACGGAATGACCGGTACCCTCCTTAGGAGTAAAACCAAAAGGTGACTCTTCATTGAAAGCGGGCGATGCAATATCAAGATGCGCCCAAGGAATGCTCTGCTCATCACGGCTGCCCACAAACTCCTTGAGGAACAAACCAGCTGAGAGCATGCCACCGAAACGGCTGCCGATGTTCTTCAAATCAGCTACCTGTGAGTTCAGTCCCGAACGCAGATGCGCAGGCATGGGCATGGGCCAGAAGTCTTCACCGGCAGCGCGAGCTGCCTCAACGACTTCCTGACGCACTGACTCATCACCCATGACAGCTGAGGTGCGGGTACCTAAAGCAATCATCTGCGCACCGGTCAATGTCGCGACATCCAAAATGACGTCGGGGTTCTGTTCTGAAGCGTAGGCAAGACCGTCCGCCATAACCAGGCGTCCCTCAGCGTCAGTATTCAGCACCTCAACGGTGGTGCCGCCGCGCATCGTCAGCACATCTTCGGGGCGAGTAGCAGTACCGGATGGCATGTTCTCAGCCAAGCACAGATAGGCGGTCACGGCAACGGGTAACTTGAGCTCAGCAACTGCTGCAACAGCATTGAGCACAGAGGCAGCACCTGCCATATCGCACTTCATCGTCATCATCGCAGCGCCGGGCTTAATAGAAAGACCACCGGAATCAAAAGTGATGCCCTTACCCACCAACGCAACGGTAGATTTCGCATCGCTAGGTGCATACTTGACCTCAACAAAACGCGGACCGCGCTCTGAACCCCTACCGACGCCCATAATGCCGCCAAAGCCCTCAGCCTCAAGCTCGGAAGGTTCGAAGACACGTACCGAAACGTTGCTCAAACCCTCAACACGATCTTGAGCTGCCTGCGCAAAAGTTTCGGGGTAGAGGTGAGACGGGGGAGTATTCACCAGGACGCGAGTGTGGTGTACGGCTTCGCCCAGAACCAGCGCACGCTCAAGAGCTGCCTCAGCATCATCGACTGAAATATCAGTCAGGATAACCGCCGAGCTTACCGGCTGCTTAACTGAATCAGCGCTAGTTACCTTCAACTGCGCGTCCGTGAAAGCGCCTAGCGCGATGCCCTCAGCAACAGCTGCGAGATCCTCGGTTGAAGAAACGGGCACATCAACAATGATGCTTTCAATACCGGCAAGCTGACGAACCGCTGAGCCGACCCCGTAGCGTAGAGCATTTGATGCCGCGAGCGCGTCCTCATGCTGAGTGCCCAAGCCGGTTAGCACTACACAGCGGGTTTCTACATCCTCAATACCGGGAAGGCGGTACACTTGGTCAGCTGAACCAGTAATACCCAAATCGTCGAGAACAGATTCAATGCTTTCGCGTGTTTCATCACTCAGCGATGAATCCGCCAAATATGCGCCCTCTTTATGGGAGTAGACACCCAGAACCAGCGCATCCGCTTCAAGGGATTCGAGGTCTTTTGATGAAACTGACAGTGTAAGTTCAGACATACCTGCTACTTTCTTTTTAGATTATGCGTTCGTTGCGACCTTGCCTAGCATGTGTACTTCCAAGAGTACTGAATCGGTGTTGTCAACCACAAGAAATATACGTAGCCAGCGCCATTTTCGTTGGAGGTAGCCTTGCCAGGTGGATTGACGGGAATAAAATAAATTGCCGAATGCTTGCACCTGAACGCAATCGCCCTCACCAATGGGTGCCTGCACCGGGCAGAACAGTATAAAATGCCTTGATACGAAAAATTATTTCGTACCTGATCTTTTCGCGCAGAACCAAGGAGGGGGATCCCATGCTGAATCCCGAAACTTTGTACCTTGCTAAAGCCGGTATCTTTGAGAACCCGGCTCTCAAAGGGCTTCCGCTGGTTATTGCCCTTTCACACCCACAGGACGCCGGTGGCACAGCCGGTCATTTGGGTAAGGTTCTGCTCAAAGAACTCGAAAACGCAGCTCTCATTGAATTCGATGTTGATCAGCTGCACGACTACAGAACCCGCAGACCCCGTGTGCGTTTTAAAGAGGATCATTTTGAGCGCGCTATTTTGCCTGAGCTGAAACTTTATCTGGTGGAAGACCGCCTCGATACTCCTTTTCTGCTGCTTTCTGGGGCAGAGCCTGATTTGCAGTGGCAGCGGTTCTCAGCTGCGGTTACCTCTATCGTCCAAAAGCTTGAGGTCTCTCTTGCTCTCTTCGTCTCGGGATTTCCTATGCCGGTGCCGCACACGCGTCCGTTGCCGGTGACCGCCCACGGCTCGCGTAAAGACCTTACCCGCGGTATCTCGGCGTGGAAACCTGTTGCCGAAATGCCCGGTTCGATGTCGTCCTTGCTCGAAATCGCTTTGGGCGAGAACAAAGTCGACACCGTTGGGTTTGGCATCAACGTTCCCCAGTACCTCTCTGAGGCAGACCTACCGCAGTCTACCCTGCTGGCGATGGAGCACCTTTCCATGGCTGCCAAGCTCTCTTTGCCCTCAGACCCTCTGCGGGACGCCTCCGCTGACGTCAAACTTCAGATTGACGAGCAGGTCAAAGCTAACCCCGAAATTGGCGCCATGATTGAGCGTTTGGAAGAGAACTACGATTTTCACGCCAAAACCGCAAACCTGCAATTACTGCCGCTCGCCGAACGCGAAGCAGGGCTCATTCCCGACCGTGATGAAATCGGCGCGCAAATCGAAGAATACCTCGCGCACCTTGAGCACAAAGAAGACACTGAGGAATAGCGTACACACCGTGCCAGGTGCCTGAGATACACACTGAAAATCCCGTTACCGGTAAGAGCCGGTAGTGGGATTTTTAGGTTGGGCAACAGTGCGCACGCCGGGGACGACCCGCAGAAAGAAGGACGAGTCGGAAGTTGTGGACACAGGGCAACTGTGGACACATCCACGCCGTCACCGTAACCAAAAACGGTTACCTCACGTAAAGTTATCCACATTTTCGAAAAGAACTTTACGCTCCCACTCTTGCTAGCTCACTGTTAGGAGCATGAATCACCTACCACACTCCACAGTTAAAACCATGAGCCCCATTCGAACCAGCGCCGACCTCACCGCTTACGTAGTGCATTCTCTAGGGTACTGGCCAGAACACTCCATTGTTTTTCTTGCCACCACTCCTGGCGGTATTGGTCCGTGCCTACGAGCTGATTGGGTTCAAGACATCACAGCTGATGAAAAACATGATTTTCTGACCGAAATTTTGCAGATGATACCCACCCAAGACCGTGACGGTGAAACATTAAACAGTATCTTCTGCCTTATCTTCGGCGAAACGGGCACTACCGATGCTCATAACATTCACTCGGGTCAGAGCTGGCAACCTGAACTTGAACTCATTCAGCAAGATGCACTGGCGACGGGCCGTGCCCAAGAATGGGTTTCATCTACCTACACAGCTATTGAAAAAAGCCCCTTTGACCTTACCTGCATGCTTTTTATTAACACCTACACCCGGTGGCACACCAACGACCCCGCTGCGGAATTTAGCTTCGACGGTTTTGTAGAAGATATTGTTCTCAGTGACCACTACTCAGAGCAAGTATTTTCAGGATCAACTCCCTCAAAAACCCTTCAAGAACACGCCGAACGCCAGTACTGGAACGTTGATGCTTCGCGAGATGCCCCTACCGCGAACAGCTGGCACGATGATGCTGTCTTTTGGGCGCAGTCTTACCGGGCGATGACAAGTAATTCTGAAAGCTACTGCCTGAATTACACTGCTCAAAAGACAGCAGAATTTACGCTCTGGGATGATGCCATCACCACCATTGAAAATATCTGCCATCCTGATAACCGCTCTGCACTTGATACGCATTGGGCTGACAAGATACGCTCGGCTTTACCTGCCGAGGTGGCGGGATATCTGGCATCAACCCTGACGACTATGGGAAGCTCCCAGCTCGTTATGGGTGTGGCTTGCGTAGGTCTTTCAACGGTCACAAGGTCACTGGCAGAACTCGATCACCTGGCAACCCCCGTCGGCGCTGTCAGCACCGCGCCAGTACCCTTGTTACTGCCTAAATCCACCATGAGGGCGGTACAACCGAATCAAGAACCTTCAACGAACTCGGTAGATTCCGGCACGCAGGTCGGTGCGACGTTAGAAAATGCACTGGATACTATCGCCAGCTACCTCATGGGAACCACGCCGCAAGCGCCACCCTGGCTAAGACTCGAAGCCCTTGAAATACTGCTACACCTCGTGCGCGGCATATGCACGCCCGATGTGATGGGGCGCGTCCTTGCTCTATTAGGTTGGATTCACTGGCTACGCGGCAGCTCAAGTCAAGCGCATACCCTGCTCATGAGCAGTAGAGACCACCAAGAGACCCCCGAATTTATTGCTTTTGAAGAGGCAATTAACCATAACTTCTTGCCTCTTTGGTGTACCTCGGGCGAACAAGCCTGGCGTGGACGCGAGTTCGATTTACCTAATTAACGTGTGCAACACAAGAGGTAGAGATATATTTTTCAAAATATTTCTGGAATAATAAAGCCTTGACCCCGTCAATCTGACGAGTAGCTGAATCCCCTCGCGGGAATAAAAGCGCTCGACCGCCTGTCACGTACTAGCGGTTAGCCCTGAAACACCGGCCCACTCACGAACCAAAAACGTTCGCAGAATTTGACAGGGTCATAGGTGTTTTGGCTGGGCTCAACGTTGCCCTAATGTTACTCAGCCTCCAATAGAAAGGTTTTGTGTGTCACCTGCTGCTAGCAAGAAGACCGCGGAAAACGGCGCTACTACCAAGCGTAAGACCGCTACCAAAAAAGTGAGCACTCGCTCCAAGGCAACCAAAGTTGAAAGCGAGAACGAAGAAGTAGAGTCTACAGAGACTACTTCACCCCAAAAGACACCCCGCAAGACCAAAGCCGGCGCAACAACTCGCAAAGCGAAGAAAAAAGCTGACGAGTTTGAGGACGAAGAAGAAGTCGACGGCGAAGACATCGAAATCGGTGGCGTAGATGCCGATGACGCTGAGGGAAATCCCGTTGATGAGGACGAAGAAGAGTCAGAAAAAGACTCCGAGAAAAAAGAGTCTGAGGCAGTAGCTGCCAAGGGCAACGGCTTCGTGCTCACCACTAACGACGACGACGACGCACCTGCCATTCGCGTGGTCACCCCCGGAGCAACCGCTGACCCCGTCAAGGACTACCTCAAGCAAATTGGTAAGGTCTCCCTGCTGAACGCTGAGCAGGAGGTCGACCTCGCCATGCGTATTGAGGCTGGTCTCTACGCAGAGCACAAGCTCAAAGAAAACCCTGACATGGATCCCGCACTCAAAAAAGAGCTGCGCTGGGTTATCCACGACGGCAAGCGCGCTAAAAACCACCTGCTTGAAGCTAATCTCCGACTGGTGGTATCGCTCGCGAAGCGCTACACCGGTCGCGGTATGCTTTTTTTGGACTTGATTCAGGAAGGCAACCTCGGTCTCATTCGCGCTGTTGAGAAGTTCGACTACTCTAAGGGCTTCAAGTTCTCAACCTACGCAACCTGGTGGATCCGTCAGGCAATCACCCGAGCGATGGCAGACCAGGCCCGTACCATCCGTATTCCCGTACACATGGTAGAAGTCATCAACAAGCTCGCCCGTGTTCAGCGTCAGATGCTTCAGGACCTCGGTCGCGAACCTAACCCGGAAGAGCTCGCTAAAGAACTCGACATGAGCCCCGAGAAGGTTATCGAAGTTCAAAAGTACGGTCGCGAACCCATCTCACTGCACACCCCGCTGGGCGAAGACGGTGACTCAGAATTCGGTGACCTCATTGAAGACTCAGAAGCAGTCGTACCTGCCGACGCTGTCTCCTTCACCCTATTGCAGGAACAGCTCCACTCCGTCCTTGACACCCTGTCAGAACGCGAAGCCGGCGTTGTCGCCATGCGCTTCGGTATGACCGACGGTCAGGCAAAAACCCTGGACGAAATCGGTAAGGTCTACGGGGTTACACGCGAGCGTATCCGTCAGATTGAGTCGAAGACCATGTCGAAACTACGCCACCCCTCACGTAGCCAGGTGCTGCGTGACTACCTCGACTAAGCAGTAGACAGGTACAAGCTGAGAAAAGAAAACCCACCCGCTCCCTTGACACCTAGGGGATCGGGTGGGTTTTCCTTTTCTGCGACCAGAAACAAAAAGCACACATCAAAAACGCGCCCTTCCACCGGTGAATGGGAGGGCGCGTCCTTGATAAAAACTAACAGAGAACCGCGTGAGCGTTTACTTGATGCGGTCGGTCTGATCGTCCCACTCAAGAGCAATGGAACGCACGGCTTCTTCATTAGCGCGGGCATGGTGACCGCAGAACAGCAGGTCACCGCTGCTGAGAGTCGCACGTACGTAAGCCTGAGCGCCGCATGCATCGCAGCGGTCGGTTACGAGCAGTTCTCGGGTTTCAGCTACTGTTGCAGTCATAGCGTGCCCCTTCTAAAGTAGCTCGGCATCTTCACATGCCGAATCATTTTTTGCGTACACTTCATACAACCACCTGCGAACGGGTACAGGTAGCGGTGTTCGCTGGTAGCTAGTGCCTGTTCACCCACCACGAACACCGGTGATTGAGCGCGGCTACTGCAAAAAGCGACTAGACTAAAGAAGTTCACTTTTATCTTGTGCAGCAGGAGTAATACACGACGTGGCAGCATCCAACTACACAGCCAGTAACCTCTCGGTACTTGAAGGGCTCGAAGCCGTCCGCAAGCGTCCGGGGATGTACATTGGTTCAACCGATTCGCGCGGTCTTATGCACTGTTTGTGGGAGATCATCGACAACTCGGTGGATGAAGCCCTTGCTGGGTACGGTCAGTCGATCAACATTATTTTGCACAAAGATGGTTCAGTTGAGGTGCAGGACGACGGCCGTGGTATTCCCACCGATATTGAGCCACGCACCGGTCTAACCGGCCTTGAAGTGGTGTTTACCAAGTTGCACGCTGGCGGTAAGTTCGGCGGCGGTTCATACAATGCCTCCGGTGGTCTGCACGGTGTAGGTGCGTCTGTAGTGAATGCGCTGTCTGCTCGCCTGGACGTTCAGGTAGATCGCGGCGGTAAAACCTACCAGATGAGTTTCCGCCACGGTATTCCCGGCGTGTTTGAAACTGCTCGTACCCCCAAACCTGACGCCGAATTTACGCCTACTGCTGATGCTAATGATTCTTTGCAGGTGGTCGGTAAGGCGAAGCGCGGGGTGACCGGCACCCGTGTACGTTACTGGGCTGACCCTCAGATTTTCACCCCGGATGCGAAGTTCAGCTACGAGAACCTTGCGGCTCGCGCCCGGCAGACTTCCTTCCTGATTCCCGGTTTACGCATTACTATTCGCGATGAGCGTCGTGTTGCCGGAACCCCGGGGGAGTTTGAAACCCACGAAGAGGTTTTTCAGCACGATGGCGGCATCTCTGAGTTCGTTGAGTACCTAGCACCTGATACCTCGGTGACCGATATTTGGCGTTTTACAGGGCGGGACACGTTCACTGAGACCGTGCCGGTGCTCGATGTTAACGGTCACTCAAAACTTACTGACGTTGAGCGCGAATGCGAAGTTGATATTGCTCTGCGCTGGGGCGTGGGGTACGAGACTAAAATCAATACCTTCGTTAATATCATCGCCACCCCCAAGGGTGGTACGCACCTTGCCGGGTTTGAGCAGGGGTTGCTGAAGACCTTCCGCAAGCACCTTGTCGGTAACGCCCGCAAGTACAAGGTGGGTAACGATAAGATCGAAAAAGACGACGCAATGGCAGGTTTGACCGCCGTGCTGACGGTTCGTCTGGCTGAGCCTCAGTTTGAGGGTCAGACCAAGGAGATCCTGGGTACCCCGGCTGTGCGTGCCATCGTGTCTAAGGTGGTTGCACGGGCACTGGCTGAAAAATTCAAGTCAACGGCTCGCGCCGAAAAGGCACAGGCTCATGCTCTGAGTGAGAAGGTTGTTGCCGAGATGAAGGCGCGTGTGTCTGCGCGCGTCCACAAAGAAACTCAGCGTCGTAAGACTGCCTTGGAATCATCGTCTATGCCCGCTAAGTTAGTTGATTGCCGCAACGGGGACGCTGAAAAGACCGAACTCTTTATCGTGGAGGGCGACTCAGCGCTGGGCACTGCCCGGTTGGCGCGTTCTTCCTCCTACCAGGCGCTGCTGCCCATTCGCGGTAAGATCCTCAACGTTCAAAAAGCCTCACTGACCGATATGCTGGCAAACACCGAGTGTGCCGCGATTATTCAGGTGATTGGTGCTGGCTCCGGGCGTACCTTTGATGTAGATGCTGCCCGCTACGGCAAGATTATTATGATGACGGACGCGGACGTGGACGGCGCCCACATCCGCACTCTGCTACTGACCCTCTTCTTCCGCTACATGAAGCCGCTGATTACCGCTGGTAAAGTGTACGCGGCTGTTCCGCCTCTGCACCGGGTTGAGATCATTAACCGCGGCAAGGCGAACGAGATGGTCTACACCTATTCCGAACGCGAGCTGAATAACCTGCTCAAGGAGCTGGAGGCTACGGGCAGAAACTACAAAGAGCCTATTCAGCGCTATAAGGGTTTGGGCGAGATGGATGCAGATCAGCTGGCTGAAACCACCATGGACCCGCGTCACCGCATGTTGCGTCGCGTGCGTGTTGAGGACGCTGAAGCTGCAGAACGTGCTTTCTCGCTGTTGATGGGCTCTGAGGTTGCCCCGCGCAAGGAGTTTATTATCAACGGTGCGCACCAGCTGGATCAGTCGCAAATCGATATGTAGCCACGCTGGCAGCTAACCCCATTTTGGTGATGTGATTCACTAAGATGGGGTTATGTTTACTTCTGACTCACAATCACAGAAAAAGCCAGTTGCTATTACCCTCACCGGCGCGGGTGGTCAGATTGGTTATGCCACCATGTTCCGCATTGCAGCCGGTGAGATGCTGGGCGCTGACACTCCGGTGCGCCTGCGCCTGCTAGAGATTCCTCCTCGGGGTGTCAAAGCTGCCGAAGGCGCGGCGATGGAACTCGAAGATTGCGCTTTTGAGCTTCTCGAATCGGTAGATATTTTTGATGACCCTCAGCAGGCTTTTGAGGGCGCCAATATTGGTATGCTGATTGGTGCGCGTCCTCGCACTACTGGTATGGAACGTGCTGACTTGCTCGAAGCTAACGGTGCTATTTTCTCGCAGCAGGGCGCTGCTATTAGCAAGTCTGCAGCTGATGACATCAAGGTGGTTGTGGTGGGTAACCCTGCGAACACTAATGCGCTGATTGCCGCTTCGCACGCTCCTGACGTTCCCTCGGAGCGTTTCACTGCGCTGACCCGTCTGGACCATCACCGGGCACTGGCTCAGCTGGCGGCAGCAACTAATACGCGCGTGAGCGATATCAAGAAGTTGGCGATTTGGGGTAACCATTCGGCAAGCCAGTACCCCGATATTTTCAACGCAAGGATTGCAGGACGCGCGGCTCGGGGTGTTCTGCGTGAACACGGCAAAGATGAGCAGTGGATTTCTGGCGTCTTTATTCCCAAAGTAGCAAAGCGTGGTGCTGAAATTATTGAGGTGCGCGGTGGCTCATCGGTGGCTTCTGCTGCTCACGGCGCAATTTCTCATATGCGCTCCTGGATACTCGGTAGTGGGGGGAGAACCCGTTTCGATGGGCGTGCTGAGCGCCGGCCAATACGGGGTTACTGAGGGAATTATTTCTTCATTCCCGGTTATCTGTGATAATGGTTGCTATGAAATAGATAACAGCTATGAAATCGATGAATTTTCACAAAAATACATCGATAAGACCGTTCAAGAACTGCTTGACGAAAAAGAAGCTGTGAAAACACTAGGGCTATTGGGTGAATCCCTCTAAAAACAATAAAGATGGGTGCTAACCTTTATTTGCCGGCAGGCGAAGAGGGGCGTTACCTGGCAGGTGTCGCCCCTTGTTATCGCCGTTCACTTGTTTTTATCTCTACAATAAATAGCGTTAGAGTGACCTTAAGGGGAACGTCAATTAATATTTTTACCCTGCGGTCAGGCCTTACCTTTATTTTTTAAATTCTTGAGTATCCTAAAAGGGTTTTAGGGCGCGTCCGCTCGAAAGACGCATGATTAGAACGGACACCTCACCACCAGCACTTAGGAATAAACCTGTGGACCCTCTCGAACTCGCGCGGTGGCAATTTGGTATCACCACCGTTTACCACTTCATGATGGTGCCCTTGACCTTTGGGTTGCCTACTCCGCCGATGTTGCCGCGGTTGAAGGGTGGAAAGACGGTGCCTTTGCCTCTGGGCGGGTGGTCATGGCGATCTCGTCTTGGGCGATGGCGAAGTGGGCGAGTGTGCCGCTGTGTTCGCGGGCGGTGAGGTATTGGTGCAGGGTGTGGTCGAGGGTTCGGGTGTATTCGCTTTTGAGTTCGATAGTGGCTACGGGTATGCCGTTGGTGAAGAGCACGAGGTCGAGGCGTAGGGTGCTGTCTTTGGGGTTGAAGTGGACTTCTTCAACGACGCGCAGAATGTTGGTCTTGGGGTGGGTAGGCCAGGAGTTTGAAGGGGCGGCGTGCGCCGGGGATTGAGAAGCCTTTGCGGAGCAGGTTGATAGTGCCGCCGCCTTGGTTTTCGGGGGTTTCGAGTTTGCTAGTGATGCGAGCCAGCAGGCGTTCTTTGGTAGCTTCTTGGGCGGACGCGGGTGCGTCGGGATTCACGAAGGAGCGGTAGCTGGGGGGGGGGAGAGAGAGAGAGGCTTCTAGTCAAGTGAGAATATCAGCGGGGTAGAGTGCCTCGTTAAATCGTAAGTGACGTCATTGGGGCATGTCATAATGGCTTTATCACCAGCTGAACTGTGGGTGCGTATTTCACTCGCCTAGTACAAGGAGCCTTATGAGCGCTTTTACCTCCACCGCCCGATTGAGCAAGCCTTTTCTCTTTCTTCTAGCTGGTATTGCTGCGATACAGATAATAATTCTTGCCTTGTTTGCGTTTATGCCCAGTGAGGGTGGGGGCTTACTGCCTATCAGCATCGGCGTTCCGGTCTTTGTGCTTCTATTGTCGGTGCCCATGCTGTTTGCTACTACTCGGCTCACTATCGATGCAGAACAAGTACACGCCAAAACCTTCGGCTTCTTCTCCACCACCATCAAGCGCAGCGACATCGTGGACGCGCAGGTGGGAGCTCCCACAGGACTGGGCGCTGGTGCGGGGCTGCGCATCATGGGTAACCGCACTACTGGCTACCTCACCGGCGGCCCCAATCTTGCGCTAGAACTCGCTGACGGCACCCGCATAGCCGTTTCGACGCCTCGCCCTGAAGAAGCTAAAAAAGCCCTGGGATACTAGCCCGCCCACCTCTACCGCAAAGACCCAGCACCTGTGAGTATTACCTACGTTCAAAACCGCGACCTTGACCATAAGGCGCTAGTGCATTTGTATGACTCGGTTGGGTGGAGTGCCTACACCCAGACGCCAGAAAACCTCGTCCCTATGGTGTGCAACAGCTGGTACGTATGTGCAGCCTTCGACGCCGATCAGTTAGTGGGCCTTGTGAGAGTGGTCAGCGACGGGCTCACTATCGCCTACATCCAAGATCTGCTAGTGCTACCCACCCACCAGAGGCAAGGAATTGCTACCCACCTGATGCGCCGCGTCCTTGATACCATCCACGCCGCGAAAATTCGCCAAACTTACCTCACCACGGACGCCACCACCGACAACCAGCACACTATCGACTTCTACACCACGCTGGGCTTCAAAAACATCGGCGACTACAAATGCGTCACCCTCGCTAGGCTTGCTTAAGACAGGTTAATTATATCTGGACGTATGCTCAACATAGGGTGTCTGATACTGTTCGAGTCCATGCGAGCTTTTACTCACCCTTATGCACAATAATCGACGGTTCTGAGATAGTGATTCCCTCACGCCTAAATGCCGAGACCACCGCCTGAATCACCTCATGACGTGCGCCGGAAGCGTCCATCTGTGTGGCAGCAGACCAAAAACGCAGGGACAAAATGACAGAACCATCGGTCACTTCAGTCAAAAACGCCTGCGGATCGCGCTCAGAACTCACCTGCGGCAAACCCACCATCGTACGCTCAGCAACCTCACGCGCCCGCGCCAAATCGGTATCCAAACTCAATTCGATTTTTACCGAAGAACGAATCCGCTTGAACCCCGTCTGCACCGTCACCACTTCATCGTGCATAGTGCTGTTCGGAATAATCAGCAGATGCCCGTCAAAAGAGCGAATCTGCGTTGACGTAAAACCAATCGAAATGATGTTGCCGCTAATATCTCCCAACAGAATCTGATCGTTCTGCCTAAACTGGTCGCGCGCCAAAATCACCAGACCAGAGAACATATTGCCCAGCACCGTCTGAAAAGCAATACCGGCAGCAATCGAAATCACCGTAACGCCACCGAGCACGTCCACCGGCTTCACCGACGGGAACACGACGGTCAGCGATGCGAGGAAGAAAACCACGCCCACTACCCAGCTCGCCAATCGTGAAAAGACGTGCGCCGAACTCGGCCCGCGCCCCACCCGCAATAAGATCTTCTTAACGGTCCAGGCGATAATCCAGGCAAGCACCAAACCCACCATGAACACCTGAAGCGCCTGAAAAGCACCGCTCCATGACAGTGAATCTGGCATCATGACTCCTTAGATAAAAACGTACCGCACAGTACACAAAAGTTCAGCTCAACTCTATAACAGAAACTAAGCCCCGCACCTTATCGCAAGAACAGGGGGGCTTACCTGCACTAACAGGGCACGGTTAGAAGAGAGCGTTCTCGCTAGGCTCATCATCAGTGACAGGTTTCTGCGGGCTGGGTTGCGTCGGTTCTTCAGGACGCGCATCCTCAAGGTTTGGCGCAAGGGCGGCGGATGCAGCCGGGGCAGTACGCGGCTGAGTTACCTCGTAAGAAGGACCAACAGCGACAATCGCTTGAACCAATGGAACACCGGAGCCATCGCGAGCGCCGAACTCCGTGGGCAGGGTGCGGGCAACACCAGCAGCCGAAACAGCCTTAGCCGGGCCTACACCAACCCACGCGAAGTCGAGTTGGGTTTCGCCGGTGAGCAGACGGTGGGCGCGCATACCTGCGGTGGCGCGTCCCTTAGCGGGGAACTCGCTCAGCTCAGTCACCTTCACGGAGGGCTCCATACTGCTGGCGGCGTTCGTAACGGTCACTACCTGCGCGTTAGTGCCGGGGGCAGTTGCACCGAAAGCAATCACGGCATCATCATCAGCGACCTTCATGCCTGCCATGCCGCCACCTGCTCGACCCTGCGGGCGCACTTTGGAGGCGTCAAAGGTCAGCAGTTTGCCCTGGCGGGTGATAAAGGTGAAGTTCTCATCGCCAGCATCGGCAACAGCAACACTGATTACCCGGTCTTTAGCTTTGAGTTTGATAGCTTCCCATTCATCGCGGTTCAGCGGGTAGTCAGGGTTGACGCGCTTAATAACGCCGCGTTCGGTCGCCACCGCAATAACGGTGTTCAGCGGAACGATGCCCACCAGCGTTTCACCCTTAGCTAGGGTGACCACTTCGCTAGCCTTCACACCGCTAGAGAGCAGGGGAGTTCCCGAAGAGTCCTCCAGTACCGCCAAATCCATGACGCCCAGACGCACCATGCGTCCGCTCGATGTTACGGCACCCACCTCACCGCGGGCGGTGGTAGCCACCCACGAGGTCAGTGCATCACTTTTCAGGCGCTTACCCGGCTCAACCAGGGGAGCATGCTTGCCCTTGGTGGGCACCGTGCGCCCAATCAACCCCGAGGTTGAGAGTAGAACCCAACAAGGATCGTCAGCGATTTCAAGGGCAAGACCGAGGCCCTTCTTCTTGGAAGTCTCAGCGCCGGTAGCCAGCGCTACTGCCTCCAAATCGTCCTTATCTGTCAGCTTGGTGCGGCGGTCGGTGCCGTAAAGATCAGCAACCTCCTGCAATTCATCAGAAACCAAGGTGCGCAGTTTGATATCAGAGGCAAGAATCGACTCAAGCTCAGCAATATCGGCGGCAAGCTCATCGCGTTCAGCTTCCAACTCAATGCGCGAATACTTGGTCAGCTGGCGCAGGCGCAGCTCCAGAATGTGGTTAGCCTGCACCTCCGTCAAATCGAAAATCTGCATCAGGCGGGTACGTGCCTGGGCCGTTTCATCAGAGTCACGAATAATCTGAATGACCTCGTCAATATCGACGATAGCCACCAGCAAACCCTCCACCAGATGTATACGGTCGCGGCGCTTACCTAGACGATGCTCGGTGCGGCGGCGCACCACGTTAATACGGTGCTGCACGTAGACCCGCAACAGATCCAACAGACCTAGGGTCTGCGGTTGACCATCGACCAGGGCAACGTTATTGATGCCGAATGAATCTTCCAGCGGGGTGTACTTGTACAGCGATGCCAGCACCGCGTGCGGGTCAAACCCGTTCTTGACCTCAATCACCAAACGTAGACCGTTCTTACGGTCGGTCAGGTCTTGAACATCAGAGATGCCCACGAGCTTCTTATTATTAACCCCGTCTTTAATCTTGTCGATAACTTTTTCAGGACCCACCATGTAGGGCAGCTCAGTCACCACAATGCCACGCTTGCGGGCAGTCACCTGCTCAATGCTGACTTTAGCGCGGGTCTTGAAAATACCGCGTCCGGTGGCGTAGCCGTCCTTAATGCCCTTGGTGCCCACGATGATACCGCCGGTGGGAAAATCAGGGCCGGGAATGAATTTCTGAATCTCATGCAGGGTCGCCTCAGGGTTCTCTAACAGGTGGTGGGCACCGGCAATGACCTCGCGCAGGTTATGCGGTGCCATATTGGTCGCCATACCCACAGCAATACCCGTAGCGCCATTAACCAAGAGGTTCGGGAAAGCCGCCGGCAAGACGGAGGGCTGCATGAACTGATTATCGTAGTTGGGCACAAAATCTACGACGTTCTCGTCCAAGTTATTGGTCAGCGCCAAAGCAGCCGGACCCATACGAGCCTCAGTATAACGAGAAGCCGCCGGGCCATCATCCAACGAACCAAAGTTACCGTGACCATCAACCAGCGGCAGACGCATCGCGAAAGGCTGCGCCAAACGCACCATCGCATCGTAAATCGCAGCATCACCGTGCGGGTGCAACTTACCCATGACCTCGCCCACCACACGGGCAGACTTCACATGACCCTTCTCAGGGCGCAACCCCATCTGCTGCATCATATACAAAATACGACGCTGAACAGGCTTGAGACCATCGCGCGCATCAGGCAGGGCACGCGAGTAAATCACCGAGTAGGAATACTCCAAAAAGCTAGATTCCATCTCGGATGAAACATCAATATCAACAATGTTCTCTTGAATACCCTCAGGGTAGTCATCAACAATATTCTTGGTTGACCGCCGTGCCATAAAGGTTCTCACCCTGCCATAGATAACGTGCTGAAAAATCTAGGCGCCGTCAAGCGCCAAACACCCCATTTTACCGCACTGAGCTCTATCTGCACGGTGTCTTGCCTGAGGGTACAGCCACCAGCCTCACGGGCGGATGCGCCCACCGGCTGACTGGTGCGAGGCAGGCGCCGCACCGCGCGCGTCCTTGGGTGCTACCGCAAGAATAATTGCCCCGCAAAAAGCTGCCATTCCGGTCAGCGAGCTCAGAGCACTGGCGGGGCTGGCGATTCCACCATCGGTGCCGAAAGTGTCAGCTACACCCCTATCAAAGTGGAACCCCAGAGGAAACTGCACGAGTACAAAGATGCCCACATGTACAAGGCAGGCGCAGCAGAGCAACCCGCGAACCGTGAGCACGGTTTTTGCCATAAGGGATGCACCAAAGACCAGTACCGCCAGGCAGAGGAAGCATGTAACGGCAATCAATATTCCCCAGCTTTCGGTGATCTGGTGTTCGCGAAGCATACTTTGGTAGATGCTCGTTATGTCGTGACCGGGCACCTTCGTTAGCGGAGAGAAAATTGTTGCATCGAGAGCGCCCGCAACAGCCACGCTCAAGGCTGAGAGAACGGTGAGAGCTATGATGAGCGTCCGCGTCTGGTGTGAAGCTGCGCGGTAGTGGGTGCGTTCTGATGACTTAGCTATCGCGAGAATCAGCAATAGAACAGTAAGAACGAACAGTACACCCATGAACACGCGGCTGACGTTTAGCCACGAGATGCCGGGCGAAAGGCTGCCGAAGGTGATGGCTTCAAACGTTGCCAATGCGCTGATCAGTGTTGTAACCACTATGAGCGCGGGAACCAACCTGTCCAAAACGGGAAAGAAGAGGGCGACAGCCCTGGCACACCAGGCGGTTGATACAACCACAGTCAGTGCGCTTGCGCCCAGAGCGAGTTGATGCCGGAGGGGTAAATCAATGGGGTAGGGCGGATACGAGCGGGGGTCACTGCCGAACACGTACCCCTTGAGCAAAAATGCTCCTAGCCAGTAGGCTAAAGCCCACCGCGCCGACCGAACCGCCAACCAGGCTCGCGGGTGTGGCGAGAGCTCAGCCGCCCGATCAGCCCGTACCGTAGCCCAGAGCGCACCTGCGATAATAGCACCGCGCGAAAGTCCCAGCTGGGGCGCGTAAACCCAGTCAGAGAACCATTCTTCTGCTTTGCGCTCGCGCAGGTGCAGGGGGAGTACCAGTGTGAGCATGGTAAAAAAGAGCCGGGCGAGTCTCATGAGGCAAACCTTGTGACAGGACGTACGCCCTTGATCTCTTGGCGTGCTTGATTGCGGGCGAGAGCCGCCGGGGCAGCCGCTGCGCCCTCAGCAGTGAGCGAGTAGAGGCGACGGCGCGGGCCCCGATCTGTCTCAGCATCCCACTGTGATACCGCCCAACCGGCGTTTTCGAGGCGCTCAAGAATGGGGTAAATGCTACCTGCCGGTCTGCCGGTTTCTTTGATGATGAGCAGACCCCAGACAGGTGCGGACGCTCCCAGCAGGTATTCAAGAACGTCGGCGGTTGCCGGGGTGATGCGAGAAAGCTGTTTCATGGGTTAAATCTATCTATATAGAGATAGAGGAGTCAAGGGGTAAACCCTGATGATAGGAGACTCTCATCCACCCCTCCACAATGCTGTAACTTGAAACACATTTCGTGTAGATTGGGTTCAAAGCCAGCCCTGCACGAAAGAGCACCCCATGAACGATTTTGTTCCCGTCGATCCCGCGCACCCCACCACCGACGAAATCCCCTTCATCTACCCCGCCCACTGGGAAGCAGACGTCGTGCTGCGCGACGGTGCAACCGCCCACCTGCGTCCGGTGCTCCCCACCGACAGAGTGGCGCTGGAAACTATGTACGCTGGGCAGTCTGAAAAAACCATCTACCTGCGCTTTTTTGGCTTCAAACCCAAGCTCAGCGATAAGGAACTCACCCGCTTCACCACGGTTAACCACAACGACCGTGTAGCTTTTGTGCTGTTTTTGGGCGAGGAAATGATCGGCATTGGTCGCTACGACCGCTCCCATATTGCCCATGAAGCCGAAGTTGCCTTCATGATTTCTGACGCTCACCAGGGGCGCGGTATCGGCTCTATTCTGCTGGAACACCTTGCCGCCGCCGCCCACGAGCGCGGTATCAACCGCTTTACTGCCGAGGTCTTGCCCGAAAACCGCAAGATGCTCAACGTTTTCAAAGACGCAGGCTACGAGGTACAACGCGAATTTGATGACGGTTTCGTTTACGTGCAGTTTGATATTGACCCGACCGAGAAATCTCGTCAGGTGATGGAAGCCCGCGAACACCGTGCTGAGGCGCTATCAATCTCTGAGCTTCTTGCCCCAGAACATGTGGTGGTCATGGGCGATTCAGCCCGCTGGGAACGTACGGGTGAAGCCCTGCTTACGAATATCACTGAAGTGGGCTTTACCGGTCGTGTTTCAGCCTATGCTACCCACCCGGTGATTTCGCAGTATGAGGTGACCGCCGATTTTTCATCGCTCACTCCCGCCCCTGATCTCGCTATCATCAACACCGCTATCGAAGAGGTACCCGCAGCCGTTGAACTATGCGGACGCGCCGGGGTGCGCGGTGCGCTCATTCAGACCAAGGGGTACGCTGATGATGGTGCGCGGGGGAGTGCCCGCCAAAAATCTATTGTGCGCCTAGCACGTAGCTACGGCATGCGCATCATCGGTCCGGCATCCTTCGGCCTGATTAACACCCACCCCGATGTTCGCCTTGACACTACCCCCACCGAGAAAGACCCGGTACACGGCAGCTTAGGGCTTTTCAGCCAGTCAGCGGGGCTGGGGCTCATGCTTTCCAACTCAGCAGTACGACGGGGCATCGGTGTTTCCTCACTGGTCTCAGCCGGTAACCGCGCCGACGTTTCGGGTAACGACCTCATGCAGTACTGGGAAGACGACCCTGCCACCCGCGCCTGCGGTCTCTTCCTGGAATCCATCGGTAACCCCCGCAAATTCAGCCGTATTGCCCGCAGGCTCGCGCGCATCAAACCCGTGATTGTCGCCAAAAATGTTGCCACCGGTAGCCACCTGCCGCCGGGGCACTCCGGACGTACCTCCATCGCCCCGGCGCAGGCACTGGATGCAATGTTCCGCCAATCCGGTGTAATCAGCGCTGAATCAAGCGAACAGCTACTCGATGTAGCCCAAATTATCGTCAGCCAGCCACTACCCGCAGGGAGGCGCGTCGCGGTTCTCTCCAACGCCTTTGCCCTAGGTCAAATTCTCGTTGATCGAGCCCAAAGCCTTGAGCTTGAGGTCAAAACCACGGAATCAACCCTCCACCTCGAAAGTGACGGACTGGATATTCTGCGCGAAGTGCTCATCTCAACACTCGAAAGCAGTGACGTCGACGCGGCCTTTACCGCTTTCCTACCGGTAGACGGTGTCGATGTGAAAGACATTGCCCGCGTACTCTACGAATGCTCACAGGTGGCTGGTAAGCCGGTCGTCGCGTCCTTCACCGGCGCTGATGCAAGCGACAAGGTGCTACGCGGCATCTGGCGTCCCGACCCTCAGCCTGCTACCGACAGCAAAGACGAAACAACCGAACACGCCGAGGACGCGGCAAACGGACTGCCCTGCTTCGAATCCCCAGCGCAAAGCGTCACCTCAATGGCGGCAATCATGGATTACGCCCGCTGGCGCTCCAGCGAATCGGGCATCGAAGAAATACCCGAGGGCATTTTAGTAAAAGATGCCCGGACCACCCTCGCCGAGCTGACCCCGCAAGGCGAAGAACTCGTTGAGCTCAGCCAAGAACAAACCCACGACATCTTGGGGTTCTACGGGGTAGAACTCATGGCAACCACTCCCTTTAGCACAGAGGCAGACGCGCTCGCGGCGGTCGAAACCGTTGGCGGGTATCCGGTAGTCCTCAAAACCACCGATAAAGTCATGGCACAACGCATTGACCTAGGAGGTGTACGCCTGGGCATCGAAAACGATGAACAACTCATTGATGCCATCGACCAAATGCATCGCGCCCTCGCTCCCTTTGGCACTTTCGAACTGGCAGTGCAAAAACAGGCACCGGGTGGGCAGACCGCAATCATCCGCGCCATCGAAGACCCCCTGCTGGGACCGGTAATTTCCTACGGCATGACAGGGGACGCAACTACCCTCTTAGATGACTGGGCGCATAGGATCCCACCGCTCACAGCCCGCGATGTACACGAGATGGTGCGCGCCCCCAAAGCTGCCCAAAAACTGCTGGGTACCCGAGGCATTCCCGCAGTAAATATCGAACTGCTGGAAGATGTCATCGTGCGCATCGCTACTCTTAAAAACAACCACCCCGAGGTCGCAGAAATTGAGCTAAGCCCCGTGATGGTCACCAGCACCCACCTCTCAGTAGTCGCGGGTTTCATTAAGGTCGGCAACCCCCAGCAGCGCACCGACTCAGCACGTCGCACCATGAGCAGCTAACCTCCACCGCGCCCCGTAACGAACTGCGATGCACGGTGCTCTCGCGTACACTTATACAGTGCCCTGACCGTTGAGTGAGGGCACTGATGCGGTGCTACGCAAGCACCCGCGAATGCACAATACACCGTGGGAAGGTAAAGGCTAGGGAATGTCTCAGACACCGCAGATTCGAGAACTCGTCAGTGATGTGATGCGGGCGGGGTTCTACCCTGAACTGGTGATGGATACCGTGGCGACGGTCTTTGAACCCGATGAAATTATCGGTCATCTGGTGCAGCTTGAAACCCACTTTGATCATGAAGAAGTGCACCGCCACATTACGGTGCTGGTTTTGACCGAGTCTCACCTTTTAGCCGCCCACCTTGATGATCAGCAGCTTGATGAAGAAGGCTCAGTGGTAGCTGCTCACATTAACTCCGAGGTCGTGCCCCTGCGTAAACTTGGCACCGTCACCACCAACCTGACCTACCTGCAACCGCAAACCTTTATTCCCGGTACCCGCGCATCAGAAATTCAGATTTCCATCGCTTGGACGGGCTCCCAACGCCTCGACATGGCACCTGCCGACTGCCCCGACCCCCAGTGTACCGCTGATCACGGCTTTACCGGCACCGGCGTCCGTGAAGACATCATGGTGCGAGTATCAGCCAGCGCAGACGGTGCTACCGCCATTATCAATGCCCAAAAATTTGCATCCGCCCTGCGCAAAGCGCAGATTAAGGCAACTCGATAAAATGAGCTTCTCTGATTTTCGCGGTACACCTGTGCCCACCCATCCCGGTTACGGGGCGCACAATATCGCAGACCTTTTTGAATCTGCCGGTACCCTTGTCGCACAGGGCTCAATTACCCCGGACGAGCACCCTGTTCTGGGCACTGGTAGACATGATCTGCTGAACCTGCGCCAGCGACTGGCGGACGCGGGCCTCAACCCCGATGCTTACCGTAGCGTGTGCGTGGTTATGGTGGACGGTCTGGGGGAGCAGCTGCTACGCCGATACGGCTCCTATGCCCCCTATCTGAAAAAAGCTATTTCGTTAGGTCCGCTGAACTCCGCTGTACCCTCCACTACAGCTGCCTCCCTCACCTCTTTCGGTACCGCGCTTGCCCCCGGCACCCACGGAATCGCGGGCTACGACGTCCGCAATCCCGAAAAAAATGAAATTATGAACCAGCTCTCTGGCTGGGATAAAAGCGTTGACCCCCACCAGTGGCAACCCTACCCCACGGTGTTTGAACGCTTTGAAAATCACTGTGAGGTGGCAACGGTGACGCTCTCAAAGTACCAGGGCACAGGGTTGAGCGAAGCAGGGTTACGCGGCGGTCGATTTATCCACGCTCAGGGGGCAGCTGCCCGCGTCACCCTGGGGCACAGTATTCTCTCAGCTCGTAAGCCAGCCTTGGTCTACCTCTACTGGGCTGAGATCGACCAGGTGGGGCACCGTTACGGCGCAGATTCACCCCAGTGGAGCGAACAGCTCGAAGAATTGAACCTGCACATGCGCCGTCTCGCTGAGCGACTGCCTGCCCACACCCTGCTCTTGCTCACCGCTGATCACGGCATGGTGGATATTCCTGAAGAGCACCGTCTTGACTACTCTGAGCGAACCAACTTGCTAGAAAATGTTGAGCTAACCGGTGGGGAGCCGCGCATGGTACAGCTCTACCTCAAGGACGCCAGCGCTACCGCTAAACGTGCGACCCTCGAAGCCTGGGACGCTGCATACGGGGATATCGCCTGGATTATTGATACCGAAACAGCGTTCGAAGCTGGCTATTTTGGTGATCACCTGAGTGATGAAGCCCGAGCACGTATTGGCGATATTCTCATTGCCTGCCGCGAGGATTATGCCCTCTATGATATGCGCCACTATAAGCCGCACGCACTCAAAATGGTGGGTCAGCATGGCTCCCTCACCGAAGCCGAAACGCAGGTACCTTTGCTGGTGCTTCCCACCCACTAAAACCCCTATAAACACACGAACCGGGCAAGAGAATATCTTGCCCGATTCGTCAGTATAAAAGTGGCGTCACGCCTGGAGAGGTTTATGCTAGGGCGCTATTGCGGTGTTGGGTGCCGCTGACCCATCACTACCCTGCCTGGAACCGGTTCCTGCACCGGGCGCTGGGGGAGCCGAAAGGGTAGGTGCTATCTCTGGAGCTGTTGGCTGTGGAACCACCGGGGCAGTAGGTGCCGGTTCTGTAGGTATCACAGGAGACTCAGCGTCGGGTGGAGTGCTTTCCTCAGAAGGCATCGGCTCTACCTCAGCAGTGGGTACATCTGTTGGTTCGATCGTAGCCGGAGTGGTTTCTGCCGGTGCGCTGGGTTGGGTCGGTTCAGGTGCCACGGGCGGTGCTACTGTCGGTTCAGGCGCAACGGGTACCTCTCTGGCATCAGAGGGAAGCTCCGTTTCAGTAATAGTGGGTGCCAGCGTCGGAAGCACAGGCACAGGGGTTTGTCCTGCCGGTGTATCGCTCACAGCCACCACGGGCGCTTCTTGAACAGGGCTGTCAGCGGGAACAGGCTGTGATTCCTCGGGCTGTTCACTGTTCGAACCCAGCATCATGCCTGTTGCTGTGGCAAGACC
Organism: Rothia sp. ZJ1223; assembly: GCF_016900985.1. Classification (NCBI taxonomy): domain Bacteria; kingdom Bacillati; phylum Actinomycetota; class Actinomycetes; order Micrococcales; family Micrococcaceae; genus Rothia; species Rothia sp. ZJ1223. The sequence goes on along the minus strand of NZ_JAFEUT010000001.1, from coordinate 332,058 downwards.
CAGCACCAAAAGTGCCAGTGCGCCCACACCAACCAGTTTGCCCGGTGATAACTGAACAACCTCAGAGGTCTTCGCAGAAGCGGGAGGGACGGAAGCCGCTTTAGCCCTCTTTTCAGCAGCTTCGCGAGCCTCCGCGCGCGCAATGGCAGCCTCACGTTCAATCTTCTCTGCTTTAGCTTTCTCAGCCGCCACAGCACGTGCCTCTGCGCGTTCTTGGGCGCGCTCGCGCAGTGACTTCTTCTCGACTACCTCACCGCGAGAAAGCAGAGACAAACCCAGCGACGGATCTTCATCAATCTCATCGCCCTCAGCCACTATATGATTGCCGTCTACATACTGGTATCCGGCGTCGAGGGGACTCAACGGCTGCGTTGCGTCCTCGTCTACAGTGGGCGCTGTTTCTGGGGCAAGGGGCACCGTCTTCTCATCATCAAAGGGATGATCAGAAGAAGATGGGTTCTTCGAAGATGCCATAAAGGGTTTATCTTTTGCTGTTCTTGAGGTCTGCGTGGTGGTTTTCAGCGACTAGTGGCGACGCTGGTTGCCGAAAATAATGTCGTCCCAACTGGGCACCGAAGTGCGCTTTGAGCGTCGCGCAGGCGCCGGTTCTTCATCGGCTGAATCCTGAGTGCTCGACTCTGTTGATTCTGACTTTGCATCTGAGCTTTCGCAAACGGATGCAACCGGCTGACTCTGAGACGCCTGAGGTTCACCGGCGGTATCAGTTTCTACAGGATCAGTGTCGGCGGAGACTTCTTCGGTGGAGACAGATACCTCGGGGCGTGCATTCTCAGAGGTAACAGCTGAAAGCTGGGGTGCAGTCCCCTCTTGCTCGATAGGCTCTGCTGGGGCGTTAGAGGACTGCTCAGAATCAGCAAGAGCGTCATCGTGCTGAACTGCCTGCTGGTTCTCTACATCCTGCTGATCTTCCGCCGCATGCTCCTGTGCAGGTTCTTCTACAGTGATAACTTCGGTGACTGCCGGAGCGTCCTGGTCAATGATGACCTGCTCGGCGCGATCGACATTGTTGCTGTGTGCAGAGTCGTCATTCGCAGCGGTGGGTTCTGCCTGTTCAGGCTGCTGGTCCTGCGCCGGAGTTTCTGCGTGCGCGGCGGACGGTGCGCTCTCGGCGCGGGCAGCCGATGAACGACGCGCGCGCTCCAAGAGCTCTGCGAGCTTTCGTTCTTCGGGGGTACCTCGACGGTTAGCCGCTGGCTCAGTAGAGGTATAGAAGGCAGAAGAACGCGCTGCTGACTGCTCTGCCTGCTGAGGGGTAGCAGGGGTGCCGCGACGCTGGGCCAGCTGGTCAAGGAGCTCATTGTGAGAGGGGTTATGAGGCACCCTCACCTCAGTAATTTTGGGTTCTGCAACCTGAACGGGGGCGTTCTCATGGGTATCGTGGCTGCCAATGCCCGGCAGGGGAGCATCGCTCGAATGATCGCGCCCCATCAAAAAGTAGGCAGCTTCATTGGACGCGTAGATGCTCTGGTTAGCGGGGTTGTAGTTCCAACGTGCCGGGAATACAGCTGTTCGCGGCAACCCATCACGAACCTCAGCACCAAACGCGAAATCAACGCTCACGGTCCACTGACCAGACTCCTGCTGCCAGGTAGTCCACTCAGCATCCTCAGGGGTGAAACCGTAGCGCTGGGCGGTAGCTGCAATATGCTCACGCAACGACAGGGCAGCGGCGTCGCGGCGTCCTAGGCTCTGAGAAGAAATCACCACGTTCTGAGCTGACTGAATAATGTTGGCGCGCTCAGCAACAATGGGCCACTCGTAACGACGAACGCGGTTAGCATCCCACCCAGACTCCGCGACAATCTCTTCAACGGTAGCGCCCTGACGGAACCGGGTCTGAATATCACGCGGACCAAAGGTACCGTTACCACCGAGCGATCGTACCTGCGGAATACGGCGCGCCTTAGCAATACTTGTGCGCAAGTTCTGGTCGATGGGCAGGCGATAGGTAGTGCCATCGGCAGACTCGAGAACAAGGTTCTCACCATCGTCGTGAATACCAACAAGACGCAAGTCAAGCATAAAAACTCCAGAAGTAGTAGCGGTGGTTAACGCTAGAGACAATCATCTAACAGATTACCCCGTCTCGCAGCGTAAAAACGGGTCAGAAGCGTCTGGAACGAAACATTAATCTTAAATCACGCCTTGAAGTCTCACTTTGCTTCAACTCTCTCTTGAACTTGAAGGTTCAGTGACGGTTCGCCCCTGAAGTCAAAGAGCGATAAATGACACAAATAAGAGGTCAGCTAGACAAAATCATTTTAATAGTGAAAAATGCTACGCGTTGGTTCAACAATTTCGCCCCCATATCAGGGCGCAAACAGCGTTGAGCAGCGCACAGAAATTGGCGACTTACATCTCAGGCACCACAGCCTGCGACTATAACTGAGTACATCACTCCAGAAAGCGTGAAACCTACGTGGCAACCGATTACGATGCACCCCGCAAGCAAGACGAAAACAACGAAGAATCATCGATTGAAGAGCTGAACGCTCACCGCTCCGAAATGCAGTCGGGTGCTGTTGACGAAGACGAAAACGCGGCAGCCGAAAGTTTTGAGCTCCCCGGCGCAGACCTTTCCAACGAAGAACTCAACGTCGTAGTTCTTCCCGCGCAGGACGATGAGTTCACCTGTGCCTCCTGCTTCCTCGTTCGCCACCGTTCACAGGTTGCGCGTGAAGAAGGCGATCTGAAGTACTGCGTAGAGTGTGAAGGCTAAATAGTCGCCACTCAAAAACTACTGAGGTAAACGCATCAACAAAGAGGGACTGACCTGCAAGGTCAGCCCCTCTTTTTGTCTTTGTCGGTAGAAATTACTGCTCATCTACTTGAATCTGCGCTCGCGCGTCGTGGTTGAGAAGCATACGCTCTTCGTGCACCTGGTGCATCTGCACCCGGTATTCTTCAAGCTGTTCTGCTGAAATCTCGCTGTTGAGGATCTCTACGATGCGCTCGGGGTTGCGAGTTGAGGCAAGCCAGTAGGGGGTGGGGTCTGCCGGGTCAGTAATCTGAATACGAACTTTGGGCTCAATCCACCCTCGAAAGCACATGAACGCGCGTCCATCAAGATCAGGACCCGCAGCTTGCTGTGCCAGCGCACCCCTGAACGCCTCTGCAACGCCCACGTGCTCGCGCTCAATAGCGGCACGCCCCACCCGCAGTAAGTTCGGGGTAATGGTGATAACAGGGGCTGATGAGTACAAAATGAAAGCCAGTAAAAGCGCCACCACAATACCGGCGATAACACCGGCGGTGATGCTAATAGGCGCACCCACAAAGAAGCAGGCAATACCGGCACCTACCACGCCAATCCACAAACCAACGCTCGGCGTCAGACGCTCCTGATAGAGCACCTGTGAAGAAGAAGCAGCCATTAACCTCACCAATCACCACAAAAACTTTATTTTCTTCACCCCATTCTACCGCTAGAGCACCTGCAAGAGATTCCTGCCGGTGCTGTGCGGGAGAAGTACCTGCGGCAACTTAGGCTGAAAAATTTAGATGATAGGGGCATTTGCCTAGTAAAGTTGCTAACTGTGAATGAACAGTTGACAGTTGAAATTAAAATGCTCGACCCTGATTTACCGGTGCCCGCTTACGCGCAACAGGGGGACGCGGGCGCTGATCTGAGGGCGCGCGTTGATGCTGATCTCGCTCCCGGTCAGCGGGCGTTGATTCCGTGCGGTGTTGCCATTGCCTTGCCCGCTGGTTTTGTGGGGCTGGTGCATCCGCGTTCTGGGCTGGCTGCTAAGCACGGCATCACCATCGTCAATGCTCCGGGTACCGTTGATAGCGGTTATCGAGGAGAGCTGATGGTGTGCTTGCTCAATACTGATACCGAGCATAGTTTTCATGTCAGCCGTGGGGACCGTATCGCCCAGCTGGTAATTCAGAAGTACGAGAGCGCTCGCTTTGTGCCGGTAGAAACCCTCGATGAGACAGAGCGCGGAGCCTCCGGCTTTGGCTCAACGGGCACAGCGTAGGCACACCCGCCGCTGATTGATCTAAGAATTGGTAGAAGAAGGTAGAGAAAATGTTTGGTTTCAAGCGTAAGAAAAAGCAAGAAGATGCTGAGAACACTTCGGTGACTGAAGCGGCTGAGAACGTAGAGCCTGACGAGGCTGAAGACCGGGGTTCAGATCAGGCTCCCGAGGTTTTCGAGATTGATCGTAGCCAAGGTCCCTTTGACAGTGAAGAGAAGAATACTGATGAGGGGTACCTTGACTTTGGTTCGTTGCTGATCAAATCTGATCCGACGGTTGCTCTGCGTCTAGAGGTCGATGAAAAATCAAAGAACGTCATCGCTATTACCTTGCAAAAGGATCAGGCTGTCGTGCAGTTGCAGGCGTTCGCTGCGCCCAAGAGCCGCAGTTTGTGGGATGACATTCGCTCTGAAATCTCATCTTCGGTACATGCTCAGGGCGGACGCGTGGAGTACACCGATACTGCGCTGGGGCGTGAGCTGCATTCTCGTATTCCGGCAACGGCCCCTGACGGTCGTCAAGGGTTTCGCGTAGCAACCTTCGTGGGCATAGACGGTCCTCGCTGGTTCTTGCGTGCTGTGTTTACCGGTGAGGCGAGCACTCAGCCCGAAGCTCGTGCTGAAATGGAAAAAATTCTGCGTGCGGTGGTTGTTCACCGTGGTGAGGCTCCTATGGCACCCCGTGACTTGCTGCCCTTGAAAGTTCCTGCGCAGATTCTAGAGGCTCAAGCGGCCCCGGCTGCCCGCGCGCAGCAGGAACCTTCCTTGCAGGTTCCCCAGCGCGGTCCTGAGATTACCCAGATTGGTTAGAGCCTTTCTCGTGGCTTCAACCCAAGCAACAGATGCCCTTGCCTACCCTGAACGTCTGCGCGCCCGTATTGCCGGACGTGTGGGGCAGGTGCGCTTTTCAGCTGCGGGGGAGCCTCCGCGCTATGAGGCGGAGCTGATTGTTGAGAAGTCTTGCCCCGCCACTTATAACCGTACGAGAGCTTTGATGACGGGCTTACCTGCCATTGAGAGTTCTGGGGATTTCAGCGAAGATGGTTCTGATGAAAAAGGCTCGACTCCCGATGAAGAGTTCGCTCCTAATGAGAATGACATCGACCGTAGAGCTCACCCTGCCCGGCGGTTTCCTGACGAACCGCCGGTGAAGCCGGGTACGCGCGTCCTGCTGGTGTGGCATGGGCAGCATAGCGTACCGGGCATTGTCGCCGGTGCTCAGTTGCGCTGTAACGGTATGCTCTCCGCCAGAACCCAGCCCGCCCGCATGTACAACCCGCGTTATGAGATTGTGCCCGTCCGCTCGGGTCACTAGCAGACTAGCTCCATCGGGGCTTAGAAAATAGAGAAGAGATTTTTATGCAGCCAGAGTCGCAGAATCAACCCGCAGCAGCTCCCAGCGTTGAGAAAGGCAGTGGGCTGAATTTTGCGCCGCCCAAAAACATTCGACGCACCGCTAACGGCGATGTTGATGTGCTGTATGCGGTGGGTGGAGTGCGCGGGATCATTGAGGCGATAGCACCGGGTTTTCTCTTTCTTACCGCTTTTCTCATCACGAGTAATCTGCTCTTAGCTGCCTCAATCGCGGCGGCGGTTGCCCTGGTCTTTGGCGCGGTAAGACTGGTGCAAAGGGGCTCTTTGATGCAGTCCCTCTCGGGTCTGATCGGTGTGGCACTGTGCGCCGCCGTTGCCTTGCGTTCGGGCGAGGCAGCTGATTTTTATGTGCCCGGTTTGTGGATTAACGCTGCCTATGCGGTGGGTATTGCTGGGCTGCTGTTATTCTTCAAACTACCGGTGGTCGGTTTCATCTACAGTTTCTTTCGCGGGGAACAAGAAACCTGGCGTTCAGACCCCCGGCGCGTTCGTGCGTACACCTTGGCAACCTTGGTACTCATTGGCATGTTTGTGCTGCGCCTAGCGGTTCAGGTTCCCCTCTACCTCGCCGATCAGGTGGGCGCTCTGGGGACCGCCCGGTTAGTCATGGGCACTCCACTGTATGCAGCCGTTATCTGGCTGACCTGGCTGATGACCGCCCCGCGCACTGCAGATAAGACCCCAACCAGCTAAGCCGACTTTTTACGAGAAGAGCAGACGAATATCCTCTTCGCCCTCGGTGGTGGTGATAAAGAAAAGCTCATCGTCGCCTTCGATAATGTCATCGGCAGTGGGGGCAAGGGGAGTACCATCACGCAAGATAGCGGTAAGAGTTGTCTGAGCGGGCCACTGAATACCGGCTACTGTGTGCCCAATGATGGGATGGTCTGCGGGTACTGTGTACTCCACCAGCATCGCCCCACCTGCCTGCAAAGACAGCAGACGCACCACATCGCCCACCTCTACAGCCTCTTCCACCAGAGCAGTCATCAGACGCGGGGTCGATACGGCAACATCAACGCCCCATGAATCATCGAACAACCACTCATTTTTGGGGTTATTAACGCGCGCTACCGTACGCGGCACACCAAACTCGCTGCGCGCCATAAGCGAAACGACGAGGTTGGTTTTGTCATCGCCGGTGGTGGCAACAATAACGTCGCATTCATCGGGGCTTGACTGTTTAAGGGTCGAGAACTCACAGGCGTCTCCGATAATCCAGTGGACGTTTTTGAGCGAGCCGCTGCGTCCAATAACCTCGGGCTTTTCATCGATGATGGTGATACTGTGCCCGTGGGCTATCAGTTCTTTTGCAATGGATGAGCCAACTGAACCGGCACCAATAATAATGACCTGCATGAGCAATAAACCTTTGGACGTTAGTTAGATTCTTCTGCCGGGGCAGTGGCTAGTATTCGGGAGATTTCGTTGATCTCTTCGGTGCGCAGCATAGCGTGTACAATATCGCCCTGCTGGTAGCTGGTGTCAGGCTGCGGCAAGATACCTTCACCAAAACGGGTGATGTAAGCGATGCGCACCCCGGACGCCGCTTCGATATCGGTCAGTGCGTGCCCCGTCCAGCCGGGGTCAAGTTGCAGTTCTGCCAGCATGAGCCTGCCCGATGCCTCTCGAAAGTCACCGGTCATTGCTTGTTCTGGAAGTAGGCGGCGTAGCACTTGATCGGTGCTCCAGCGCACAGCGGCAACCGTGGGAATGCCTAGCCGCTGGAAGAATTCTGCTCGGTTGGGATCATAAATACGTGCCACAATATGGGCAACCTTGAAGGTTTCGCGGGCAACACGAGCCGCCAAGATGTTGGAGTTATCGCCGGACGACACTGCGGCAAAAGCGTAAGCCTCTTCAATACCGGCACGTTTGAGGGTGTCACGGTCAAAACCAACACCGGTTACTTTCTTACCCGTAAAATCTTTGCGTAAACGGCGGAAAGCCCGGTCATCTTGGTCAATGATCGCCACGGTGTGACCGGAGTCCTCCAGCGTGTGCGCCAGCATAACGCCCACGCGTCCTGCCCCCATAATGACGAAGTGCGGCATAGCTGCACACCCTTTCTCTAACCGGTGCCGTTATCAATGCGCCTTTAAGTCTATCCCCGCTCAATGCTACTTTGGTCACCGCCGCCAGCGTTTTGGGCGCGCACACTTTCGCAAAAGCAGAAAATGGCACTAGGTTATTAGCTGTGGCAGGTACTGTGGAGCGCTTACAGCGCTTATTCTTGGGTTCACTTGTTGATCGTCGGCAAGTGCGTTCTTTGGCGCTTTCTAAACGACGAGCGCTAGGGCTTTTCGGTTCAGACGGCGTCTCATCGGTGGCTTACGCCCCTGATGAGATTGTGATGATGCTGGCACTTGCTGGCAGCGGTGCGCTCATCATTTCTCCCTGGGTGGGCGCAGCCATTGCCCTGGTACTGCTGGTTGTGATTGGCACGTACCGTTATAACCTCTCATCCATTGCAGAGGGCGGAGACTACGAGTTAGTGAACAAACGACTGGGTGCCCGCACCGGCGTGGCAGTGGGTGCCTCACTCATGGTGGATTTCATGCTAACAGTGACGGTGTCACTGGCAGTTGCCAGTAGTTACATTCTCTCGGCCTTTCCTGCCCTTCGTGATAAGTCATTGTGGGTGACAGCAGCACTGATTGTGTTGGTCATGCTGCTGTGCTTGCGCGGTCTTACCTTTCTGAAAAAAATTTCTTACCTACCCTTGCTCCTGTTCCTCATTGCCATCGGTTTTACGATAACGGTGGGTTACGGTAAATCGCTGGCAGGCACTCTCAGTCAGTCAGTATCAAGCAACTGGCAGATCGTGCCCGAGCAAGGTACTGACCCACACCTGGCAGGAGCCGGTTTATTCCTTCTGCTGGCGCGCACCTTCTCATCGGGTGCTGTTGCCCTTACCGGCGTATCAACGATGTCGAACTCAGTGCGGTTCTTCGAGCGTCCCACCGTCAAAAATGCCTCATCAACCCTGATGAGCATGGGAATCATCTCAGCGATCCTACTCACCGGAGTGCTCTACCTCGTCAAGGAAACCGGCGTGCGCACGGTCATGGATGTTTCACAGCTGCGCATCGACGGCAAACCTGTACCCGAGGGGTTCTATCAGCAACCAGTACTCATGCAAATGGCAGAGACAATCTACGATGATGCGCTCATGCCCACCGTACTGATGCTCACCACAGTCGCTATTTTGATTATGGCGGCAACCACGGCTTTTACCGGCTTTCCCCTGCTCACTGCCGCCATCGCAGAAAAGGGCTACCTACCGGTACAACTGCGCGCCCAATCGTCCCCTACCCTCTTCGCCAAAAGTGTAATACTGCTGGGCGTCTGCACCCTGATGTTCATTACCCTCATAGGGGCAGATCTCAACACCCTCATTCAGATGTACATTGTGGGCGTGTTCTTCTCGATGACCATGACGCAGGCAGCAATCATTAAAGTACGCGCTCGCGAACTAAAGTTCACCCTTAACGCCACTAAACGCGTCCGCCTGATACGTCCTTTTATCGTTACCCTCATCGGTTTCACTGCCACCGCTTTAGCGCTGGGTGTGGTGATTCTGACCAAGTTTACCCAGGGCGCGTGGGTAACTCTCATTCTTATCCTTGTGCTCTCGAAAGCGATGCTTAGCGTGCGAAACCACTACGATTCCATCAACCAGAACCTTGAACTACCGAGTGATTCAGCTGAGCTTGCCCAGCAAAAAACTCTGCCCGCTCGTGTACACGCTGTGGTCTTTGTGCAGCGCGTTCGCAAACCGCTTATGCGCGCTATTTCCTACGCCCGTGCCACCCGCCCAGCAACGATCGAAGCGGTGATGGTTAATCAAGATTCGTCTCGCGTTAAACAGGCTCAGCGCAGTTGGGAATCCTTAGAGCTACCTGTGCCGCTCACCATCTTGGACGCGCCCTACCGCGACTCCGTACCGCCTTTTATGGAGTATATTGAGCGTAAGAGCACCGAAAGCCCGCGCGACGTCATCATTGTCTACTTACCCGAATACGTGGTGCCGCACTGGTGGGAGAGAATCTTGCACCGCCGCACCGTCCACCGGCTCAAGGCGCGGCTGCGTAGACAACCCGGTATTGTGGTCGCCTCTGTTCCCTGGCAGATTTCTTCATCAACCCGCCCCTAAACTTTTTCACCAACCTCGAAGGTAGATACCTGTGACTTCACCCCAAGAAAACCCCCTGACCCCCGATACCACTGTGGAGGTTGGCTCCATCGTTGAACTCACTCCGCACGCTGTAGCGCACGGTGGTTCCTTCGTTGCTCGCTACAACGAGCGCGTGATTTTTGTACGCCACGGCGCTATCGGTGAGACAGTGCGAGCACGCATTACCGGTGCGGGTCCCAAAAACCGTTTCTTCTTTGCCGATGTTGTAGAGGTCCTTGACCCCAGCGAACACCGCCGTACCCACCCTTGGGCACCTGCGGATGCACTACGCAGTGAATCGCCCATCGGCGGCATGGAGTTTGCTCACCTTGACCCCGTCTACCAGCGCGAACTCAAAACGATGGTGGTCATCGAGCAGCTCACCCGTTTGGGCAAAGTACCCGCTTCGAACGCCCTGCTGAAACTTTTGCGCGTGGAAGAGCTGCCCGGTGGCGATACCGGCTGGCGTACCCGCATCCATTTCGATGTGGCTGCTACCGGTTCGGGTAACCGCATCGGCATGTACCCCCATTCTTCTTCTGGGGCAGTTGCTGTAGAGGATTTCCCTCTGGCGCACCCGGCGGTCAACCGTCTGCAGCTGCACCGCTTAGAACTTGAGAACATCAGCCGAGTGGACGCCACAGTTTCTTCTACCGGGGAAATCCTGCTGAGCTTTACCGTGCGCGCCGGAACCTCTCAAAAGGCAGTAGCTGATGCAGTGACCGTCCAAGCCGAAGAACTGTGGGGTAGCCTCAAAGAAGAAAAAATTACCCTCGTCTTTACCGCCGAGCGTCAGGGCGGACGCCGCCGCGGTGAGCGTCCTGCCGATGTAGTGCGCGGTGCCCAGCGTCAAAACCCGCAGGTGACTGAGAAACTTGACATCGATGACATCTCCCTCTCCTGGCGCGTGGGCAATGGTGGTTTCTGGCAGATTCACCCGGCAGCGCCCGAAGCGCTGGGGCTGACCGTATCAGAGCTGCTTGAGCTCACCGACGGCGAGAGTATCTATGATCTCTATTCCGGTGCCGGTCTTTTCGCTGCTATCGCCGCTCTCGAAGTTGGTCCCACCGGTTACGTACTGGCGGTTGAAGGTTCACCGGTGACCGCAGCGAACGCCCGCGATAACTTTGAGTCGGGTCGCGCTCGTATTGAAGAATCAGCAGACACCCGCATCGAAACCGTGAAAGCGGACGTGGGCGCCCACCTGGCGCGTTTGTTGCCTCAGGTTGCTGCGGGCAAGGCTAAAAAGCCTGATGCAGTGATTGTTGATCCTTCGCGCGAAGGTGTAGGCAAAAAGGTTGTAGAGCAGATTGATCAGCTCGACCCCCAGCGCTTGGTCTATGTGGCGTGTGACCCCGCCGCTTTGGGGCGTGACACCGGCTACCTGCGTGAGTTGGGCTGGGAGCTACTCGATCTGCGCGCCTTCGACATGTACCCCAACACCCACCATGTTGAAACGGTAGCCCTGTTCGCGAGGGCTTCCTAACCACGATTCTCTAGGCGGCTTGAAAACCGACACTCGTTACTGTCTCGCACGAGGCAAACGGGGGTTGGTTTTTAGTTTTTAAGACACAATGTGTCGGATTTTTTACCCTGAAATGTGTTTTTGGGTGACTCAGAGTACACTGGTATTGAAAGCTTGGTGTCAGACTGTCTCTAAGATGGGCATCACACCTGCGCGCAGTACTGCGCAGAGCACTTTTAGAGGCAACGATGCCAAGGCCTGACTAGTAACAGTGTCGAGAAGGAGTCCCACGTAATATGAGCACTGTGGATAGCTTCGGTTCAAAAGGCGTACTAGACGTCAAAGGTACCGAATACGAAATTTACCGACTCAAGTCAGTCGAAGGCTACGAAAAGCTGCCCTACGCTTTGAAGGTTCTGCTGGAGAACCTGCTTCGCACCGAAGATGGCGCGAACATCACCGCTGAGCACATTAAGGCTCTTGCAAACTGGGACGCTAAGGCTGAGCCCAGCACCGAAATCCAGTTCACTCCCGCCCGCGTCATCATGCAGGACTTCACCGGTGTTCCCTGTGTTGTTGACCTTGCAACCATGCGCGAAGCTGTGAAGGAACTGGGTGGCGATCCCTCAAAGATTAACCCCCTGGCACCTGCAGAGCTGGTGATTGACCACTCTGTTCAGATTGATGCTTTTGGTACCGCAGACGCGATTACCCGCAACATGGACATCGAATACCAGCGCAACGGCGAACGCTACAAGTTCCTGCGCTGGGGTCAGACCGCATTTGATGACTTCAAGGTAGTACCCCCGGGCATGGGTATCGTACACCAGGTCAACATCGAGTACCTGGCACGTACCATCATGGCTCGCGAGGTAGACGGCGTTCTGCGCGCTTACCCCGATACCGTTGTGGGCACCGACTCACACACCACCATGGTTAACGGTCTGGGTGTTCTGGGCTGGGGCGTTGGCGGTATCGAAGCTGAGGCAGCGATGCTGGGTCAGCCCGTCTCCATGCTGATTCCTAAGGTTGTAGGCTTCAAGCTCATCGGCTCAATCCCCTCAGGCGCAACCGCAACTGACGTGGTTTTGACCATCACCGAAATGCTGCGTAAACAGGGCGTTGTGGGCAAGTTCGTTGAATTCTACGGCGAAGGTGTTTCACAGGTTCCTCTGGCTAACCGCGCAACCATCGGTAACATGAGCCCCGAGTTTGGTTCAACCGCAGCGATGTTCCCCATCGACGAGGTCACCCTTGACTACCTGCGTCTGACCGGTCGCAGCGAGGAACAGGTAGCTCTCGTTGAGGCATACACCAAGGAACAGGGTCTGTGGCACGATCCTTCCATCGAAGTTGAGTACTCCGAGTACCTTGAGCTTGACCTCTCCACCGTCGTACCCTCTATTGCTGGTCCCAAGCGTCCTCAGGACCGCATTGAGCTGACCGAGGCGAAGAAGCAGTACGCATCAGATATTGAAAACTACGCCGCAAAGGGTGAGGCTGAGAAGTCAGCTCACGTTTCAATGAGCGACGGACGCGAGTTCGAGCTTAAAAACGGTGCAGTCTCTATCGCATCGATTACCTCCTGCACCAATACCTCAAACCCCTCAGTCATGCTTGCTGCGGGCGTCCTCGCACGCAACGCAGCAGCTAAGGGTCTGACCGCTAAGCCCTGGGTTAAGACCTCTATCGCACCGGGCTCAAAGGTTGTTACCGACTACTACGAGAAGGCTGGTTTGCTGCCTGAACTCGAGAAGCTCGGCTTCTACGTTGTAGGTTACGGTTGCGCGACCTGCATCGGTAACTCAGGTCCGCTGGAAACCGAAATTTCAGAGGCTATTCAGGACAACGACCTCTCCGTCACCGCGGTGCTTTCAGGTAACCGTAACTTCGAGGGGCGCATCTCACCCGACGTGAAGATGAACTACCTGGCATCCCCTCCCTTGGTTATTGCCTACTCACTGGCTGGCACCATGGACTTCGACTTCGAGAAGGACGCCCTGGGGCAGGACGCCGACGGCAAGGACATCTACCTCAAGGACATCTGGCCCGACCCGGCTGAAGTTCAGCGCATCATCGATTCTTCTGTTGATACCGAAATGTACAACAAGGAATACGGCACCATCTTTGATGGTGACGAGCGTTGGCAGTCACTGGAGACTCCCACCGGCGAAACCTTCGAGTGGGACGCTAACTCCACCTATGTGCGCAAGCCCCCGTACTTCGAGGGTATGACCATGGAGACCACCCCGGTTGAGGACATCACCGGAGCACGTGTTCTGCTGAAGCTGGGCGATTCGGTCACCACTGACCATATCTCACCCGCTGGTTCTTTCAAGTCAGATACCCCTGCTGGTAAGTACCTGATCGAAAACGGCGTAGAGCGTAAGGACTTCAACTCCTACGGTTCACGTCGCGGTAACCACGAGGTTATGATTCGCGGTACCTTCGCGAACATCCGCATCAAGAACCAGCTGCTGGACGGTGTTGAGGGCGGTTTCACCCGCGACTTCACCAACGGCGGCGAGCAGACTACTGTCTACGATGCAGCTCAGAATTACAAGGCAACTGGCACCCCGCTGGTTGTTCTTGGTGGTAAGGAATACGGCACCGGTTCATCACGTGACTGGGCAGCGAAGGGCACCACTTTGCTGGGCGTCAAGGCTGTTATCGCTGAATCCTTCGAGCGTATTCACCGTTCAAACCTGATTGGTATGGGTGTTCTGCCCCTGCAGTTCCCCAACGGTGAATCACACGAGTCATTGGGTCTGACCGGTACCGAAACCTTCGATATCGCGGGTGTTACCGAGCTGAACAAGGGCACCACCCCCAAGACCTTGAAGGTTACTGCAACCGCAGAAGACGGCAAGGTTACCGAGTTTGATGCTGTTCTGCGTATCGATACCCCAGGTGAAGCTGACTACTACCGCAACGGTGGTATCTTGCAGTACGTTCTGCGTAACCTGGTTCGCGGTTCTTGATCCGAACGTCCACCAGCACTTGAGCCGGTAGCTGGTAACAGCAGATGACAGGGGGCTCCCACCATCATCGGTGGGAGCCCCCTTCGTTGTGTTTTAAGGTTTTTGGGGTGATAGCGAGTCTACGGGCTTGTACTGAGCCAGACCTGCTGCCATTTATCAGCCAGAGAATCAATGTTTTCGTGGGCGTTGAGTCCGCTGGGCTGGGGTACTACCCACAGCGAGGTCGCGGGGTTCCAGCCCTCAATGAAGGACGCGTCCTGCTCACCGAGCGTCGCTTTCCTCCGGTTGAAAGCGGTACGGTAGGCAGTGATGCCGGCTATGGCTAGTGCCTGCGGCTGATAGATGTGGGTCAGTTCTATTAGTCGTGGGACGCTCGCTTGCAGCTCCTCTTTGGTGAGCTCATCCGCACGAGCAGTAGCGCGAGCCACCATATTGGTAATGCCAATCCCTAAGCGTTCCATCTGGGTTTCCACTTCATCGCTGAGCCCGCGTGAAGCGTCCACTCTGGGGCTGATGATTCCCGCGCGGTCAAGTGAGGGCCAAAACCTGTTACCGGGGTAGGCGAAGGGCGCATTGACTGCGGCTGTCCACAGACCGGGATTGATACCGACGATTAGCAGTCGCAGGGGAGTACCGGGCGGTGGCAGACGGTCATCAATGGTTGCGTTAGCAAAATTTTGCAGCTCTTCACGGCTGGGGCGTCTATCGCCGAGAGGGGAGGGGTAACGGATGCTCATGTCACACCACCCTACACAGCTGCTGCTAGTTTGCGGGGCAAGCATCGATAGAAGGGTGCTGTCTACCGTAAAAATCGTCAAATACTAAGGTCAACCGGTAAAGTTAGTTAGACTGCAATACGTGTTGAATCAAAAGATGTGAAAGACCCGCAAGAGCTTCGTGAATTCAGCACAAGAGTCCGTTGAAAGGGAATGTGCCGTGGGGCTTCTAGACAGCATTAAACAGCCAAGCGATCTGAACTCTCTCAGCACTGATCAGCTGAAGCAGCTTGCCCACGAAATTCGCGATTTTTTAGTCAATAATGTTGCTAAAACCGGCGGTCATCTCGGCCCGAATCTGGGTGTTGTTGAGCTGACTGTTGGCATGCACCGGGTTTTTAGCTCCCCTCACGACTCTTTTATTTTTGATACCGGTCACCAGTCCTATGTGCATAAGCTCCTGACCGGTCGTCAAGACTTTGAGACGTTGCGCCAAAAAGGTGGTCTGTCGGGGTATCCCGAGCGTGCTGAATCTGAACACGACATCGTGGAGTCCTCGCACGCGTCCTCTTCTCTTTCATGGGCTGACGGTATTTCTCGCGCCCATGCTATGAACGGTGAATCTGAGCGCTACACTGTGGTACTGGTGGGCGATGGTGCCCTCACCGGTGGTATGACCTGGGAGGCAATTAACAACATTGCCGCTGATAAGAACCGCCGTGTAGTTATCATTGTTAATGACAACGGGCGCTCCTACGCACCCACTATTGGCGGTTTCGCCAACCACCTGACTGCCCTCAAAGCTGAGGTGCAGAGCAAGGTCGACCAGGTGCGTCTTGACCGTCGCTATGACAAGGCACTGGATGCAATCCGCCGCGGTCTGCAGTCGGGTGGACGCCCCGGCCAGGCACTGTACCGCGGTTTGCACGGTATGAAAGCTGGCATCAAAGACGTGATGGTGCCCGGTGGACTCTTCGAAGATTTGGGCATGAAATATGTTGGCCCCATCGACGGTCACGATCAAGAAGCTGTGATTGATGCTTTGCAAGCTGCCAAGAACTTTGCTGGTCCCGTTATTGTGCATGCTATGACCGAAAAGGGGCACGGTTACGCCCCGGCAGTTGCTCACGCAGATGATATGTTCCATGCGGTAGGCGTTATCGACCCGGCGACTGGTAAGGGTATCAAGAGTTCCAGCGCTGCGTCCTGGACCAGCGTTTTTGCCGAAGAAATTAAGACCATTGCGGATGAGCGCGCTGACATTGTGGGCATTACCGGAGCAATGTTGATTCCGGTGGGCTTGCACAAGATGGCTGCTGCTCACCCCGAACGGGTAATTGATGTGGGCATTGCTGAGCAGCACGCTATCGCCATGAGTGCAGGTCTTGCCTACGGTGGTCAGCACCCGGTGGTTGCCCTGTACGCGACCTTCCTCAATCGTGGTTTTGACCAGCTACTGATGGACGTTGCCCTGCATAAGGCGGGAGTGACGATTGTTCTTGACCGGTCAGGTGTTACGGGGCCCGATGGTGCCTCCCATCACGGTATGTGGGATCTTTCCCTGTTGCAGTTCATTCCGGGGCTTCACTTGGCTGCCCCTCGTGATGCTGCCACCCTGCGTGAAGAATTGCGAGAGGCTGTTGCCATTGATAACGCGCCCACCGTGGTGCGTTACCCCAAAGGCTCAGTGGGCGATGAGATTCCCTCAATCAAGCGTTATTCTGATGGTGTGGATGTTCTCTACAGCGGCGGAACGGCGCACACCGAAACTGATCAGAAAGATGTTCTGCTCGTTGCAGTAGGAGCCTTCGCTCGTTTGGCGCTGGATGTCGCTTCCCGTTTGGAAGAGCACGAGGTGAGCGTAACCGTCATTGACCCCCGCTGGGTCATGCCCGTGCCCGCCAGCGTTATTGAAGAAGCCGCTAAACACCGCATTGTGGTTTCCCTCGAAGACGGTGTGCGTGCCGGTGGTGTGGGTTCACGTATCCGCCAGGAAATGCGCGCCGCAGGTGTTGATACTGCCCTCAACGAGCTGGGGTTGCCCGCTGACTTTATTAAGCACGCATCGCGTGAGGAAATCCTTGATGAGGTGGGGCTCAACCCCGAGCAGATTACCTCGGATCTTCTGGCGCAGCTCTCGGGTCAGAAAGTTCCTTTCGCCCGCGGCAAGGACGAAAAACCCAAGCACACTAACACCAGCGCTATTGATATTATCGAGTAAAAACTTAGGCGGTGGGACACCGCTACCGAGAAAATAAGCGGTGCCCGAGACTATATATTAATGTCGCTGCTGTACCCGAAACCCGTCAAAAGCACCGGGTACGAACTGAAGAATGAGCTTAAATATCTAACCCCTCAGAAGATGGGTGTCATACGCTCAACCCTGCGGCGGCTAATGATGCTGTTCACCCTTCTCAACGTGGTTTTCTTTGTGGTGAAAGTCCCAGCGTCTCTTGCAAGCACCGTTTTATAGCCCCCCTTATTTTCTGGTCAGCTGTAGTTATGCTTACACTTTTTGCGCCCCATCGCCATGTGCTATAGGTGAGCGTCAATGAGGAGAGCCTTGGTATTTTATCGAGTTTTCTTTTAGGCGGTCTTTCTTGAATGACGATCGTGCGTACGCTGTAGAGGAACTTTTCGCACTTCAACAGTGAATTTCAGCCCGTTAGTTAAGAATAAGGCTGGTTACCCTTCACGGTTGAAGAGGCAACCAGCCTTGATCTGTGGTTGGCATATTAGCCGACGATGACGCGTCCGCCCTCCACCTTAGTGGGGTAAGAAGGCAGAGTATCGAGGGCGGGGCCACCGGTGACCGAACCGTCTGCAAGGGCGAATTGGGAAGCGTGGCAGGGGCACGCCAGCAGGTTGTTCTGCACGTTCAGGACGCAGCCCTGGTGGGTGCAGTTTGACGAGTAGGCAATGAACTGACCCTCGGTGGGCTGGGCAATCATTAGCACCACCCCCTCAGCGGCAGCTTTGACAGCGCTACCTACTGGCACCTCATCAGCTGCAATCATATCGATGGGTGCGGTCACCTCAGGGTGTTTGATGGACGAGGTGCCACCGGCTGAATCATCTGAACCACCGCAGGCAGCTAGTGGCAGGGTGGTTGCGGCAGCGGTGGCGCCGAGAGCAGTTCTACGCGAGATACAGCAGTTTGAGTCCATGATGGTTGCTTTCTTCCTGTGAGGTTATAGGTCATTCGCTGCGAGATTTACGGTTGGTAAAGTCGCAGGTGGTCTTTAGCGGTGTTCTCCCAGAATTGCATTGAAGATGGGGGAGAGCACGGGGGCGACGAGTTCAACCTGCCAGGGGCGCGCGTCCAACTGTCTCAGAGCATCAGCGATACTGTGAGCATTAACGGGCGGATCCCAACAAACTCGGCGCAAAATTTCGGGGGTCAACAAGTTCTCCGTTGGAATGGAGTGTTTTTCAGAGAGCGCCGCCATTGCCTCTTTCGCCGGTGCGATCAACTGGGCAGAGAGCGGACGCTTAACCTCCCAGGCTTTCAGCGGCGGGGGTCCCTCAGCCGGGGTAGTGTAAGGTACCGGCTCTTTGTCATTACGCGCAGAAACAATAGCACGTACCCAGCGCGGTGCCTCGCGCTTGAGAGCACGGGTTTGGAACCCAGGAATACTCAGCACTGCCGGTACATTTGAGGGCATAGAATAAGCCGCTTCGATGATCGAAGCATCGGGCAGAAGTTTTTTGGGCGCAACATCTTTTTTCTGCGCTAAATGTTCGCGTTCCAGCCAGAGATTGCGCAGTGCTGTAAGCTGACGGCGGTTTTTAAGCCGCTGAATACCTTTGGTTTTGCGCCAGGGATCTTTACGTTTTTCTTTGACCGGGTGCAACCGCAAGTACTCAAATTCCTGCAGAGCGTATTCCCATTTACCCTGTTCACGCAAGACATCCTCGAAAGCATCCCGCAAATCGGTAAGAATCTCAACGTCAAGAGCCGCGTAGTTCAGCCAAGACTTGGGTAGGGGGCGACGCGACCAGTCAGCGGCGGAGTGTTCTTTAGCTAGCTTATAGCCCAGAAGTTTTTCAACAACGGTGCCCAAACCAACCCGTTCAAACCCCGCTAGGCGTCCTGCTAGCTCAGTATCGAAGAGCTGATCGGGCTGCATCCCCAACTCAGCTAACGCCACCAGGTCTTGACCTGCTGCGTGCAGTACCCATTCGGTATGCGAAAGAGCAACATTGATAATGCCTAAATCAGAAAAGCATTCGGGGTCAATTAGAATAACACCGGAGTCTCCGCGTTTGATTTGTACCAAAAAAGCCCGCTGACCGTAGCGCACACCTGAGGCACGCTCGGTGTCAACCGCTACCGGGCCGCTTGCCTGAACTAAACGTTCTGCGGCTCTAGCCAGCCCTCGCTCATTCGTAATGAGGGCAGGCACCCCATCAAAAGGTTCATCGAGCGGAACTAGCTCGGGGATCGTCACGCCAGCAGGTAGCCCAAAATCAGTGTTGCTACCTACAACAGACAAGTTTTCCGCTGGCATTAAGGCGTAACTTCCTCTCGCATACTTTCTAGTGGGCACCAAAGAATCAGTGCCGTGTGCAAAAACCCCCATTTTACGCACCTTACAGTGCACGCACGGGGGTTTGGCGATAAAAGAAACAAAATGAATGGTGTCTCACGCTAGAAAATGATGGGAAACGAGTTTTGTGTGGTTAATCCTGGGCTGGGATAAGCGTCAGACTAATAGAGTTGATGCAGTAGCGAAGATCGGTAGGGGTCTGATATCCCTCACCCTCAAAAACGTGCCCCAAATGTGAATCGCACGCTGCGCAACGCACTTCGGTGCGCACCATTCCTAAGCTGCGGTCTTGGATGTAGCGCACAGAATCTTGTGCCAGGGGAGCAAAAAAGGACGGCCAGCCGCAGTGAGAATCAAACTTCTCAGTGGAGCGAAAGAGTTCGGTGCCACAGGCGCGACAGGAATAAACACCCTCGGTTGTGGTGTTGGTATATTCACCGGTATGCGGACGCTCGGTGCCGCCTTCACGCAGTACGTGGTACTCCTGGGGGTTCAAAACGTCCTCCCACTTTTTAACGATGGATCCAACACCGGGTACATTGTGCGCCATGACAAGCTCCTTATGTTCTTTGCTGTGTTTGGTTTTGTTCATCATAACGCTGAGGCAAACTGAAGATATTCCGCAGTCTTCTGTGGGGCGTATTCTGAGGTAATAATAAATAGCCTGTGGGTGCGATTACGGTTGGTGAATTCAGCAGGTGGTATCTTTGTTACTGGTCAGTAACTTATTGATATTTCAAGGAGCGTTTATGAACAAAATCTCTGAACACCTTCACCCCCAACCCGAAACCCGCACTTGGCTCAAAGGCGCCAGCACCGGTGCTGTCATCGGCGCAGGCATAGCAACTACCGCAGCGCTAGGCTCCACAGCGCTCGCCACCTACTTCGCCCGACAAATCGTTGTACCACCCAAACGCCCCGTCGAAAACCTCAAAATCCTCGGGGTAGGCTACTCTCACGCTACCCCCAGTGAAGGCGAACAACCCAACTCTGTGCGCCTACCTGCCACCTGCCAAACCCAGATACCGGGCACCTACGGGCTGTACTTCAACGCCGGAACGTCCTTCGCTGTCATCGGCGAAATCATCGCCCATTCACCCCTTGAATCCTCGGTACTGCGCGAAGTCATGAGCGTACACAACGGAGACCTCGCACAAGCAACACGCGGACGCTGGAGCGGAGTCGTCGCACCGACCCCCGAACTTGCCGGTTACAAGAGTGAAGAAATCTTCCTGGAACTGCCCGTGGGCAGCGCCCCCGCCTGGTTGGTGCGCCCTAATGCCTCAACCGAAGCGTCTGCCCCTTCTGCTCCTGCATCGAAGACCTGGGCAATCATGGTGCACGGTATGGGTGCCAAGCGCACCGAAACCCTCAGGGCGTTACGCACCACCCAAGCGCTGGGCATGATCTCCCTACACATGAGCTACCGCAACGACCGAGAGGCGCCTCCCTCAGATGACGGACGTTACGGTCTGGGCTTCACCGAATGGGAGGACGTCGAAACCGCCATCGACTACGCTCTAGAGCACGGCGCTCATGACGTGGTGCTTTTTGGGTGGTCAATGGGCGGGGCAATTAGCTTGCAGACTGCCGACCGCGCCCGCAACAAACAGCATATTCGAGCGCTGATACTGAACGGCCCGGCAGTAGACTGGCTCTCGCTCATCGAATACCACAGCAACCTCAACAAACTGCCCCTGCGCATCGGCGAGCTGGGTGTGCGGATGATTTCCAAACCGCGTTGGAGCTCATTCACCGGTCTCAAAGCACCCATCGAACTTGAGCGACTGTCATGGACACGTCGGGCTAAAGACCTGCGCGTACCCACTCTTATCATGCACAGCGTGAAAGATGACTTCGTGCCGGTGGCACCGGCGATTGAACTTGCCCGCCGCAGTCCACACGTAGATCTGGTGACCTTCCCCGAGGGGTCGCACACCAAAGAATGGAACGTGAACCCCGAACGCTGGCACCGTGCTGTGATGCAGTGGCTAGAGCCACGCATGAAATAGCCCCGGCAAGTATAAAGCCGGGGCGTACACATTCGACTGCGGCTGGTACTAGCCAGCGAGCGCTATATCAGCGTACTGTCCGCTGGTCAGTGTCAGTAGGTCAGTAGGTGCAAGCTCCACGTCGCATCCGCGTTTACCGCCTGACACCAGCACCGTATCGAATAATTGAGCGCCCTCATCTAAAAGGGTGGGGTGGGCGACCTTTTGACCCAGTGGAGAAATGCCGCCCACCACATAGCCGGTGCGCTTTTGTGCTACTGCTGGGTTGGCGAGTTTCGCGGATTTCCAGCCCAGAGCAGCCGCAGCGTTCTTAAGATTTAGCTTGCCGTCAACGGGCACAATCGCCACTGCATAGTCTTTGTCGTGATTAATCATCAGGGTCTTGTAGACCTGCTCGGGGTCTCGCCCCAGTTTCTGTGCTGCTTCTACACCGAAGTTGGTGTTGCCGTCCTCGTGCTCGTACTCCAGCACCTGAAAATCAATGCCCTGTTTGGTGAGCAGAGAGATTGCAGCTGTTGCTGCTCCTGCCTTTTTCTTCTTCGCCATAGCCGTGTCTCCTCGTTCCTCTCTTAGACTGCCGTGGCTTCTAGGCTAGGCACAATCCCCGCAACACACAGGGTCACCGGGATGTGAACTTTGTAAAAGCCTAAAGGTGATGTGAACTCTAATGACGCTTCTGTTACTCCCCGTTTGCTAAGTTACCGGGGTGACAGAGCTAGAATCATTACTAGAGACTATGGCAGTCATCAACACGGTGGCGCCTTCTAACCCTTCCGAAAGATATGAGAACTGTGGTTGCCTACGAACACCTAACCGACCGTCGCCCCAACGTTTCAGCAGATGATCTTCTGGCAGGTTTTCGCCCTTCTGAACGTTTCGGTGAGGTTTCCTTCGATACTTACCGCCCAGATCCCAACCAGCCCTCTCAGCAGCAGGCAGTGGATGCGCTCAAAGCCTTCGGAGCAAGCATCAACAGTGCTGGCGGTTCCGGTGGCGGAGGGTTTTTCTCACGACTCTTCGGTGGCGGTTCGCAAGCGCCGGCAACCAAAAATGGCATCTACCTCGACGGTGGATTCGGCGTGGGCAAAACCCACTTGCTGGCCTCCCTCTGGCACATGGCTGAGGGCCCCAAAGCCTTCGGCACCTTCGTGGAGTACACCAACCTAGTAGGCGCCATGAGCTTCCGCAAAACTGTGGACGCACTCAGCGGCTACAAACTGGTCTGCATCGACGAGTTTGAACTTGACGATCCGGGCGACACCGTTCTGATATCACGCCTTATGCGCGAACTTTCTGATGCAGGAGTCAAAATCGCGGCAACTTCTAACACCCTGCCGGGGTCGCTGGGGGAGGGGCGCTTTGCAGCCAGCGACTTCAAACGCGAAATTCAGGTGCTTGCCGACCAATTCGATGTACTGCGAGTCGACGGCGAGGATTTCCGCCACCGTGGACTTCCCGCAGCTCCCGCACCAGTGACCGAGATAGAGTTCGACGCAACCGTGCAAGAACGCTTCGGTGGCTTAGGTGCTGTGTCAGTCGATAACTTCAGTGATCTGATCGAGCACCTCTCCCACGTCCACCCCTCGCGTTACCGGCAGTTCATTGAAGGGCTTGAAGGCATTGCTTGGCGCAACGTTGAAACCATCACCGAACAGGCAGTCGCTCTGCGCTTTGTGGTGCTTGCCGACCGCCTCTACGACAAGGACCTGCCCATCATTTCCTCCGGCGTGCCCTTTGACGAGGTATTCACCGCCGAAATGATGGAAGGCGGCTACCAAAAGAAATACTTCCGCGCAGTCTCACGCCTCACTGCCCTCGCCCGTCAGGGGCTCACAGGCGAAGATGCCTAAACACCTTCTGCCACATACCCTGTCAATGTGAGGTAGAGCAAGAAAATAATTTTTGCTCTACCTCGCGAGGCCAGGACAAAAAACCGGTAAAAACCCCGGAAACAAGCGAAAAACAACCCCTGGGTCGAAGATTTGGCACAACCCCGAAATCTGTGTATAGTATTTACCTGTTAGCCCGCAAGGACAAAACCTGCGAGCCTGACATGCGGTTGTAGCTCAGTTGGTAGAGCACCACCTTGCCAAGGTGGATGTCGCGAGTTCAAGTCTCGTCAACCGCTCGCAACACTCTTGATACAAGAGTGTATGCGCGATTGGCGCAGCGGTAGCGCACTTCCTTGACATGGAAGGGGTCACTGGTTCGATCCCAGTATCGCGCACGCATGATACGAGATGTTGTGGTTTATGGTTGTAAAACCAGTGACCGCTCCAGGAAATTTTTATTTCCTCGCTAGCTTGGAAAATTTCCTTCCGTCTAGTTCGATTCCAGTATCGCGCAGGCAAGATAATTGCATATGCGGTTGTAGCTCAGTTGGTAGAGCACCACCTTGCCAAGGTGGATGTCGCGAGTTCAAGTCTCGTCAACCGCTCCAAAAACAAACCCCCGCACATTTCGTGTGCGAGGGTTTTGTTGTATGCGGTTGTAGCTTAGTTGATGGAACGCCACCTTGCTACGGTGCATCTTAGGGCTGTTGAGCGAAAACCTGAGCGAGCGAGGAAGCAATTTTCGCCCAACAGATGGTGATGGGTGTAGACAAACACCCCAAACCTCCGTACTTACTATGCGGGGTTTTCTATAGCTGAAAGTCTTTACTCCGCCTAAAAGCGTCATTCCAGGATGCTTTTGTGCCCCCTCGTGGCACTTTCAGGCGAAGTAAACCCCGGCGAGTTGGAGCGGACGCGTCCGCCGACCCCTCGCGCATCATCAGCACCCGCGTCCGTACAGCTATACACGCCAGCTCAAACTGACCACAGTTTGCGCGCCAAACCCCCGGCGTGTATAGTAGTGCGAGTTGCGGTTGTAGCTCAGTTGGTAGAGCACCACCTTGCCAAGGTGGATGTCGCGAGTTCAAGTCTCGTCAACCGCTCTCACGAAAACACCAGTTTTCGCCACCCAGCAATGGGTAATGGTGGGGTGGTCGAGTGGTTAGGCAACGGTCTGCAAAACCGTGTACGCGGGTTCGAATCCCGTCCTCACCTCCACGCGCGATTGGCGCAGCGGTAGCGCACTTCCTTGACATGGAAGGGGTCACTGGTTCGATCCCAGTATCGCGCACGTAAGATACGGACATTGTGGTTTATGGTTGTAAAGCCAGTGACCGCTCCAGGAAATTTTTATTTCCTCGCTAGCTCGGAAAATTTCCTTCCGTCTAGTTCGATTCCAGTATCGCGCACACATAAAGGCTCAACCTTTCAAAAGGTTGGGTCTTTTGTTTACCCAAACCTCCGCCGAGATCCTGATTTAAATCAGGATCTCGGCGTATCAGGTTAGGATGGAAACACACTAGGTTTCACACAAAAGGGGTATCAGCATGTTCCATCACAACCGCTGGGTGGGTTTCGCTGCCCTTTCTCTCTTGCTTACGGGCTGCTCCGCTGGCTCCGCACCAGAAACAGATACACAGGGCGCGTCCACTGAAACGGCAGTCCAAAAGCAAGTAAACACTGTCGCCGCATCTGCCTCCCAGGACGAGTGTCTCAGCGATTCCTGCACCTCACTGGTATTTACCGGTGACTTCTTAGTACACAATTTGCTATGGTCTCAGGCAGTGGCGGACGCACGGGCTACCGGAGCATCCGACCTCGACTTTGTGCCCCTCATTAAAGCTCAGCGTCCATTCGTCGAGCGTGCCGATATGGCGGTGTGCCAGATGGAAATTGTTGTGGCTGAACCGCAAGGACCTTTTAGCGGTTACCCGTCTTTCAACGTGCCGCCACAGATTCTCGATGCTGCCGCTGATATTGGCTGGGACGTTTGTATGACTGCCAGTAACCATTCTTTTGACCAGAAGACCGAAGGGCTTGAGCGTACCTACCGGGCGGTTGAGGCTGCTGGTATGGGTGTTACGGGCACTAACCTCAGTGCAGAGGAATCAGAAACTCCCGATATCTTTACTACCGCCAACGGTGTGAAGGTCGCTGTTGTGACGGGCACTTACGGTTTGAACGAGCAAGTACCCGATTATAGGTGGCAGGTTGATATGCTCGATGCCCGCGCTATGAAGCAGAAGGGGCAAAAAGCTCGTGAGATGGGTGCCGATATTGTTGTAGCGAACATGCACGCGGGTACCGAGTATCAGACCCAACCCAACAAGCAACAGGTGCAGATTGCCCACGAGCTTGCTGATTCGGGGTATTTTGATGTGATCGTGGGTCAGCACGCACATACTGTTCAACCTATCGAAAAGCACGGTGAGACTTGGATCGTGTACGGTACGGGCAATAACGTCACAGAAATTTCTCCGGTTTTCCTGGGTAATAATGAGGGGTTGATGGTTAACGCTGTTCTGGGACGCGACGCCAACCAGCAGTGGCAGGTCGAACGTTTGCAGTGGGCTTCGAGCCTAATTGTTGATGACCCCGCTTACCGTTATTGCATCACCTCTGATGCCCCGGCAGAGTCTCGGTGTGCTTCAGAGATCGCGGCACAGGCATCCTATGATCGGGTGAAATCAGCCGTTGAGTCGATGGACGCCGCATCGCACGGCTTGCAGGAGTGGAAACTCTAGCACCAGTGAGCGACAAGAAGTAGCTGAGCTAACCCTTGCCACCCACCGCGCAGGTCTAAGGCACCGCGTATAATTGACGGGGCGTATTACCCTCTCATTTCTTCGACGTCAGGATTCTCTGAAGTGACTTCACCTATGCTTGCTTCTGCTACCGACCACGGGCGTATGTACGCGCGTCGGGTGGGCGGCGAGCTGCTGGTCCCTTCAATCACCACGGTTATTGGCCAGCAGGCGACTGACTTGGCGGGCTGGCACGGGTACATGGCTGCTAAGGCGGTATTAGAGGATTCTCGGGCGTCGCGTCCGGCTCATTCTGCGGGGATGAAGTTCGCCATTATTCGTGATGCCGCCAACGCTTCAGAACGTTTTCGTGATGAGGCGGCTGCGAGAGGCGATCGCGTTCATAATTATGCTGAAAGTGTTGCTTTGCGAGCGATGGGTAAAAACCACGAGGTTGAGGCGACCCGTGAGCTACTCATGCAACACGGCGAGCAGGGCTACGCTGACCGTTTCGATGAGTGGTGGGATGCGTGGCGTCCGCGTCCGCTGGCTGCTGAGGTAACTGTCTGGAACGAAACGGTGGGGTATGCGGGTACCCTTGATTTGGTGGCTGAGATTGCTGGCAGAGTGTGCGTGATTGACTACAAAACTAAGGGTACCGATAAGCGCGGACGTGTGAAGCCCCTTGATAATAAGGTGGTCATGCAGCTGGTGGCAGGTATTAAAGCTGAAGAGTCTTTGGTCGATGCTGATGAGGGCGTGTGGGAGCCGTGGGCTTACAGCACTGCGCCTATTCTGATGGGTGTTGCGCTGGGGCAGACGCAGGTGGTTCCGCAGCAGGCTAATCCGGTGGTGCTTAAAAGTAACTGGCACAAGTTTTGTGCGCTGAAGCGGGTGTGGGATCTCAACCGTGAGCTGGATGTTGAGTTGGGGGATCACTTAATGCCGGTGGTTCCGCCACCAGCGCATTTGCTGGGCGAGCTGAAAGGCAATGAGCCCTCGGTGGTTCACTCTCCGGTTGAAACGGCTTCTGTGCAGAACTCCCCGGTGGAGGATGTTGAGCCTGATTCGGTTGAAAAACCGCAGGCCTCATGATGCCCTTGCTAGTGTTGAAGTAGATGTAAAAGATTGTGTGGGAGAAATAAAAAGATGACGATTTTGACGATTCGCACGGTGGGTGACCCGGTGTTGCGCACTGAGTGTGAAGACATCACGGTTTTTGACGAGCAGCTACGCACTCTGGTAGCTGACATGCTGGAGACCATGTACGAGGTCAACGGTGTGGGTTTGGCGGGGCCTCAGGTGGGTATTTCTAAGCGAATTTTTACCTACGGCAATATCGCTGGGTGTGAGGGGCACGTCATCAATCCGGTGCTGACTGTGGGCGAAGAAGACCAAGAGGGCGGCGAAGGCTGCCTGTCAGTGCCCGGTTTGAGCAGTGAAACTCCGCGCAAAAACTGGGCTAAGGTTATCGGCGTTGATATGTATAACCAGCCTGTTGAGATCGAGGGTGAGGGTTTGTTCGCCCGTATGTTGCAGCACGAGACCGACCATCTCTACGGCAAGATGTTCATTGACCGCGTGGTGGGTGAAGACAAGAAGCGAATTATGCGCGCGATTCGTGCCGCTCAGTACAACGATGTTTCTGCGGCAGTTATTGGCGAGCGTGCACCGCAGGTTTCTTCGTCTTTCGGTGCTGGTGTAACGTCTAAGCCTGCCGGTTCTGCTTTCGGTTTCTTGGGAGGTGCCAAGTAATGACGTATAAGGTCTTGTATGTGGGAACCCCAGAGGTTGCGGTTGCTCCGCTAGAGGGTTTGCATGAAGCTGGTTTTGAGATCGTGGGTGTTCTGACCCGTGAGGATGCACCGGTGGGACGCAAGCGTGTGCTGACTTCTTCACCGGTGGCGGCTCGGGCTGAGAAACTGGGACTGCCTGTCATCAAAGCGAACAAGTGGTCTGGTGAGGTTGCTGAGGACGTAAAGCAGCTGGGCGCTGATATTGCTGCGGTGGTTGCTTACGGCGCGATTTTGCCGCAGTCAGCGCTGGATCTTTTGCCTCAGGGTTGGATTAACTTGCACTTTTCTTCTCTGCCAGCGTGGCGCGGTGCTGCGCCGGTGCAGCGCGCGCTGATGGCGGGGGAGACCGAAATCTTCTCTAATACCTTCCGTATTGAGGCTGGTCTCGACACCGGTCCGGTTTTCGTAGAAGAATCTACTCGCGTAGAGGGAACCGACACTGCCGGAGATATTCTGGCGCGTCTGGCGGCAACCGGTGGGGCTTTGCTTGCTCGCACTTTTGAGGCAATCGGAGCAGGAGCCACCGGCACCGAACAGACCGGGGAACCCACCCACGCCGCCAAACTAACTATCGCCGACGGCAAACTGGACTTCACGCGTCCTACCGCTGAACTTCTCGCGCAAACTCGCGGAGTGACCCCCGAACCCGGTGCCTGGTGTACCTACAAGGACGCGCGGTTCAAGCTGGGAATGGTCGTCCCCTCTGACGCTGATATCTTGGGCACAGCCCCCGGAACCGTCCAGATCATCAACAAAAAGTGTGTTGTGACCTGCGGTGATGGCGCTTTGGAACTGACTCAGGTTCAGCCTGCCGGTAAGAAAATGATGAACGCAACTGACTGGGCTCGTGGAACCGGTTCAGCACTCAACGAACAGAAAGTGGTGCTTGTATGAGCGGCTTTAACTCATCCCGCGGTGGCGGTAACTCAAACCGTGGGCAGAACGGCCAGAACCGCGGTGGGCAACGTTCGGGTATGAATCGGGCGGGGCAGGGGCGAACCGGCGCGAATCGTGGTGATGAGCGCCGTGAGGGTCGTGATGACCGCCGTCAGGGGTACCGCGCTGACGATTCTTCGCGTCGTGATGCTAAGGGGCGCGAGCGCAACCGCAAGAAGTCCCATGAGCGTGATTTTTCAACTTCGGCACCGAGAACTCGCGCGCGTGAGGCGGACGCGGCTCGTTTGGTTGCTTTTGAGGTGATGCAGGCGGTTGCTACCGAAGATTCGTATGCGAACCTGGTGATGCCCAAGTCAATGCGCAACCATCGCCTGGATCAGCGTGATGCTGGCTTTGCCACTGAGCTGACCTACGGCACCCTGCGTAACCAGGGGTACTATGATGCGGTGCTGACTCATTGCGTTGATCGCCCGTTGGAGAAGATCGATCAGAAGATTCTGACCGCTTTGCGATTGGGTGCCCACCAGTTGCTGGCGATGCGTGTGCCTTCGCATGCTGCCCTGAACCAGACAGTTGGTTTGGCGCGTGCGGTGATTGGTGCGGGGCCGGCAACCTTTATCAACGCTGTTTTGCGCAGGGTTTCTGAGAAGACCGCCGCAGAATGGCGAGAGCTTATTGAGTCTGAGGCAACTGACGATATTCAGAAGATGGCTCTGACCGCTTCACACCCGGTCTGGGTGGTACGTGCCTTTAGGCAGGCTCTGGCAGCCCACGGTCGTTCGCCGCAGGAAATTGAGGCTCTGCTTGATGCTGATAACGCCGCCCCTATCGTGAACTTGGTGGAGCTGCCCGGTATCGGCTCTTTGGATGAGGCTCGTGATGCTGGTGCGGTTGACGGTGAGCTGGTGGAAGGCTCGGCGCTGTACTCCTCTGGCGATTTGCGCCATCTAGAGTCGGTGCGTGAGGGCACTGTGCGTGCGCAGGACGTAGGCTCGCAGCTGGTTGCGCGCGCCCTAGCTTTTGCCCCTCTTGAGGGTGAAGACTCCCTGTGGCTTGATCTGTGTGCAGGCCCCGGTGGCAAAGCGGCCTTGCTGGCTGCTATCGGCGCGCAGCGTCAGGCTCAGCTGGTCGCCAACGAGTCAGCTGCTCACCGCGCCAAGCTGGTGAGCGCGTCCTTGCGTCCTTTGCGCGGTAGCGTCTACAAGGTGGTGACGGGCGATGGGCGCGACATCGCGGCAACCGTGAGCGATAAGAAGAACCTGCCGGCGGCTACTGAACCCAACCCGCAGTTTGACCGTGTGATGGTAGATGTTCCCTGTTCAGGTTTGGGTGCCCTGCGTCGCCGTCCTGAGGCGAGGTGGCGTAAGTCGCCACGCGATATTGCTGGTTTGTTGCCCTTGCAGAAGGAGCTGTTTGACGCGGCGGTGACCGTGACTCGCGCCGGTGGTCTGATTGCTTATGTTACCTGCTCACCTCACATGGCTGAGACGCAAAACATTGTGAATGACATTGTGGCTGATGGTGCGGTAGAGCTACTAGATTCAGCCAGCGCTTTACGCGCAGTTGCCCTGAGCAATGAGCAGGGGGAGTCGGTACTGGGCGGTGAGCTTGACCCCGGTTACGCACCGAATAATAAGCAGCCGCAGGCTACCACTGCGCAGTTGTGGCCGCACGTACACGGTACGGATGCGATGTTCTTCGCGCTGTTTCGCAAGAAGTAGCGCCACTCCAAACAACCGCGAGAGGTCACACGTGCGTCAAAAATAGGCAAATTTTGACGCACACGTGACCTCTCGCCGTATGCGGCAGTAGCCAGCCGGTAGAGTTGGGTGTAAGAGATTTTGTTCCAACCTTTCAGGAGCGCCCATGAGTTGCCATATTAATCCCTCGATTCTTTCGGCTGATTTCGCGTACCTTGCCTCTGAACTTGAGGCGATTTCTTCGGCAGATGCCGCGCATATTGATGTGATGGATAATCATTTTGTGCCGAATCTGACCTGGGGTTTGCCGGTGGTGAAGCGACTCAAAGAGGTATCACCTATTCCCTTTGATGTGCACCTGATGATTGAGGACGCAGACAGACACGCGCCTGCCTACGCTGAGGTTGGGTGCGAGTCGGTGACTTTCCATGCCGAGGCTGCTATTGCACCTATCAAACTGGCGCGTACCTTGCGCGAAAACGGCGCGAAGGCGGGTATGGCTCTGCGCCCGGCAACAGCGGTTGAGTCCTATCTCGATATGCTTTCTGAGCTGGATATGCTGTTGATTATGACCGTTGAGCCGGGTTTCGGTGGGCAGAAGTTCTTAGATGTTACCCTGCCGAAGATTCGCCGTGCAGCAAAGGCTATTGAGGGTTCGGGGCTGGACTTGATGCTGCAGGTCGATGGCGGCATCACTGAAGAGACCATTGCTCGTGCCGCTGAGGCTGGTGCCACCTGCTTTGTGGCAGGCTCATCGGTCTACAACATCGATGATCCCGCCGCGGCTATCGCCGGTTTGCGCGCGTCCGCCCAAAAGCACTTTCATGCCTAGAAGGAAATAGAATGAGCGCTTCATCAGATGTCAGTGTCAAAGATTTGATTCGTGCCAATCTTCTTGTTGTGGGGCAGGAACTTTCACCGAAATACTCACAAAAGGTAGCGGCTGTGCACGCCGACGGAACTCTTGCTTTTGAGGGTCATCACTATGAAACCCCAACGGCAGCCGCTAAAGTCGCCGGTAATCTTCAATCGGTGAACGGGTGGATTTTCTGGCATCTAGAAAATAGCCGTGAGACCCTCGCCGACCTTCGCGAAAAATACAGAAAGAACTTTGGTTCGCAGACCCTAGCGGTCGATTCCTCTGAAGACGGCGATACTAGTTCAGCAGAGAGCGAAGATGTCGAAAGCTCTGGTGTTATCTCTGCTTTCGGCATGTTCTGGCGACGAGCCGACGTTAACTGGGAACTAAAACAGAACGTGAAGCTTTTGGGCGTGCATCCTACCGATAAAACACAACAGCACATCGATATGGCGGGGCAAACCGGAGTCTATTTACTGCACGATGGTTCTAGAACTATTTATGTAGGCAGGGTAAGCGCGGAACGTCTAGGCTTTCGACTATACGAACATACAATTGACCGTGTGGCTGGGCGGTGGGATCGTTTCAGCTGGTTTGGGCTAAGACCTGTAACGCTTGATGGATCGTTGGGTGTTGCGCAGCAAGATTTTCCAGCGGAACTCGTGATCTCAACGATGGAAGCCGTACTGATCGAAGGATTAGAGCCTCCCCAAAACCGTAGACAGGGGGACGGACTTAAGGGGCAGGAATATCTTCAGGCGCCAGACCAAGAGGTACAAAGGAAAAGGTTTTTACAAGGGGCTATTGTTACTGGGCTGATGAGCAATACGTCTTCAACATCCTAGAAAGGACACTTTTCGATGCTCACCCCTTATTCTTCTCCCGACGACGCCCTAGAAGCTGCGCAGCAGCTGATCGCTGAGGGCAAACTTGAGGACGCCCTGCCCGCTCTTGACGCCGCGCTTGACGGGTTCACCGTGCAACATGAGAAGTTCGGTGTGGTGCTGGCACTGAAAATAGCTTCTGAAACTAACCGTGACCTCAACCGTCTCGATACCGCTGTTGAGCAGATGGAACGTGCCTACTACTTGCTCAAAGAACTCAAACCCACAGCTGAGCAGGTGGGGGATTTCGCCACCGAAACCGGTTCAATCTACGCCCAGATGGGTCTGCTCGATGAATCAGAGCAGTGGTATTCTGTGGGCGCTCGTGAGTACGCCGCCCACGCGCGTGCTGACGGCTACGCCCACAATATGATTTGCCTTGCGGGTATTTACCGCCAGCGCGGAGACGAAGTTACCGCTCGCGCACAGCTTGCCACCGGCATCACTGTGCTGAAGGGTAAAGAGCCCGTTAATACCGAGAAAGTCGCTGAGATTCATCTTGATATTGCTCACTCTTTCATGGCGGAAGGCAAACTGAGTGATGCCGAAAGCAGCCTCGCGTTAGTGCTGGAATATGCAACGAAAACTGATGCTCATCTCTTGGTAGGTGAGGCTTATCAGGGTCTAGCAATCGTCAAAGCGCAGCAGGAGGGCTTACGCCGTCAAGCGCACGCGCACGCTCAACAGGCTATTGACGCCTTCGAGCTGGCGGGCGATTCAGAGCGTGCAGATTTTGCTCGTCATATTCACGAACGTACCAGCTAACCTCAGCTACTACAGGATCACGAAAGTCCCTGCCGATTTTAGATGCCGACGGTTAGACAGAAAGGCTATCAGCCAGCTTTTCAAGGGCGCTTTTCTGGGAGTTGGTGGGTACGTCCTGAGCTTGTAGGTGTTCCTGCGCCTGGGTGAGTGCTCGCTGCGCCGGTGCTATGCTACCCATGTGCTGGTGGATGCTTGCCAGGGCTAAATAGTAGTCGGTGGCATCAGCAGGGGCAGCTTTTTCTACCAGATCTTTAGCGAGCGTTAGGACGTTCAGCGCCTGCTTCGCCTGGTCATCGGCTACTAGTTTCTGTGCGCCTTTAACGGCGCGGGCGACTGCCTGGTGAGGGCGGCGTTTGACGGCGTTTACTACGGACGCGCGTTCTTGGGTGAAAAGGGTGTCTCGCTTTTGAACGTTTTGGAGGCTGCGCGGGGCGGTGCCGGTCACCGGTAGGTTCTGCTGTTCAGTCACTGAGTTTCTTTCAAAATATGGGGTGGGCGGGGGGCAAAGAGTGTGTCTTTAGAATACCTGTAGTCGGTGGTGCTAGCCCAACTTTCCCTTGGGCGCACCCGGCGCTGCTCACTCCGGGTGCATGCCCCCCCAGCGTCCGTCCGTACCGGGTATTTGAACTGCGTTGCACGGGGGCTTTCGCCGGTAGCGGTGGTCGTAATAATAATTCTTGGTGCAGACGGCGGGTGTGCCATAATGTGAGCATATAACTAATAATCGTGCTCCGGGACGGGGTGAGATTCCCAACCGGCGGTGATAGTCCGCTAACTACTCGGTATCAACTTCATCTTTTAGGGGTTTGGTAGCAGGTGGCCTGATCGGTGAAATTCCGATACCGACAGTACAGTCTGGATGGAAGGTAGCACGAGCAAAACAGTTATTCTTTGGTGTACCTGCTTGCTTTTTATGCGGGGCGGTTGAGATGCTGCTTTGTTCTTTCCCGGAGCCACTAGCAAAGGTGAAAGACATGGACTTTTTGCGGTGGCTCTTCGACGCTCAGATTCACATTGGCGATCAGTCGCTTCTGGTGCGCGAAGTCCTCGGTAATATTTTTGGATTGCTCTCTGCTTTAGGCGGTATGCGCCGACGGGTGTGGGCGTGGCCGGTGGGCATTGCTGGCAATGTGCTGCTTTTTACTGTTTTTATGGGTACGCTCTTTGGCGGTCAGTCGCATGCGGCGAATATGCTGGGTCAGGCTGGGCGTCAGGTGATGTTTATCGCTGTTTCAATCTGGGGATGGCACCGCTGGCGTCAGACTCGCGCCGAAAGTCAGGGCGTAGCTGTTATACCGCAGTGGGCTAGTGCTAAAGAGCGACTGTTTATGGTTGCTTTCATGCTGGTTGGCACCGGGGTTTTAACTCCTGTTTTCCGTGCGTTGGGTTCGTACGAGCCGGTGTGGTCTGATGCCTGGATTTTCACCGGATCTTTGTTGGCAACCTTTGGCATGGCACGGGGGTGGGTAGAGTTCTGGCTGGTCTGGGTTGCTGTTGATATTGTGGGCGTTCCCTTGCTGTGGTCTGCCGGTTATTATGCAACAGCTTTCATGTATCTTTTCTACGGTGCCTTCACTCTTGCAGGTTTCTTCATGTGGTGGCGCACCCACAATCGGGAATCCGCGCAGAACGTGAGCGTTGAGACCGCTTTTCCCGATGTCACAGTGACGCAGAAGTAAAATAAGACTATGCACACCATGAACATTCCCTGGGAGCCTCATACTCCTGAAGAAGCTATGGATATCGCACTGACTGCAGCCCGCAAGGGCGTGCGCGGTGCAAACCCCCTGGTGGGTGCTGTGATTACCAGCCCTGACGGTTACGTTTTGCATGTGGGGTATCACCGTGGCGCGGGTACACCTCACGCTGAGGCGGACGCCATTGCCCAGGCAAATTTGGCTGATACTGATCTTTCTGACACCACGATGTACGTCACCCTTGAACCGTGTAACCATATCGGACGCACCGGTCCTTGTTCTCGTGCCATTGCCCAAGCAGGAATTTCTAAGGTTGTCTACGCCCACCCGGATATGTCGGTGGCAGCTGGTGGTGCCGATTATTTACGGTCTCAGGGTATTGAGGTTGAGCAGGGGCTGAGGCAGAGTGAATCGTATGAGCTCAATGCCCGCTGGTTCGCTGCTGCTGCCGCTCAGCGTCCTTTCGTGACCGCTAAAATCGCATCTACTTTAGATGGCTTTATTGCTGCCAGCGATGGCACGAGTAAATGGATTACGGGCCCTGGTGCGCGAGCTGCCGGGCACACTATTCGCGCTCGCGCTGATGCCGTCATGGTGGGCACTGGTACAGCTGAAGCTGATAATCCGGCGCTTACTGCCCGCGATGAGATAGGCAATCCTTTAGAGCGGCAGCCCCTGAGAGTGGTCATGGGTACCCGTGAAGTACCTGCAGATGCTCTGATGTGCCGCGGTGAGGGTTTTGTCCACCTGCGCACCCGCGATCCTCGTGTTGCTCTTGATGAGCTCTATGCGATGGGTGTGCGTCACCTGATGATTGAAGGTGGGCCTATTATCATCTCAGCATTCCTGCGGGAGGGTTTGGTCGATGAGCTGTTTTGGTATCAGGCACCGATCCTTTTGGGTGCAGGTGCCAAGGCTGTTTCTGATGTGGGCATTACAACCTTGACGGACGCGTGCCGCTGGCAGCTGGATGAGTTGGGGATGACCCCGGCGGTTAATACCCTTGGCAATGACACGCGAATGCATCTGATACCGGCACCTCACGGTGCGCCCACCCCTTTGTAAAAGATTTTTCAAAAGAACCGCAGAAAAGAAGAAGTGTATGTTTACCGGAATTATCGGTGCTGTAGGAACAGTTGAGCGCCTTGAGCCCGTTTTCAATGCAGCAGGTGATGTTGAATCTGCTGTACTGACCATTAACGCGGGCAGTATTATTGACGACCTTGAACACGGCGGTTCGCTTGCCGTCAATGGTGTGTGTTTGACCGCTACCCGAACCCAAGAATTGGGTAAGGGACGTTTCGCTGCTGATGTTATGGGTGAAACCTTGCGTTGCACTAACTTGGGCACGGTAAAAGTCTCGGATCGGGTGAACCTTGAACGGTGCATGCCTGTGGGCGGACGCTTCGACGGGCATATCGTGCAGGGGCACGTTGATGGTGTAGGCACTGTTGCCCTGGTTGAAGACCACGATTCGTGGCGCACTGTGCGCGTGAGCGTACCAGCTCATATCGCACCCCATCTGAGTGAAAAAGGCTCTATTGCCATATCTGGAACCTCCCTGACTGTCACCGCAGTGTCACCTGCCGATGCGACTGAGCACTGGTTCGAGGTGGGGTTGATCCCTGCAACCCTCGAAGCAACCACCTTGGGGCAGCTGAAAACCGGTGACACCGTGAACCTTGAGACGGATGCGCTCGCTAAGTATGTGCAGCGCATGCTGGAGGTTTCTGCGGTGCAGGGCACTCGCATCCTGTCGACGCACCAGGAAGAACAGCCGGCAGCTAGCGAGCGCACAGAACGTGCAACTGCGAGCCTTGATAGCGTGACCGGAGCCCTTGAGGCGATTAAGGCTGGGGGAGCGGTGATCGTTGTTGATAACGAAAACCGCGAAAATGAGGGCGACATTATTTTTGCCGCCGAGCATGCAACTCCCGAGCTGCTGGCGTTCACGGTTCGCTACACCACAGGCGTCATTTGTGTTCCTATGCCCGGTGAACGTGCCGATGCGCTGCTGCTTCCTCCAATGACCGCAGTGAATGAGGATCTCAAGAACACTGCCTACACCGTTTCGTGCGATGCGCGCTACGGTATTTCAACGGGTGTGAGTGCCGCTGATCGTGCGCTGACCGCTCGTCTGCTCGCCGACGCGAATGCTCAACCTGCTGATCTGACGCGACCGGGGCACATGTTTCCCTTGCGTGCTGTTGACGGGGGAGTGCGAGAGCGCGATGGTCACACTGAAGCCGCCGTTGAACTCACCCGCCTGGCGGGGCTTTCTGGCGTGGGTGTTATTGCTGAGTTGGTGCATGATTCTGGTGAGATGATGCGGTTTGATGCGTTGCGTGCTTTTGCCACAGAACACGGGCTACCCATGATTTCTATAGAGCAGCTGATTGCAGCGGTGAGTGAGGACGCGCGGTGAGTGCATCTGCATCCTCGGCGGGTGTTTCGCCCGAGCAGTTGATGCCTCGCGTAGATTCTGAGCTCGTAGAGTCAACACAGCCCGTTCTTGTTCCTACGGAGTACGGGGTATTTGCGATGCGTGCTTGGGCTTTTGCTGACGGATCTGAACACCTGAGTGCTACTGCCGTTGACGCTGAGGGGCGGTGGACTTTCGATGGGGAGCTACCGCACGCTGTGCGTGTTCATTCAGAGTGCGCTACCGGCGATATCTTTGGTTCTTTCCGTTGTGATTGCGGCTCGCAACTTGAACAGGGGCTTGAACTGTTGCACCGGTTGGGCGGCACCATGCTCTACATGCGCCAGCATGAGGGACGCGGTATTGGTTTGGTCAATAAACTCCGCGCCTACGCACTGCAAGATCAGGGTCTTGATACCGTTGATGCCAACCTTGCATTGGGGCTACCCGAGGACGCGCGTGACTACCGGCAAGCGGCGGTTATTGTATGCGCCTTGGGGCTAGAGAAAATTCGTCTTGTCACGAATAACCCGGCGAAGGCAACTGCTCTTGAAGGGCTGGGTATTGAGGTTGCTGAACTGGTG
Source organism: Rothia sp. ZJ1223 (assembly GCF_016900985.1). Lineage (NCBI taxonomy): Bacteria > Bacillati > Actinomycetota > Actinomycetes > Micrococcales > Micrococcaceae > Rothia > Rothia sp. ZJ1223. The sequence goes on along the minus strand of NZ_JAFEUT010000001.1, from coordinate 294,600 downwards.
CCCGATGTGGTTGAACCGCGTCTTGAAAACCGTGCTTACCTAAAAACTAAACGCGAGCGCATGAACCATCGTCTTGCGTCCTAACCTTCCCCAGTTTTATTGCCCCACCCAGGGGGCACACGAGAGAAGAAAAGAGATATAACAATGAGTGGTGCTGGAGCTCCTCAGACGAAGCTGAAACCCGAAGAAACTAAAGACTTGCGTGTTGCTGTTATTGCTGCCAGCTGGCACACCGAGATTATGGACGGTCTGCTTGATGGCGCCCACCGTGCCGCCCGCGAAGCGGGGATTGAGCCCACTATTGTGCGCGTTCCGGGTACTTTTGAGCTGCCCGTCGCAGCTGCTACTGCCGCCCCCAAATATGATGCTGTGGTGGCGCTCGGTGTGGTTATTCGTGGTGGCACCCCGCACTTTGAGTATGTGTGTGAAGCGGCAACTATGGGGCTGACTAATGTAGCCGTTGAATCGAAAACTCCGGTTGGTTTTGGTGTGCTCACCTGCGACACCGAAGAGCAGGGACTAGACAGGGCTGGGCTGGAAGGCTCCAGCGAAGATAAGGGTTTTGAAGCGATGGCAGCGGCTCTTGAAACGGTAGTGGCACTGCGTGCTATCAACTAAGCCCACAGTAATTTTTCGGTAGGGGCGGTGTTGGTGAGAGAACCTCATCGCCCCATCACATAGAAGCACACTGCTGAGCTGGCGCAGTTTCTCCAAAAGGTGGAAACATTGCGTCACAGCTTCATTCTTTACTATCACTCACGCTAGGGTTATCTTGTGAAAACTTTCGATGCGCTCTTTGCTGAACTAGCCCACAAAGCTGAAACCCGCCCCGAAGGCTCAGGCACTGTTGCTGAGCTTGATTCTGGTGTACACGGTATCGGCAAAAAAATCGTTGAAGAAGCTGCCGAGGTATGGATGGCAGCGGAATTTCAATCGAATGAGGAATTTGCCGAAGAGGCCTCCCAACTGATTTACCATTTGCAGGTCATGATGATCGCCAAGGGGCTGACTCCCGAAGATATCTACAAATACCTGTAAATCACCCGAGGACTTTTTATGTTGCGAATTGCTGTGCCTAACAAGGGAGCGCTCTCAGAAGCTGCTACCACCATGCTCAAAGAAGCAGGTTATCTTCAGCGTCGAGACAGCCGTGAGCTGGTACTGACCGATGCTGAAAACAATGTTGAATTTTTCTATCTGCGTCCGCGCGATATCGCTGTTTATGTGGGTAAGGGTACTCTTGATGTGGGTATCACCGGTAGGGATCTTCTGCTTGATTCTGAAGCACCGGCTGGTGAAGAGCTGGGGCTAGATTTTGCCCGTTCGACCTTCCGTTTTGCCGGCCCTGCCGGGGCGTTCACCGATGTTGAGCAGTTGGAAGGCAAGCGCATCGCTACCTCTTATTCCAAGCTGGTCGAAAACTACCTGGCAGAAAAGGGTATCAATGCTACGGTGACCCGCCTTGATGGTGCTATTGAATCTTCTATTCGACTAGGCGTTGCTGACGCCATTGCTGATGTTGTTGAAACCGGTAACACCATGCGTGCCGCTGGTCTTGAGCCCTTTGGCGAAGCTGTGATGCATTCTGAGGCTCTGCTCATTAAGCGTGAAGGCGTAGAAGATACAGATGCGCTCGATAAGTTGCGTCGCCGCCTGCAAGGTGTTCTGATTGCCCGCCAGTACGTGCTGGTGGACTACGACATCTCCGAGGACCTTCTACCGGCTGCCACTGAACTAACCCCCGGTCTTGAAGCTCCTACGGTTTCACCGCTGGACCGTGAAGGCTGGGTAGCGGTGCGCTCCATGGTCAAACGCAAGCAGGTCAACCGCGTCATGGATGACCTCTACGAGGTGGGCGCTCGCGCTATCTTGGTTTCGCCCATTCAGGCTGCTCGCCTGTAAGGCACATAAAAATTTTTTCAACGTGCCCGCCCCGCTTTTTGTGTGCGGGGCGGGCTTTTCATCTATAGGGTGCTGTGCACCGGGTTTGTGAAAGAGAGGGCAACGGTGGGTGTTGCTATTCGAGTGATTCCGTGTTTGGACGTTGATGCTGGACGCGTGGTGAAGGGCGTGAACTTTGAGGGTCTGCGGGACGCTGGCGACCCGGTGGAGCTGGGCAAACGCTACAACGCTGAGGGCGCTGATGAGATAACGTTTCTGGATGTCACCGCTTCAACTGCTGACCGTGCCACTACCTTCGAGGTGGTGGGTAAAACCGCTGAGACTGTTTTTATTCCGCTGACGGTGGGCGGCGGCGTCCGTACCCCTGAGGACGTTGATCGTTTGTTGCGCACCGGCGCTGATAAGGCGTCTATCAATACAGCTGCTATTGCTCGGCCCGAGGTAATTAATGAGATTGTGGAGCGCTTTGGCTCTCAGGTTTTGGTGCTTTCCGTTGATGCGAAACGATCGGAGACCACAGCTTCAGGTTTTGAGGTGACCACCCACGGTGGTAAAAAATCAACCGGATTGGACGCGCTGGATTGGGTACGTGAAGCGTCGGAACGCGGGGTGGGGGAGATTCTGCTGAACTCTATTGACGCTGATGGCACTAAGGCAGGGTTTGATCTTGAGATGATTCGCGCGGTGCGGGCTGTGACGAATGTTCCGCTCATCGCCTCAGGCGGTGCGGGGGCACCTGAGCATTTCCCACCGGCTGTGGAGGCTGGCGCAGATGCTGTACTCGCCGCGTCCATTTTCCACTTTGGTGAAGTCAGTATCGGTGAGGTCAAGGACGCGCTACGTCAGGCGGGGCATGAGGTTCGCTAGCTAGAGATAACGCCTCGGCGTCCACATAAAAATACCGCGTACGGGCAATAACTTTCGCCTGTACGCGGTGCTTTTGCGTTAGCTGATTTCTACGACTGCCTGCTCACGTCCGAAAAGGTGCAAGGCGATTTCACCGGGTGCTCCAGTAATCGTTGTAGCAGAACCGTTCTTAGGTTTAATAACGGTTACGGGGGAGCGACCGGGAGCCTTGATGGTCAGGCCACCTGCATACTTTTTAGCGCCCATCAGACGCGCGCCCTTGGTCAGCATCTGCCACATCTTGCTCTCCACCTCAGGGGCTAGCTCTCGCGGCTGCCAGGTCTCTTCGGCGCGGCGAACGTCCTCGGTATGCACAAAATACTCCAACAGGTTCATCGCGCAGTCCGCCTTCGGGTTGCGGGTACGCACATGCAAAGGTCCGTGCAACTTCGCGAACTCAAACAAAGCCGTGTCGTAAGCACCGGCTCTGGTGAGCTTATCGGCGTATTCGTTCGTTTTTTCTTCGGTACGCTGACCCAACGGGCCGCCCATGACACCCGCAGCAACAAGAGGCTTAGATTCACGTAGTACCAGATGCGCAATCAGGTGACGAGTCTGCCACCCCTCACACAAGGTTGAGGCATGCGGACCCGCCCCACGCAAATACTCAATGAGGTTCAACCGCTCCGACGCAATAATTTCGGCGTCATTCATCGGAACATTAGGGCTTGGGGTAACTGAGGGCGTAGGAATAGTCATACTCCATTTTCCCACTCTTATCCCGCCACTGCCAGCTTCAGTGGCGCGTCCGCCCCATAAATATGTCAGCAGAATACCTCCCGCTCACGTAGCGCTTGCTTCAGCACGACTTTCTATAAGCGCGTACAATTGCCTGTGATGAGTACCGAAACCCTTTTTGCCACTGACACTTCTTTGGCGCCAGAACTAACCCAGCGTCTCAAGCGAGATGAACACGGTCTATTTGCTGCCATCATTCAGCAGTACGACACTAAAGATGTGCTGATGCTGGGCTGGATGAACGATGAGGCTCTGCGCCGCACCTTGCGTGAAGGACGCGTGACGTTCTGGTCGCGGTCGCGCCAAGAGTTTTGGCGTAAGGGCGATACCAGCGGTCATTTTCAGTACGTTAAGCAGGTCAGTATCGACTGTGATGGGGACGCGCTACTGCTCAGTGTAGATCAGGTGGGTGTCGCCTGCCACACCGGAACCACCACATGCTTTGAGGCTGGCGGGCAGCTAGAAACCGCTGTGGGTGAACGGCCTGTATAACCATGTGCAGTGGTAATTTACCGCTTTGACACCGGCGCTTTCGTAAGCCGGGTTTTGACGCAATGTCAGTTTGACCAAGTAGTTGTATTTTTAGATTCTGGTGAGGTTTCTATGCAGTTTGATGAGTTGATTTCTCCTTCACTAGAGGAGTTTCGCGCCCTAGCTAAAGACCGTCGTGTGATCCCGGTGCGTATGAAGGTTGTAGCGGACGCTCTGACCCCCATCGGTTTGTACCGGGTGCTGGCTACCGAAGGCGGCAGTGCGCTGCCTGGCACCTTCTTGCTGGAATCCGCGCATGAGGGTGGCAGATGGGATCGCTACTCTTTTGTGGGTGCGCGTTCAAAATCAACGCTGACCACTAAAGACGGAGAGATTTTCTGGCAGGGCATCACCCCCAATGGTGCGCCGGTCGATGGCGACCCTGTGCAGGCAATTGCTCAAACTCTTGAGATGCTTCACACCGAACCTCTGGAGAGTCTGCCGCCGCTGACGAGCGGTTTGGTGGGCTATATGGGGTGGGACGTGGTGCGCCACTGGGAGAAGCTGCCCAACCCGCCAGCTGATGATATGAATTTGCCAGAATTTGCCCTGAACCTGGTGTCTGACATGGCTATTCACGACAGCACGGACGGCTCGGTGCTACTGGTCGCTAACGCCATTAACTTCAACGGCACCGATGAAAATGTCGATGAAGCCTATGCTGATGCGCTGGTACGCCTTGAAGCGATGGCAGCTAAGGTAGCTACACCAGCGGCTGCATCCGGAGTCTCTGTTCTTACAGATTCTCGTGACATCGAAGCGGCTTTAGCTCAGGACGTGGTGCATACCTGGGCTGAGCAGGGCTTCTTGGATGCTATCGATAAATCCAAGAAGAACATTATTGACGGTGATGTTTTCCAGATTGTTATCTCGCGTCGTTTTGAAATTGAAAATAAGGCGAGCGCTCTTGACGTTTATCGCCGCCTGCGCCAGCTGAACCCTTCGCCGTACATGTATCTCTTCAACTTTGAAGATACCGAGGGGCAGCCTTTCCAGATTGTGGGTTCATCACCTGAAGCTCTGGTGACTTTGCGCGACGGTATGGCATCAACCCACCCGATTGCCGGGTCGCGTCCGCGCGGGGCGACCCCAGCAGAGGATGTCGCTCTGGCGCAGGAGCTGCTGGCTGATGAGAAGGAGCGTTCTGAGCACCTGATGCTCATTGACCTGGCGCGTAATGACCTTTCGCGTATTGCTGTGCCCGGTACGGTTGAGGTGACTCAGTTTATGGAGATTGAGCGGTTCAGCCACATTATGCATATCTCGTCGACGGTCAACGCTCAGCTTGATGAGAAGTTCAGTGCCTACGATGTGCTGCGTGTAGCTTTCCCCGCGGGCACTCTCTCAGGTGCGCCCAAACCGCGCGCTATGCAGCTTTTGGATGAGTATGAGCCTACCCGCCGCGGTGTATACGGCGGTGTTTGCGGCTACTTTGATTTTGCCGGCAACATGGATATGGCGATCGCCATTCGTACTGCCGTTCTCAAAAATGAGAAAGCCTATGTTCAAGCAGGTGCAGGCATCGTTATGGATTCTGTGCCAGCCTCTGAGGCGCTAGAAACCGTTAACAAATCGGCTGCGCCCCTGCGTGCGGTCATTTCTGCTTCAACCCTCACCGCCCTGGAAGGCAAATAAGCTATGCGCTCAGCCCGTTTAACCGCAGTGGGTCAGCCCCAGCCTGCCCCCTGGAAGTCAGCCGGGCGTCTCATGCTGCTTGCCCTTTTATCGGGCGCAGCAGCTTTTGCATCCACACTGCCCACCTGGGTGTACGCTGAGGTCAGTGACGTTTTGCAGAACGCTTCGGTTGCTGTACCGGGGTCGGACGCCGCGCCGGGTGTTAGCGCTCTGGCACTGGTCGTTTTGGCGGCGACCGTTGCTTTGCGCCTCGCCCCGCAGAAGGTTCGCTACTTTATCGTTGCGGTCATGGTAGCTGCCGGTGCGGGGATGATCTTCTCGGTTGCTTCAGTTCTGACTGATCCGGCAAGTGCCGCTCAGGCTACGATTGGCTCGCAAACAGGAGTCATCGGCATGGACGCCCAATACTCACTCACCGTCTGGCCCTGGGCGTCCTTGATAGCGTCAGCGTGCGTCATTGCCAGTGCCGCAGCGATGGGCGCAGCCTCTCGCTCATGGGTCAAAAATAAGAGCAAATACGATAAAACCCAGCGTTTTGAAACTCAAGAAGATTTCGATGAGATTGATACCTGGGATGCTCTCACCCACAATTTTGATCCCACTGATCGCCGCTAGCTACTGCAAAAACTTGGGTAACATACCCCTTCAAGGTTTTACGGTGTACGCTCTCACCCACTAGAATGAGGGCTAAGTACGTAAAGCGCACACACGCTTCACACATTCAAGGAGAATTCTATGTCTGAACAGCAGGTACGTCTGGTTCCCGGTGTTGTTCCCAATAACCACGGCAATACCGTTGCCTCCTGGGTTCTGGTTGCCCTCATGACCGTTGGCATGATCGTCGGCGCTGTAGGTTTTAGCCTGGCTAACCTTCCCCTGCTGGTTATCGGTGTTGCGCTGCTGGTTATCGGTGCGGTTGCTGGTTTTGCGCTCAAGAAAGCCGGTCACGGTCAGGGCGGTGCCAAGACCATCGAGCGCGCAAAAGCTAAGGGTCACCACTAAAATATCGCACCGGTTAACTCTAAATTTTTTAGAGCACTGAGGTGTTAGGGTAAGCGTCTTGTACTGGTTTTCAGTCGGGGCGCTTATCTTTTTAGGTTGTTAGACAGCTAGGGAATAAGGGCACAATATAGTGGCTACTGTACTTGAAGAAATTATTATGGGAGTTCGCGAGGACCTCGCCGCGCGTCAGCAGACGGTAACTCTTGAGCAGCTGAAAGCTCGCGTCGCCCAGATGCCACCGGCCTTGGACGCGCTCGCGGCTTTGCACGGGGCTGCAAGAGATACCGTGGAGGTCATCTCCGAAGTGAAGCGCTCGTCACCATCGAAGGGTGCTCTGGCTGATATTCCTGAGCCTGCAGAACTTGCCGCCAAATATGAAGCTGGGGGAGCAGCGGCTATCTCAGTGCTGACCGAAGAGCGCCGCTTCAAGGGGTCTCTGGCTGACCTTGATGCTGTACGCGCGGCAGTGAATATTCCTGTGCTGCGCAAAGATTTTATGGTCGATGAGTACCAGTTCTGGGAGGCACGTGCCCACGGCGCTGACCTAGTGCTGCTTATCGTCGCCGCTCTTGATGATGAAACCCTCAAAAAGTTCTTTGACCTCACCCATGAGCTGGGCATGAATGCTCTGGTCGAAACCCACACCCCCGAAGAAATTGACCGCGCCATTAAGCTCGGCGCGAAAATTGTGGGTGTGAACGTTCGCAACCTTAAAACCCTTGAGGTTGATAATGCTAACTACGCCCGCCTGGCAGCAGCCCTACCCGAAGACGCCATCACCGTTGCGGAATCGGGCGTTGCCTCAGCAGATGATGTCGCAGAGTACGCCAGCCACGGTGCCCAGGCGGTTCTCGTCGGTGAAGCACTCGTGAAATCAGGTGACCCCACCCAATCACTGCAAGAGTTCAGAGCCACAGGCAAGGTAGCACGCGCGTCCTACCTTACCGGGCGCTAAATAACTTTCAGACTTATACAAACAGCAAACACTAACGAAAAGAGGCAGGCTATGAGTGAAAACCTAGCTGACACTTTCTTAGGCGAGGGATCCTCGCTGAAAAACGCTCCCGGGCCTTACTTTGGTGAGTACGGTGGGCGCTGGATGCCCGAATCACTCATGAAAGCCATCGACGAACTCGAAGACACCTTTAATAAGGCGAAAGAGGATCCCAGGTTTCTGGACGAGTTCCGCAAACTTTCGCGCGAGTATTCTAACCGCCCCTCACTGCTGACCGAAGTGCCCCGTTTTGCAAGCCATGCGGGCGTGCGTTTCTTCCTCAAACGTGAAGACCTCAACCACACCGGTAGCCACAAAATTAACAACGTGATTGGTCAGGCACTGCTGGCAAAGCGCATGGGTAAAACCCGCCTGATTGCTGAAACCGGTGCTGGTCAGCACGGTGTTGCTACCGCCACAGCAGCCGCCCTGTTCGGCATGGAATGCGTTGTCTACATGGGCGAAGAAGACACCGAACGTCAGGCACTCAACGTTGCACGTATGCAGCTGCTGGGCGCTAAAGTGATTGCTGTTCAGAATGGCTCACGCACCCTCAAAGACGCTATTAACGAAGCCCTGCGCGATTGGGTTGCCAATGTCGATAATACCCACTACCTGCTGGGTACTGCAGCCGGCGCGCATCCTTTCCCTGCTATGGTGCGCTATTTCCACGACGCCATCGGAACAGAGGCGCGTGAGCAGATTCTCGAAGCAACCGGACGCCTGCCCGATGGCATCGCGGCATGTGTGGGTGGTGGCTCCAACGCTATTGGTATGTTCCACGCTTTCTTGGACGACCACGACGTTAAAATCTACGGCTTTGAAGCGGGCGGCGACGGTATCGACACCGACCGCCACGCAGCAACCATCAGCCTCGGACGTCCTGGTGTACTGCACGGTGCTATGACCTACCTGATGCAGGATGAAGACGGGCAGACCATCGAGTCGCACTCGATTTCAGCGGGTTTGGACTACCCCGGCGTCGGCCCGGAACACTCTTTCCTCTCTGATATCAAGCGTGTCAGCTACCAGCCTGTCACCGATACTGAGGCGATGGACGCGCTACGTCTGCTCTGCCGCACCGAAGGCATTATTCCCGCCATTGAGTCAGCACACGCGCTTGCAGGCGCCCTGCGTGTGGCACGCGAGTGGGTTGCTGAAGACCCCGAGAACGCTGCTGAAAAAGTGATGGTGGTCTGCCTTTCGGGTCGCGGCGATAAAGACATGAGCACTGCACTTGAATGGTTTGGCTTGGGTAAAGCTATTCCCTCTTCAACTCTGCAAACTGGCAACACCGAGGCAGCGGCAGATGCTGCAACCGAAAGCGAGGGCAAATAATGAGCTTTCACGATTTCACCCCTGGTCTGGCAAAGTACTCAGCGGTCGAACGTAAATTTCCCGCGGCAAACCCCGATTCTCGTCTGGCAGCTAAATTAGCTGAGTGTAAGAATGAAGGACGCGCCGCCCTGATTGGCTACCTGCCGGTAGGTTTTCCCACCGTCGATGAATCCATTGCCGCTGCCATTGCCTTGGGCAATAACGGTTGTGACATCATCGAGTTGGGCGTTCCCTACTCAGACCCTGTCATGGATGGTCCCGTGATTCAGCAGGCAACCGCTGACGCCCTGGCTGCGGGCTTCCGACTGGACGATCTCTTCCGCGCTGTTGCTGAGATTACCGCCGCTACCGACGCTGTTGTTGTGGTGATGACCTACTGGAACCCGGTACTGCGCCGTGGCGTCGATCAGTTCGCAACTGAACTAGCAGCAGCCGGTGGTGCGGGCATCATTACCCCTGACCTTGTACCCGATGAGGCAAGTACCTGGCTTGAGGTGTCAGAGAAACACGGTCTTGACCGCATTTTCCTTGCTGCTATTTCATCAAGCACAGAGCGTCTGCACACCGTGGCGCAGGCTTCTAGCGGTTTCGTATACGCTGTGTCAGTCATGGGTGTGACCGGCGCTCGTTCGTCAGTTTCGACTGCCGCCCAGCAGCTGGTTGCTGATATTCGCGAGGCAGGTGCCGATAACGTCTGCGTTGGCTTGGGCGTATCAAAGCGCGAGCATGTAGAAGAGATTGGTGCTTACGCAGACGGTGTGATTGTGGGTACCGCTTTGGTCAAAGCGTTGGCTGAACAGGGTGTAGACGGCGTTGCTACGCTTACCCGAGAATTAGCAGGGCGTGCATGAACGAGGTAATCATCGCGTCTCTACCGTCCCCCGATGTTTCGCAGATTCGCCTGGGCCCGCTCACCATTCACTTTTATGCCCTGTGTATTCTCACGGGCATCATCGTGTGCTTGCTGCTGACCTCTCGCCGCTGGAAGTCCTGGGGCTTCAACCCCGATAACGTGTGGGATATCGCCATGTGGGCTATTCCTTTCGGTATCGTGGGGGCGCGCATGTATCACGTGCTAATCACTGACCCAACGACCTATTTCGGCGAGGGAGCTAACCCCCTAGATACCTTCAAAATCTGGGAGGGCGGCATCGGTATTATGGGTGCTATTTCGGTGGGTGCTTTGGGTGCCTACCTTGCCTGCCGCAAATACGGGGTTTCTTTCGCTCGATTTGCGGACGCGGTGGCACCAGGCATCCTGATTGCTCAGGGCATCGGGCGCTGGGGTAACTGGTTCAACCAGGAGCTCTTTGGCAAACCCACCTCGCTGCCGTGGGGGCTTGAGATCGACCCGAACGGTTACACTTTCCCTGATCAGTATGAACCCGGCACCCTGTTTCACCCGACCTTCCTCTACGAGTCAATCTGGAACATCGTTGGTGCCTTGGGTATCATGTGGCTGGCTTATAAGCTGTGCTGGAAGCTGGGGCAGACCTTCTGGGCGTATGTTGCCTACTATAGTTTTGGTCGCCTGATGATTGAGATCTTCTTGCGTATCGATGCCTCCCAGGAGCTCTTTGGTCTGCGTATTCACGTACTGACCTCAGGTGTGCTTTTGCTGTTGGGCGTTATTGGCTTTATCATCGCAGGTCAGCGTGGCCGGCACCGTGCTGACTCCGATGCGCTGACCTCCGATAGGGCGGCAACTGGCTCGGTCTCTGCTCGGTAAAATCTACCGCGCACCCACCGAGCTTGATAGAAAGGTGCCCGGCTCTTAGACCAAGAGTCGGGCACCTTTTTGCCGCCGGTGAGCTGAACCAGGATGCTGATAACAGCCGTTTTATTCCCTGGGCTGTTGGGAATCAAAGGGCTTACCGAAAAGGGGTAACATCATGTCTTGAGTGCGGCATTCATGTTCAAGATCCACCGTGAAATCTCTTTCAGGGTGGGCTTTATGAACTGATATTTGCAAATCTGCCACATAAGCTGAGAGACCAGGTCTTGACCGCACCTCCCTCGTACCCGGCGACCGCGTGAATGTTGCATGGTTCTTCGAGGGTTGGTATAGCTAAATACACCATCGTCGCTGGTACTCAACGGCATCCGCGTCGTCGGCTCGCTGGTAGGTACCCGCCAAGATCTTGCCGAAGCCTTTGATTTTGGTACTCGCGGTCTCGTGATTCCCGTGGTGCAATTGCGCGGCGTTAACGAGGCACCGGAGGTCTTCAAGGAAATGACTGCCGGTACCATTAATGGATGCATGGTCTTGGACTTCACCGCCGAAAACAAGAAATCGCCGGGCATAAAAAGTAGCTGAGTGAAAGAGTCATCAGCAACACATAGGGGAGCAGGACTACCTGATTTTCGCTAGCATTATTGGGGTAATGCGATGAAGACGGTGCAGGTAGTTCCGCTTATTATGGTCGGTGGTGTAGCCCTGATTTGACATGCGGGGTTGAGCTTGGTTTACTAGATGAGTCCCAAGCGGATGAAAACTGAATAGTGGGGATGTAGCTTAATGGTAAAGCCTCAGTCTTCCAAACTGATTACGCGGGTTCGATTCCCGTCATCCCCTCTGCTGGCAAGGTAAAACTTGTTGGTCACCTTGCGCGGGTGGCGGAATAGGCAGACGCGCTAGCTTGAGGTGCTAGTCCTCGTATTAGAGGGTGGGGGTTCAAGTCCCCCCTCGCGCACAAATCAAACCCCGGTTACTGAATCAGTGACCGGGGTTCCTTGTTTTTAAATCTTCCTTCCGCCGAGATCCTGATTTGTTGCTGAAATCCTGTTTTAAAACAGGAACTCGACGATTAATCAGGATCTCGGTGTGGGGGTTTGGGCAGGCGGGGTGGACGCGTGCCACCGGCTGGGGGTGAGAACCTTGAGGGCGCGTCCGCCCCTAAGTATGAAAAAATGAAAAAACACGGTACACTGGAAAACGCCTTGTGCAAATATGGCGGGGTGTGGCGTAGCTTGGCTAGCGCGCCTGCTTTGGGAGCAGGAGATCGCAGGTTCGAATCCTGTCACCCCGACGTGAGATGCAAATGAGACCCGCACAGTAGGTGCGGGTTTCTTTGTATCAGCACATTATTTCAGTGCAGCATCCAGCACCTATTGGGTGTTGCTTCCCAACAACTATCAGGAGATCCACGGACGTGAAGACTGCCGTCGAGAAGCTCAACCCGACCCTCGCAAAGATTGAGGTCGAGGTACCGTTCTCAGAGTTCAAGACCTACCTTGATCGCACCTACAAATCACTGGCTCAGCAGATCCAGGTTCCCGGCTTCCGTAAGGGTAAGACTCCTAAGAAGCTCATTGAGCAGCGCGCGGGTTTCGATTTCATCGTAGAAAACGCTCTCAATGAAGGCTTGAACGAGTACTACTCGCAGGCACTTGCTGAGAATGACCTGACCCCCCTGGCTCAGCCCGAGCTTGACATCATTTCAAAGCCTGAAGAGAACAACCGCGAAGCAGACGTGAAGCTCTCCATCGAGGTTACTGTTCGCCCCGAGATTGAACTGCCTGATTACTCAGGTCTCAAGGTTGAGGTTGCAGCGGCTGAGGTGAGCGAAGACGATAAGCAGCAGGCACTTGATAACCTGCGTGGTCGCTTTGGCACCCTCAAGGTTGTTGACCGCCCCGCGGCTAAGGACGATTTTGTAACCATCGACCTGACCGCTTCAATCGACGGTGAAGAAGTTGACTCAGCAAACGACCTGTCATACCAGGTGGGCGCTGGCACCATGCTTGAAGGTCTTGACGAGGCTCTGACCGGTCTGTCAGCTGACGAGGACGCAACTTTCGAGACCACCTTGGCTGGTGGCGAGCACTCCGGTGACTCCGCAACCGTCAAGGTCAAGGTTACTGCTGTGAAGGAACGCGAACTGCCCGAGGCAGACGATGATTTCGCTCAGATGGCATCAGAATTCGACACTATCGACGAACTCAAGGCTGATTTGGAGAAGCAGGCTGCTGACTCAAAGGTAGCTGAACAGGGCGCTGAGGCACGCGACAAGGTTCTGGACGCTTTGGTTGAAATGGTTGAAATCCCCGTTCCCGAAAAGGTTATTGAAGAGCAGATGAACCAGCACTTCAACAACTCCCAGGCTGATGCTGACCACGACACTGATGAGCACCGCGCAGAGGTTCGTGAGAACACCGAGCGTGCTTTCAAGAACGAAATCATCCTCGATGCGATTGCTGAGAAGGAAGAAATCGGTGTTGAGCAGGCAGAGCTGATTGACTACATCATCACCATGTCATCACAGTACGGTATGGATCCCAACCAGTTCGCACAGATGCTGGACGGTTCAGGTCAGGCTGGCATGCTGGTGGGCGAAGTACGTCGCTCAAAGGCGCTGGCAACCGTGCTTGAAAAGGCGGAGGTTAAGGATTCAGAGGGCAACACCATTGATCTTTCTTCATACCTGAGCCCCTCAAACAGTGAAGAGTCAGCTGAATAATTTCAGCTAAAGACAGCCGCTAGATTAATCTAAGTTCTTAGACTCGGAGCCCCTTCGCGCATGCGAAGGGGCTCTGAGTTTTTTGGATGTTTTCTGCGCTGGAGTGGCTCCCTGTGATGCTCGGGCTGAGGCGTTAGGGGGCGCGCGTGGAACTGTGCCGATGTTTTTCTGGTGTGGACGCGTCCGTGCGCTCGGTGGCTGCTGCCAGAAAATAGGGTAAAAAAATATAACTTAATTACCGAACACGCCGGTTTTTGACTTGTTAATAACACCGGTGAGCCTGTAGGCTGACTTAGGTAAGCCTAAACTGGCTCGTAGGTACTACACTAAACCTTATTCTTCAGGAGTTATTGGTGAAATCACGTCTCACTCTTTCTGTTGTTGCAGCAAGTCTCATGCTTGCTATGGCTGGCTGCTCAGGTGCTGCGGAAAACGCATCAGATACCGCGTCATCAGCTGCAGATAGCGTCTCAAGCGCAGCATCAGAAGCTACCTCAAAAACTGTCACTATCGAAGATAACTACGGCACCCACGAGGTCAGCACTTCACCTCAGGCAGTGGTTACAACCGATAACCGCAGCTTCGAAATCCTTGAGAGCTGGGGCATTAAGCTCGTTGCAGCGCCTAAGCCGCTGATTCCCGTTACCATCGAGGGCTACAAGAACGATGAGAACATCGTTGACATTGGAAACCACCGTGAGCCCAACCTAGAGGCTTTGGCAGCAGCTAACCCTGATCTGATTATTAACGGTCAGCGTTTCACCTCTTTCTACCAAGACATCAAGACTTTGAACCCTGACGCAACCATTCTTGAGTTCGAGCCCCGCGATGGTGAAAAGCTGGATGCTGAGTTGAAGCGTCATACCTTGGCGCTGGGCGAAATCTTTGGCAAGCAGGACGAAGCTCAGAAGCTTGTGGATAATTTCGATGCAGCGCTTAAGCGCGCTCAGGATGCCTACGATTCTGAAAAGACCGTCATGGGCGTGAACGTTTCGGGCGGCGAAATTGGTTATGTAGCGCCGGGTAAGGGGCGTTTCTTTGGTCCTATCTTTGATCTGGTGCGCCTGACCCCTGCCCTTGAAATTGAGAATGCATCAGATGACCACCAGGGCGATGATATTAGCGTTGAAGCTATTGCTGAAGCTAACCCTGACTGGTTGCTGGTGCTTGATCGTGACGCTGCTGTAAGTAAGGACGCTGCACCTGCTAAGACCGTGCTTGAAGAGAATGCTGCGTTGAAGAACGTTACCGCCCTCAAAGACAGCAAGGTCGTGTATGCGCCTAGTGATACTTACACCAACGAGAACATCATTACCTATACTGAGGTTTTGAACTCGATGGCTGATGCGTTTGAGAACGCTAAGTAATTCCCCTAACCCATAGAGCTTTACGTTAAGGAGCTACCCAGCGCTTGCGGGGTGGCTCCTTAACGGCGTTTGCATGAGCCTGAGGAGACCCATGAGTAAGACTGCGGTGCGAGATGACCGCACCAGTAGGAAACTGTTTGATGTTAAGTTGCTGCTGGGAACAGCGGCGGTGGTGGCGCTGCTTGGTGTCTCGATATTTACCGGTGAGTACAGCATCTTTAGTGCCGAGGACGGTGCACAGATGTTCGCGAATACTCGTATTCCGCGTACTGTGGCTCTTATTCTTTCGGGTGCTGCGATGGCGATGTCTGGGCTGGTCATGCAGTTGCTGACGCAGAACAAGTTTGTGGAGCCCTCCACAACGGGTACTACCGAGTGGGCGGGTTTGGGTCTGCTTGTGGTGCTTTTTTTCGCGCCTAACTCTAGTATTTTGGTGAAAATGGTGGGGGCTGTTGTTTTCTCTTTTGTGGGAGCAATGATTTTCTTTGCCTTTTTGCGTAAGGTCTCTTTGCGGTCGTCACTGATTGTGCCGATTGTGGGTATCATGCTGGGCGCGGTGGTGAGTTCGGTGTCTACTTTCTTTGCTTTGCAGACCAATCTTTTGCAGAACCTAGGCGTGTGGTTTGCCGGTAGTTTCACCTCGGTTATGGTGGGTCAGTATGAAGTGCTGTGGCTGGTGCTGGGCGTTGTAGTCGCTGTTTTCTTCTACGCTGACCGGCTGACGGTTGCAGGTCTGGGCGAAGAAATTGCAACAAACGTCGGATTGAACTACCAACGTCTGTTGCTGATCGGCACTGCCCTTATAGCTATCTCTACGGGCGTTGTCACTGTGGTCGTTGGTTCATTGCCTTTTTTGGGGTTGATTGTGCCCAACATCGTCAGCATGATTCGCGGGGATGATTTGCGTAGCAACTTACCCTGGGTATGCCTGACTGGTATCGCGGTTGTAACAGTCTGCGATTTGATTGCCCGCACTATTATTTCTCCGTTTGAAATGCCTGTTTCGGTGGTTCTCGGTATTGTGGGTGCCCTCGTCTTTATTGCAATGATTGTGAGGCAGCGCAAGAATGTCCGCTAATCTTTTTACCCCCGATGCGCAGCCCCTTGCCCAAAAACCGGCGTCCGTACGTGCTAACCGCGGTGCTGGTGCTTTCTCGACCCCTAAAGCGCGGCGCAATTACATCATAATCATGGTGGCACTGTTGATGCTGAGCGCCCTCGCCACCCTCGGATTGCTAGCCTATAAAAACCCGATGCCCTTTGGTAGTGAGCGTTTTTGGTTGATTGCTGAACGACGAGCTTCGGCGGTAACCGCTATGGGTGTGGTGGCGCTGAGTCAGGCGGTAGCAACGGTAGCTTTTCAGACCGTCACGAATAACCGCATTATCACCCCCTCGATTATGGGCTTTCAGTCCCTCTATACAGCGATTCATACCGCAACCATCTACTTCTTTGGTTCGGCGGGGTTGATTGCCGCTCGTAATACCGAGATGTTCGTTTTTCAGCTGGTGCTGATGGTTCTGCTGTCGCTGCTGTTGTATTCGTGGTTACTCACGGGCAAGAACGCGAATATGCACGCTATGTTGCTGGTGGGTATTGTCATCGGTGGCGGGTTGGGGTCTGTCTCAACTTTTATGCAGCGCATGCTCACCCCCAGCGAGTTCGATATTCTTACTGCCAGGTTGTTCGGTTCGGTTAATAATGCTGACCCCGAGTACTACCCGATTGCTCTGCCCCTAGTGCTTGCTTCAACACTGCTGATTTATCTGAACTCCCGCAATCTCAATGTGCTGGGGCTGGGTAAGGACGTCGCGCAGAATCTCGGGGTGAACCATCGTCGTCACTCGCTGTTCATGCTGGTATTGGTGTCTATTCTGATGGCTGTTTCTACTGCTTTGGTTGGGCCCATGACTTTCTTGGGGTTCTTAGTGGCTATTCTTGCTTATCAGTTTGCTGATACTTTTGACCACCGCTATGTGATTCCGATGGCGGCTTTGATCGCTTACATGGTGCTGACGGTTGCCTACTTTTTGATGCAGCACGTTTTCTACGCCCAGGGCGTGGTAAGCATCGTGATTGAGCTGGTGGGCGGCATTGTCTTTTTGATTGTTATTTTGAAGAAAGGACGCCTGTGATTACTCTTGCGGGCGTGGCTAAGCGCTACGGCACTGAAGTTTCTATTGGTCCTGTTGATGTGCAGATTCCTGCCGGTGGCATCACCGCCCTGGTGGGCCCTAACGGCGCGGGTAAATCAACCCTGCTGACTATGGTGGGGCGTCTGCTCGATATTGATGAGGGTGCCATTCAGGTGGCATCGTTTGATGTGGGCAGTACTAAGTCTGAAGATCTTGCAAAGGTTATTTCGATTTTGCGCCAGGAAAATCATTTTGTCACCAAGCTGACTGTGCGTCAGCTGGTGGGCTTTGGGCGTTTTCCTTACACCAAAGGCAGATTAACTGCTAAGGACGAGGAAATCATCTCTCGCTATATTGATTTTCTGAACCTGGGGGAGTTGGAGAATCGCTACCTTGACCAGCTCTCGGGTGGTCAGCGTCAGCGTGCTTACGTGGCGATGGTACTGACTCAGGAAACTGAGTACGTGCTGCTGGATGAGCCGCTGAATAATCTTGATATTGCCCATTCGGTGCAGATGATGCAGCACCTTAAAGAGGCTGCCTCTGCTTTCGGTCGCACTATTGTGGTGGTGCTGCACGATATTAATTTTGCTGCCCGCTACGCTGATCATATTTGCGCGGTTAAGGACGGCAAAGTGGTGGTGCTCGATACCGTTGAGAACGTTATGAAGGACGATCTTCTCACCGATATCTTTAACACCCCTATCACGGTGATTGAGGGCCCGGCCGGTCCGCTTGCTTGTTACCACTAGTGACTGACACGTGATTGAGGCGTGCAACGGAGCCTTCCTACGGCGAGGGAGCCTCTGGCTGGAGTTCGGTATCTGAGCCAACAGCGAACGTACCGGTTACAACCTGACGTGCTCCCACCAGATGGGCTAAGGTTTAGGCAATGAAGAATATAGAGCGGTGTGGGTAACCGGCAGGTTTACCGGTGCGCAGACTTAGCTTATTCACTTACACGAGAGGTACGGCAGTAATGACCAATTTCTTGCCCTTTATTCAGGCATCGAGCTCCTCACCAACACCCGTGATGGAAACTCCCATGGGCGGTCAGGACGACTATATCTACAACCGTCTGCTCAAAGAACGCATTATCTGGTTGGGTTCAGAAGTCCGCGACTCCAACGCTAATCGTATTTGCTCACAGATGCTCTTGCTCTCTGCAGAAGACCCCGAAGCTGATATTTACCTCTACATCAACTCACCCGGTGGCTCGGTCACTGCTGGCATGGCTATTTACGATACCATGCAGCTGATCCCCAACGACGTTGTCACCGTGGTCACCGGTATGGCAGCGTCCATGGGTCAGTTCCTGCTGACTGCAGGCGCTAAGGGTAAGCGTTACGCTACCCCGAACGCTCGCATTCTGATGCACCAGCCCTCCGGTGGTTTGGGTGGTACCGCAACTGATATTCGCATTCAGGCCGAACTGATTCTTGATATGAAGAAGCGTCTGAGTGAGATTACCGCTGAGCGCACCGGTCAGACTCTTGAGACCATTCTCAAAGATAATGACCGCGATAACTGGTTCACTGCTGAAGAGGGTCTTGAATACGGCTTCTTTGACCACATTGCAACCACCACTCAGGTCGCTCGCTAAGAGCCTGAAGAACACTAGAGAGAGATTTTTTGATGATCTACAACCCTTACTCTCAGGCACCTGCTGGTATGCCTACCGACCGCTACGTGTTGCCCAGTTTTGAAGAGCGCACCCCCTACGGTTACAAGCGTCAAGATCCCTATGCGAAGCTCTTTGAAGACCGTATTATTTTCTTGGGCACCCAGGTGGATGACGCTTCAGCTGATGACATCATGGCGCAGCTTTTGGTACTGGAATCGCAGGATCCTGATCGCGATATCACCCTGTACATCAACTCACCCGGTGGCTCTTTCACCGCGATGACTGCTATTTACGACACCATGCAGTACATTCGCCCTGAAATTCAGACTGTCTGCCTGGGGCAGGCTGCTTCTGCTGCTGCTACCTTGCTGGCTGCGGGCACCCCTGGCAAGCGTTTGGCTCTGCCGAATGCGCGCGTTTTGATTCACCAGCCCGCTTTGGGCGGTCAGCAGGGCGGTCAGGCATCTGATATTGAGATTCATGCTAACGAAGTTATGCGTATGCGTGAGTGGACTGCTCAGACCTTGGCTCTGCACTCCGGCAAGAACGCTGAAGATGTTGACCGCGATATTGAGCGTGACAAGATTATGACCGCTCACCAGGCACTGGAATACGGTCTGGTTGATCAGGTACTTGAATCACGCAAGGCTAAAAAGCCCGCTATCAACAAGGCTGATAACTACAGCTAGAGTTTGGTAAGACCCACGCAGTGGCGCCGGTTTTCTTCACCGAGTGAAGAGAACCGGCGCCATTGATATGCCTGAGTGCGAAGTCTCGGCAGCAAAACACCGTCACAAAGGGCAAGAACTCGCAATATTTGTGGAGCTTACCGCAAGGCTTTGGTGAAGCTGAACGAAAGCGGTACTGTGTAGAGGGTACGAGGCGGTATGAAAGGTTTGTAGATGGCACGTATAGGTGACAGCGCAGATTTACTGAAGTGTAGCTTCTGCGGCAAGAACCAAAAACAGGTACGAAAGCTCATTGCAGGGCCCAATATTTACATCTGTGATGAGTGCATCGAGCTGTGCAACGAGATTCTCGTTGAGGAGTTTGGTGAGCAGAAGCATCCAGAATTTACCCTTGAGACTCCACCGACTCCGCGTGAAATTTTCGACCACCTGCAGACCTACGTCATCGGTCAAGAAGCCGCCAAGCGGGCTCTTGCTGTAGCTGTTTACAACCATTACAAGCGCGTTAAAGCCTCATCTAACCCTGTTATGGACGCTGCCTTACTGCGAGCTACCGACGGTGAAGACGTAGAACTTGCCAAATCAAACATTCTGCTCGTGGGGCCCACCGGCTCAGGGAAAACCTATCTGGCGCAAACCCTCGCGAAAAAACTTAATGTGCCCTTCGCGGTTGCCGATGCCACCTCGCTAACCGAAGCTGGATACGTGGGTGAGGATGTCGAGAACATTCTGCTCAAACTCATTCAGGCAGCGGACGGCGATGTGAAACGTGCTGAAAACGGCATTATCTATATTGACGAGATTGATAAGATTTCCCGTAAAGCTGAGAACCCCTCGATTACTCGCGACGTTTCGGGCGAGGGCGTCCAGCAGGCACTGCTCAAAATTCTTGAAGGTACCCAGGCAGCAGTACCTCCCCAGGGCGGCCGCAAACAGCCTCAAACTGAGTTCCTTCACATCGATACCTCTAAGATCCTCTTCATCGCCGCTGGCGCTTTTGCAGGAATCGAAGAAATTATTGGTGCGCGCGTCGGACGCAAAGGAATAGGCTTCGGTGCCTCCATCGAACAGGCATCAGAGCAGTCAGACATCCTTAGCCAGATGCTACCTGAAGACCTCCTTAAATTTGGTCTCATTCCTGAATTTATTGGTCGTCTGCCGGTGCTCACCTCCCTTGAGAAACTGGGGCAGGCAGATCTTGAGCGCGTCCTGACCGAACCCAAGAATGCCCTGGTGAAGCAGTACAAGCGTATGTTTGCTCTCGATGATGTGCAGCTGATTATTGAAGACAGCGCCATCAGTGAAATAGCCAAACTCGCGATGACCCGTGATACCGGCGCTCGCGGGCTGCGCGCTATTCTTGAAGACGTTTTGCAGCCCGTCATGTTCGAGGTGCCCAGCCGTGATGATGTTATTGCTGTGGTTATTGACGGCGAGGTCGTTACCGGAGCTAAAGAAGCAACGCTCATCACCGAGCGCCAAAAACTCAAAAGTGCTTAGGGTCGCCGGAATAAAAGCAGAGTGGTTACCGTTACACCCGATAGCTTTGAAATTGGCAGGTGAGACTCGATGAGAGCGTGGCGCGCCGGTTTGAACGCGAAATGTTTATAACAGGCGTAAGGAGTACAATGTCCGAGAAAAATACCGTTGATTTTTGGTTTGACCCGACTTGCCCCTGGTGCTGGATTACCTCGCGCTGGATTGTCGACGTTGAGAAAATCCGCGACATTGAGGTGAACTGGCACCCTTTCTCGCTCTCAACTTTGAACAAAGGTCGCGATCTGCCTGAAGACTACCGCGCGGCTATGGACCGCTCGTGGGCACCTGCCCGCGTTGCCGTAGCGGTAGCGCAGAAGTTCCCCGGCACGGTGGGGGAGTTTTACACTGCTCTTGGCACCGAGATTCACCACAACGAGAATAAGACTAACGACTACAAGGATGCGCTGGTAGCGGCACTTGAGACCGTTGAGTTACCTGCCGAGCTGGTAGATGCAGGCTTTAGCGATGAATACGATCAGGCTCTAGTCGATTCAAATGCCGCTGCTCTTGACCTGGTCGGTGACGATGTGGGTGTTCCCATTATCGCGCTGAACGGTAGCTCCTTCTTCGGCCCAGTCATATCACCGGCACCGCAGGGCGAAGAAGCTGGCAAGATTTTCGACGCAGCTGTGGCTCTTGCCTCATACCCCGGTTTCTTCGAACTAAAGCGCTCCCGCACCGTCGAACCGATCTTCAACAAGAACTAAAACTGATGAAGTAGCTCCCATAATTTTCAAGGCTGCTGTTGCGCTGTTATTCGGTGTAGCAACAGTTTTATTTGTCGCCTGCCAAGCAATAACCGCCGCTCATACTACGGTTCTTCCAAAAGCTCAGGTGCGGCCATCTCAAGTGCTTGGATTACCAGATCGCGGTAGGAGACCGTGTTAATTTTTCGGTTGGCAGGGGAGTAGCTATCGAGTTTTATAACAGTGTACTCACGTGCGGTTAGACGTTTGTTGCCGGTGAGAAAAAGTTGGGCATAGGCGTAGGTTTGCGCTCCGAAGCAGAGAATGGGCGGAGTGCGGTTACTCTCATTCGTAAGCGCTCCGATTTGTTGCACTAGCCACTCCCATGCCGCAAAGTTCTCGGTGATTTCAGCAGTGTTGCGCGGATCTTTCAACCAGCCTGAGAGCAATAGCGATTTGTCGCGGTGAATCAGTGGCAACAAGTCGGTCATGAATGAGCCCCAGAGCGGGGTACCACGCAGTGCCTCGGCGACTCGATCGTCGCGGGAGCGTCCGGGGGCGTGAAAAGGTAGCCAGTCGTCGACTCCAGCTACTCGCCTGAGCCCCGATTCCCCGGGAGCCAGCCCCACAAAAATAGCGCGAGTGTGCAGCTGCTGCACCAGCTCACGCGGGAATTCAGCGTCGGGTTGGTGTACGGGGAATTCAAGGGCGGACGCGCGGTCAAAGTCGGGTGGAAGGTACCAGTTGCCGCTCACGTCCTGCTCTGCCCACACTGCCCAACTGCAGTAGAGAGAAGGCACAAGACCACCAAAATCCGGGGTAGGGCGGGTGAGCTGAAGCAGATTGTGCGAGGTTATCGAAAGCATAGTTTTACTTTACTCCCGCACCGAAGATGTAGCTTGACGCAGACACCTCGGAACACCCCTCAGCTACTAGCAGCAAAGCCCCACCACAACCCAGCGCAGAGATGCAACGGGCAAAAAATATCGAAATATGAGAAAGGAAACACTGATTTTACGCGGGCGTAACTTAGGTTAGGCACTATAGAAACACCTCGAGTTATACCTAACTCACTGTGTGGGCACACGTTTTTAGCATCACACACACTAAAAACCTTGTGTCTTTGTCTCAGCCCTACAGATGAAACTACCCCCTTTACCTGTGCAAGGCGATAGCAGATTTTCACCCGCACGCTGCAATGGCGCGGCTCCACTCTAGCTGGGAAGCTAAGTACTCGTCTGCACCCTCCCGTATCTGCCCTCAGCACAAGATGCTGGGGCACGCATCGCAAGATATTCTCGCAAGAGACACTGTGCAATTGATCTGGGCACACGCCTGTTTTGTAGAGAGAAACGAGCTTTACGCCTGACTGATAACCAGATGGTAGGCGCAACAGCCCCCCACTGTTTAAAATCTTCGCGGTGATTCTTGAAGCCACCGGTTTGTATAATCCTGATTTTGAGAAGGACGCCTGCGGTCTCGCCATGATTGCTACCCTTCGCGGTACGGCAGGTCACGATATTGTGGATCACGCTCTGGTTGCCCTGCGCCGTCTGGAGCACCGTGGTGCGGTGGGCGCTGATGAAGGTACCGGTGATGGTGCCGGTATTCTGTTGCAGATTCCTGACGAGTTCTTCCGCGCTGTGGTTGATTGGTGCTCTGCGCCTTAGGAAGCAGATGCATCTTGAGCTTCAACGATTGTTTGAACCAGAGGATTAAGGCTCTCTGGATCCGAGTAGTCGGCTTTGCCCTGACTGAAACTCTCAAGCATTTGCTGGTTGCCGAGGTTCTTTTTCAGTTTGGTGCTCAGCGCTACACGTACACCCTGCAGAACTGTCTTGTGAGTGGTTGAGAGGCGGGTATGGTCTAAGCCGCCGCGCAAATGGAAGGTAGGTGCAGTCGCTACTAGAGCCGGGGTGAAGCTCTTGACAACCTTCTCATCGAGTTTTTCTCGGGTTGATCCCACAAGCCCGTTGAAGGAGACGGTGAAGAAAAAGAGTTTTTTGTTTTCTAGCTGCGGCAGGAACTTACGCAGGGTAGACGCACCGTTGAGGAACCCACCGTAGTCTGAGGTGCCAACTACTACGATGCTCGTGTCGGTGAGAGCATCTTCATCGACATCACTGATAGCGAGGGTCGTTGTATGGGCGAAACCTGCGTTTGCAAGTTTCTCTTGCAGCCAACGAGCATAGTTTTCGGTGTGACCGTAGGTTGAACCGTAGAGAATGAGAACTGGAGCTGAAAAAGACACAGGAGCTACCTTCTTTATATGGTATTAACAATACTTATTTTAGTGCTGGGAGCAGTTCATGGACGGTGCTAGGCGGGGCGTGTTGTGAATTGGTGTGGTAAATAGTGGGTTTGGTTGTCTTTTGTCGAGTTTTTGCCGAAAAATCCTTCCTCTCCTAGCTTTGTTGCCCACAAATCCCATATACTGGAAAGTAACAATGTTGGGTCATTCATGGCTGTATGCGAACTTGCTGGGTTTTATTACTCGGTAAACAATCGATGAACTCTGCTTATAGAACTCAATGACTCAGTTGTATAACACCGTTAACTTACTAAGGTTGAATACATGAGACGTGCAAAAATTGTTGTAACCATTGGTCCGGCTATCTCTGCTCCCGATAAAATTGCAGAAGCTATTGAAGCGGGCATGAACGTTTCCCGCCTCAACATGAGCCACGGTGACCACACCGTCCATGAGACTTCTTACAAGACCATCCGCGAGCAGAGCGAAAAGCTCGGCAAAGACGTAGCGATTCTCGCAGACTTGCAGGGCCCCAAGATTCGTCTTGCAACGTTCGAAAACGGCGCTGAAATCCTCGAACCCGGCGATACCTTTAAAATCACCATCGACGATGTTCCTGGCACCAAAGAAATCGTAGGCACCACCTTCAAGGGTCTGCCCGGTGACGTAAACCCCGGCGATATTCTGCTGGTCGATGACGGTAAGATTCGCCTCGAAGCTGTAGAGGTTGACGAGCGCACCGTTACCACCCGCGTCGTTGTTGGTGGTCCTGTATCTAACAATAAGGGCCTGAATCTGCCCGGTGTTGCAGTATCGATTCCCGCTCTGTCAGAAAAGGACGAGGACGACCTCCGTTTCGCTCTGCGCCTGGGCGTAGACATCATCGCACTTTCCTTCGTGCGTTCGGGTGAAGATATCATTCGTGTTCACGAAATCATGGACGAAGAAGGTCGCCGTATTCCGGTCATTGCTAAGGTTGAAAAGCCCCAAGCTGTAGATAATCTGCAGGACATCGTCGATAAGTTTGACGGCATCATGGTTGCCCGTGGCGACCTCGGTGTGGAATTCCCGCTTGAAGAGGTTCCCCTGGTGCAGAAGCGCGCGATTGAACTCGCACGCCGCTGGGCGAAGCCCGTTATTGTGGCAACTCAGGTTCTTGAAACCATGATTCAGAGCCCGACCCCCACCCGCGCTGAAGCCTCAGACTGCGCGAACGCTATTCTTGATGGTGCTGACGCTGTGATGCTCTCCGGCGAAACCTCAGTGGGTAAGTACCCCATTATCACCATTCAGACCATGGCACGTATCATCTCGTCCACCGAAAAGGGTGGCATGTTGCGTGTTCCCCAGTTGGGCACATCACCTAAGACCCGTGGCGGTGCTATTACCCGCGCGGCTGTGAACATTGCTGACCAGCTTGAGGTTAGTCAGATTGTTGCGTTCACCGAATCAGGTGATACCGCTCGTCGCTTGGCTCGTCTGCGTCCTGCACGCCCCGTTATTGCCTTCTCGCCCAACCGCGACGTGCGCGCTTTCATGAGCCTGCTCTGGGGTGTTCAGGCTTCCGACGCACCGCGCGCGAAGAACACCGACGAAATCACCTCATTCGTTGATCGTCACCTGCTCGAAACTGGTCAGGCAAAGGTAAACGACTTCGTAGTTATCACTGCCGGTTCACCTCCCGGATCAGCTGGTTCAACCAACCTCGTGAAGGTTCACCGTGTGGGTGACCTCGATGATGCTGGTGCGGTTCTTCCGCAGGGGCGCTCAACTGTTGGTCCTTTCCACGACTAAAACTCAACAGCTACTAGAGCCGTAAGAGCATAAAATGGCTGGTCACTCACCCCGTCACGGGGTTTGGTGACCAGCCAATTTTTGTTTTCGGGAAAACTTGTGTAAAGTAGTGGATGCACGTTGTGTAAAGCCCAAGTGGCGGAATTGGCAGACGCGCTGCACTCAAAATGCAGTATGGAAACATGTGTGGGTTCGAGTCCCACCTTGGGCACAATAAAACGCCTAGTCAGACGGCATATGAACCCTCTCTTGTTGACAAGAGAGGGTTTTTTGTTGACACGAGTGCATAATTTAAGAATGGCAAGCAATAGAAAACGTGTTCGAAAAGACGGAAATACCACCTGGGCAGTCACCTGGTGAGACTCAGGTACAGGCAAGCAAACACGGCGCACATTCTTAATCACTGCTACATCGTGGTAGCGGGCGTGAAGTCGATCTATGAAGAACGGTCACCGTTTGATATTAGGGTCTACTGTATCGATGGTCGGTAATTGGGTTGCTCTCACTGCGATTCTTATAAACTTTCAACTACGCGTCGGCCCGTCTCTCGTGACGCTATATTTATTCTTTTTAACCTTGATGCCAGCTCTTTTTTACTCGCCCAGTGCCGGCGCATGTCAAAGACTATATCCTGTTGGAAATATATGGTTCGTTGCCATGGTGTCTCAATTAGCCCTCGTGCTGCTGATGGCAATAGCCGCAGACCACATGTCAGCATTAGTTTTTCTCGTATCAGTTGCCGCTGTGATACAGAATAATTGTGACCTCCGCCCAGATGTCTTTAGTCGCTAAGAAAATACCAGAGGGTGAACAAGACGGGGTCGTGACTGCCCTTTCAAGTGGATCAAGTTTATCTCTTGTTCTTGTGCCAGCAACTGGAGGCTTGCTTGTAGGTTGGCTGGGGCTTCATGCCGTACTCGTCGTTTGGACAATGTGCTGTGTTACTGCAACGCTCATTGTTCCGTGGCGATACACAGCACCTGAGATTATCAAATGTGCTCTTGCAAGACGAGGGGCGCTGCGTCCTGCTGACGGTGGTACACCCCACCGCTTTCATAATAAGCAATACGCCTATATTTGGTACGTGGCATGTAAGAATAGATATAGTTTGTTTAATTCGTAATTCTTACAGGAGAGAGTGATGTCAGAGAAGACTACTCCAGAAGCCCTGGAAGCGGAACCGCGCACTGTTGTTGTGGCAGAGGATGAGGCTCTGATTCGCCTCGATATTGTTGAAATCCTTGAAAGCCAGGGGTTTCAGGTTGTCGCGCAAGCTGATAACGGTGAGACTGCTGTTGAGCTGGCGCGTGAGCACCGCCCCGATCTGGTGCTCATGGACGTCAAAATGCCTATTATGGACGGCATCTCAGCAGCTGAGGCTATCTCCAAAGAGCAGATCGCCCCTGTGGTGTTGCTGACAGCTTTCAGTCAGAAAGAACTCGTTGACCGTGCCACCGAAGCCGGTGCTATGGCTTACGTTGTCAAGCCCTTCACTCCGAATGATTTGATTCCCGCTAT
Source organism: Rothia sp. ZJ1223 (assembly GCF_016900985.1). Taxonomy (NCBI): domain Bacteria; kingdom Bacillati; phylum Actinomycetota; class Actinomycetes; order Micrococcales; family Micrococcaceae; genus Rothia; species Rothia sp. ZJ1223. Next base: position 267,491 of record NZ_JAFEUT010000001.1, on the reverse strand, counting down.
TGAGGTAGCCATTAGCCGCTACGAGCAGATTTTTGCCTTGCAAAAAGAGGTTAGCTCTATTAAGGAGCAGTTTGAAACCCGCAAGGTCGTTGATCGCGCTAAGTCGCTGCTTATCACCAAGATGGGGCTCACTGAACCTGAGGCTTTCCGCTGGATTCAAAAGACCTCTATGGATCGTCGTCTCTCAATGCGTGAAGTTGCTGAGACCATCGTTAACCAGGTTTCATAAGACCAGCCACGGTATATAAGTAATGCTCCCTCACATGTAGTGGGGAGCATTATTGTGTCTGCTTTGCTTTGCTTGGCAGACTCTAGTGTCTAAAGACCCTATGAGACTAGCCCCTTGCAGGGCGGACGCATCCGTCCGCTAATCGCCGGACGCGCCGGGGGAGGTGCCCCAGAGCGTTATCGCTGCGCCCAAAGCTGTGACCGGCCACCACAGCCCGCCGCGTTGCACAGCGATCACCACACACAGAATAGTGAGAACCAGGGCGATGCGTCCTAAAAGTTGTTTGTTCATGATCTAATGCCCTTCTGCGTTTTTTATCTCAACTAATTCTAGGGAATAATAAAACGCCCCGCTACGCACTGAGGGAGTGCGTGGCGGGGCGGTCTGCTGAAAAAGGGTCTTGAAGTGAAGAACTATGCCTTTACAGCCGCTGTTTCTTCGAGGTAGGCAGCTTCATCGTCATCATTGTGAGCACCGATTTTCTTGGCGATGGTTTCGGTGACCGCGGCAATCGTGGCATCACCGGTGACGTTGGTTGCGGTACCGAAAGAATCCTGAGCCAGGTAAAGGGCGATCATCAGAGCCACCATTGACTCATCGAAACCGAGCATGGACTGCAACAGACCGATTGCGGTCATCACAGCGCCACCGGGTACACCGGGAGCAGCAACCATCATGACACCGAGCACCAGAATCACGGGAACCATACTTGTGAGAGAAAGGTCGCCGTTGGTCATGTACAGCACCGCTACGGCGCAGGAGGTGATGGTGATCATCGAACCTGAGAGGTGGATGTTAGCGCACAGGGGCACTGCGAAATCAACGATACGACCCGAAACGCCAGCATTTTTAGCGCTGCGAACCGTTACAGGAATGGTTGCCGCAGATGACTGGGTGCCCAAAGCGGTGAAATAGGCAGGCATCATGTTCTTCAAGAAGGTGATGGGGTTGCGCTTAGTGATGGCACCTGAAACGGTGTACTGAATGAGCAGCATAGTCCAGTGCAGTAGAATAACCATGATGAATACCTTGCCGAAGACCTGCAGAATCATGGCAACTTCACCGGCAAGGGTCATATTCGCAAAGACACCCACGATGTGTACGGGCAGCAGGGGAATGATGACGTAGCTCAACAGCTTTTCGATGATGGTCTGGAAGTCCTGGAAGATACCCAACAGGTTCTTGTTGGGCAGGGCGGTAAGACCAAGACCGAGGATGAAGGAGAGAATCAGGGCGCTCATGACCGACATAATTGGATCAAGGGTGAAGGTGAGGTAACCGGCTGAGAGTGACTCTTCGGGGTTCTCAAAAGAGGTGAGGCGCTGCCCCTTCAAAATGGTGGGGTAGATCAGCAGAGCAACGGTGATTGCCACAAAACCTGCAAACACGCTGGAGAAATAGGCCAAACCGAGGGTGGTGCCCAGCAGCTTACCTGCGCCCTTGGCGAGCGAACCGATGCCCGGCACGATGAACCCGATAATAATCAGCGGAATAGCGAAGCTCAAGAAAGCGCTGAATACGGTGGAGAATGAAACAAAAAGCTGAACAACGAGGTCGGTGGGTAGTGCCCAGCCGGTAGCACCGTTGACGCCGCTGATGATGCCTGGGGTGAATGAACCAATGAGCACACCGGAGGCGATGGCGATGATGATCCAAACGAGCAGAGGGATTCTCTTCATAGAAGTTCCTTGGAGATGTGTGGCAAGGTGCTGAAACCTTGCGGAATTTACCGCTTAATCCTAATCGGTATCAACTCTGAGCGAGACTTCAGGCATCACCATATGAGAGAGGTGTGAATAAGCGCACCTTAGGGTTCTGAAACTTTGCTTAGGGCACGTGGGGAACACTGGCTGACTTCGGCAGGTCAATGAGGGCGTTGGTGATGCGACCGGTTGCGATGAGTTTGCCAGCATCGTTTACGATATCAACGCTGTGAACGCAGAGGGTTTTGCCCAATTTGACGGCGGTGCAGGTGGCAGTCACAGTGCCCGATAGTGCGGGGCGCAGGTGGGTGATATTCAAATCCACCCCGGCAGCGGCGCGTCCTGCTCCCGCGTGTAGATTAGCGGCGAAAGACCCAACCGATTCAACCAAAGCGGCGGATGCGCCCCCATGCAAAAGACCGTAGGGCTGGGTGTTGCCCGCAACGGGCATAGTGGCAACTGTTTTTTCTGCGGTGAATTCGCTAAAGACAATGCCCAACTTCTCAACCAGCGACCCCACACCTACTGCACGCAAATGTTCGTGCAGTTCTTGGGGGATTCCGTGGCGATTGAGCTGGTCGGTGAAATCGGGGGAGAGATGGGGCGTAGACATAACGGTGCTCGCTTTCATGGAGGGTTTTAAAGGAGATAAGAATCTAGCCTTAAGTGTACGGGGTGAACCTCATGTGCTTTGGAGAATATCGGGTGCATCGATGCTGGGTAAGCGGGTAGGATTGACCCCGTGATGACTTCAAATACTCAAGAACCCACTGGCCGCCTGCTCCTTATTGACGGTCATTCACTGGCTTTCCGTTCTTTCTACGGTGTACCCCCTGAGAGTTTTCAGACATCTTCGGGGCAATACACCAACGCTGTCTACAGTTTTTTGAACACCCTTTTAGGGCAGATTAAAGCTGAGAACCCCACTCATATTGTGGTGGCGTTTGATCTTTCTGGTCCGACCTTCCGCGCTGAACAGTACAGCGAATACAAGGGTGGACGCAATGAGACCCCCGTTGAATTTGCGGGGCAGATTGAGCTGATTCAGCGAGCTCTTGAGGCTTTGAATATTCCGTGGATTACCAAGGAATCCTATGAGGCTGATGACATCGTTGCCACCATGACAGCCCGCGGCAAAGACGCAGGTTTTGAGGTGCTCATTATTTCTGGCGACCGTGATTCCTTTCAGCTGGTCGGCGACGGTGTGACCCTGCTCTACCCGGTGACTTCTGGTGTTTCTAAGGGTATCCGCCGTATGGGTCCTGCTGAGATTCAAGAGAAGTATAAGGTTGCCCCGCATATCTACCCTGATCTTGCGGCGCTCACCGGTGAACAGGCTGATAATCTGCCCGGCGTGCCGGGCGTGGGCCCCGGCTTTGCGGCCAAGTGGCTCAACGAGTACGGCGATTTGCAGGGCGTACTGGAGAACAAAGACAAGATTAAGGGCAAGAAGGGTGAGGCTCTGCGCGAGAACGTAGACGCCGTGCTGCGTAACCGCCAGCTCAACCGCCTGGTGGATGATCTTGAGCTGGAGATCAGCCTTGAAGACATGGATGACTTCGGCCCTAACCACGAAGCGCTGAACGAACTTTTTGATGAGCTCGAATTTAACACCATTCGCAAGCGCGTTGCTGAAACCTTTGCCGGGCGTGAAGCCGAGGCGGCAGCTCAGGTTGATATGACGATGGGTGAGACACAGGCAATCACCACTGCCGCTGAATTGCGCACCTGGTTGGAGGGTGCATCTGCTTATATCGCTGCGGTTGAACGCGCTACTGAGGTGCCCGAACGTTTAGCGGATGCTATTGTTCTGCACCCCGTACTCGATACGGATGCACCTGAGGCGGGCAACGCCCACGAGAAGCAGATTCTGGGTATGGTGCTGCTTGCTGGCGCTGAACCCGCTTGGATTGATGCTGTAGAAATCTCCCCGGAGCTAGAAACCGCTCTGGCTGACTGGTTGGCTGACCCCGCCGCTGCCAAGATTGTTTTTGACGTTAAATCCCAGTACAAGAACTTTGCTGCCCGAGGGTTTGAGCTTGCAGGCGTTGTTGACGACCCTATGCTCAGTTCTTATGTGTGCGGTTTCATTCCCACCGCTAAGCAGCGCAGCTTCACCGCGATGATGCAGGAGCTCAGCGAAAAATACCTGCTCGACTCTTTCCCGCAAGAAGAAGCTGAGACTAAGCCATCGCAGGGGGATCTTTTCGCCCCTGATGTTGCTGTCAACACCGCCTACCAGGGGCTAGTTGCACGTTTTGTGCTTGAGCTTGCCTACGCTCTTCACGCCGATTTGGTCGCTCAAGAGCAGCTGGCTCTGGTAGAAACTATGGAGCTGCCCCTAGCTAAGGTTTTGGCTGAGATGGAACGCCACGGCATTGCCCTGAACACCGAGGTGCTGGGGGAGCTCAAGAGCTACTACGACACTCATATTCAGCGTGCCAAAGAGGCTGCTTTTGCGGTCATTGGTCACGAAGTGAACCTGGGATCGCCCAAGCAGCTGCAGGCGGTTCTCTTTGAAGAGCTCGATTTACCCAAGACTCGTAAGCTCAAGAGCGGCTACTCCACAGATGCTGAGTCGATGGCTGATTTGCTGTTGAATATCAGCCCCGATTCAGATGGTGCTCATTTCTTGCAGGCACTGGGCACCTACCGTGATTACACCAAACTCAAGCAGACCGTTGAGGGACTGGGTAAAGCTGTGGCAGCAGACGGACGCGTACACACCACCTTCCAGCAAAATGCCACCACCACCGGTCGTCTTGCATCCATTGAGCCCAACCTGCAGAACATCCCGATTCGCACCGAAGAGGGGCGTAAGATTCGTGACGTTTTCGTAGTCGACCCCGCAGCGGTGGACGGTATTAACTACAGCATCCTACTAACTGCCGACTACTCACAGATTGAAATGCGCATCATGGTGCACCTCTCAGGCGACGAAAAATTAGTGCAGGCCTACCGTGATGGTGAAGACCTCCACCGCTTTGTTGGCTCCCAGGTCTTCGGCGTAGAACCCGAAGAGGTAACCTCGGAAATGCGCGCGAAGGTCAAGGCAATGTCGTACGGTCTTGCCTACGGTCTGACTAAGTTTGGTCTCTCCAAGCAGCTGGGCGTCAGCGTTGAAGAAGCATCAAAGCTCACGGTCAACTACTTCCAGCGTTTTGGCAAGGTAGGGCGTTTCTTGCGTAACACCGTGAAAGACGCCAACAAGTCCGGTTACACAGAGACCATGTTTGGCCGCCGCCGCGTCCTGACTGATCTTGGCACTTCTAACCGTCAGCGTCGCGAAGCCGCCGAACGCGCAGCGCTCAACGCTCCCATTCAGGGAACAGCGGCAGATATTATGAAGGTCGCCATGCTTAACGTGCATGAGCGCCTGCGTCTTGAAAAGCTGCAAACCCGCATGCTGCTACAGGTTCACGACGAACTGATTCTCGAAGTCGCCCCCGGTGAAGAAGAACAGGCAGCTCGTCTGCTTGAAGAAGAGATGAGCGGTGCTATCGAACTGCTTGTACCCCTTGATGTACAAGCCGGCACCGGCGCATCCTGGCACCAGGCTGGTCACTAAATGGCAGATAAAACTCAGATAGAAACCCGCGCGCAAGATGTAACCATTACCTATCTGCAGATGCTTCAAGCACCTGCCGATAAGGGGGAGGCTGTTCTGCCCGAAAATGCGCGCTTGGAACGGGTCGAGCACCCCACCCCAGAACTCGCCCGCTGGCTCTACTCCGCGGTGGGCGGGCCCTGGCGCTGGTACGAACGCCTCACTTGGAGCTTTCAACAATGGGCAGACGAACTAGCTGAAGCAGGCGCCGAAATCTGGCTACTGACCGTCAACGGAACACCCTCCGGCTATTGCCAACTTGCCGCTCACGTTGAAACCTCCAACAGGCAAGCACACACCGAAACCGAGATTCTCTACTTCGGTCTGCTGGAAAACACTCACGGGCAAGGACTCGGACGCGCCCTGCTCACCGCGATGGTGAACAGAGCCTGGGACCTGCACACTCGCCACCCCCTGCCACCGGTCAAACGCGTGTGGGTACACACCTGCACCTTAGATGGCGCTCATGCGCTCGCCAACTATCAGCGCCGCGGGTTCGAAATCTACGGTAGCCACACCGAAGAAGAAATCATTCCCAAAGAACCGCTCACTGGTTGGCAGTCAATGTTCATCACCCCCGCAGATCTTAGCTAGAGGGTGGTGCGACACACCCGGACGCGCGGATTGCCGTCTATTCTCGCTCTGCCAGTGTGTTTCGCACCAAACTCACACAGCAACACGCCCCAAAACATTGATTAAAACTAACGCGCACCCCTACTATTGAAAAGTGCGTGTTATTAACGCGCGCAATTGTCCGAATAAACCTCGGTACAGAGTGAACCACTCGCCCTTTATCGCCTCGCGAACGCGTCTTGAGCTTTCAAACCCAAGATTTCCGCGTCCGCCTGTGCAATAAGCCGACTGTACTGACTAACCATATCTATCCATATTGGAGCCCTTTACATTGAGCACCAACACTCCTCAGGTTGCAATCAACGACATCGGAACTGAAGAAGACTTCCTCGCAGCAGTCGATGCAACCATCAAGTACTTCAACGACGGCGATCTCGTCTCAGGTGAAGTTGTCAAGGTAGACCACGATGAGGTTCTTCTCGACATCGGTTACAAGACCGAAGGCGTTATTCCCTCACGTGAACTTTCCATCAAGCACGACGTAGATCCCGGCGAAGTTGTTTCCGTTGGTGACGAAGTTGAAGCTCTTGTCCTCACCAAAGAAGACAAAGAAGGTCGCCTGATTCTCTCCAAGAAGCGCGCACAGTACGAACGCGCCTGGGGCGACATCGAGCAGATCAAGGAAAACGACGGTGTTGTTACCGGTACCGTCATCGAAGTTGTCAAGGGTGGTCTTATCCTCGACATCGGTCTGCGCGGCTTCCTCCCCGCTTCACTCGTTGAAATGCGTCGCGTTCGTGACTTGGCACCCTACATCGGTCAGGAAATCGAAGCGAAGATTATCGAGCTCGACAAGAACCGCAACAACGTTGTTCTGTCACGCCGTGCATGGCTCGAGCAGACCCAGTCAGAGGTTCGCTCAACCTTCCTCAACCAGCTCGAAAAGGGTCAGGTTCGCTCAGGCGTTGTTTCCTCAATCGTCAACTTCGGTGCATTCGTGGACCTTGGCGGCGTAGACGGTCTGGTACACGTATCAGAACTGTCATGGAAGCACATCGACCACCCCTCAGAGGTTGTTGAAGTAGGTCAGGAAGTAACCGTAGAGGTTCTTGAAGTTGACCTGGATCGCGAACGCGTTTCACTGTCACTCAAGGCAACCCAGGAAGATCCTTGGCAGACCTTCGCGCGCACCCACGCTCTCGGTCAGGTCGTGCCCGGTAAGGTTACCAAGCTTGTTCCCTTCGGCGCATTCGTACGCGTTGAAGACGGCATCGAAGGCCTCGTTCACATCTCAGAACTTGCTGTTCGCCACGTAGATCTGGCTGAGCAGGTTGTTTCAGTGAACGACGAACTGTTCGTCAAGGTTATCGACATCGATCTCGATCGCCGCCGCATCTCACTGTCACTCAAGCAGGCAAACGAAGGCGTTGACCCCGAGTCAACCGAATTCGATCCCGCTCTGTACGGCATGGCAGCAGAATACGACGAAGAGGGCAACTACAAGTACCCCGAGGGCTTCGACCCCGAGACCAACGAATGGCTCGAAGGTTTCGAAACCCAGCGTGCAGCATGGGAGCAGCAGTACGCTGACGCTCAGGCTCGCTGGGAAGCTCACAAGGTACAGGTTGCTAAGGCAATTGAAGCAGACGCAGAAGCAGCTGCAGCAGCGCCCGCATCCTCATCATCTTCAGCACCCGCAGAAGCAGCACCCACCTCATACTCATCAGACGACAAGGCTGCTGAGTCAGGTACCCTTGCATCAGACGAGGCACTTGCTGAACTGCGTAAGAAGCTGACCGGCAACTAATCCCTTATAGGATGAAAGCCTAGCTTCTAGCTCACAAAAGATCCCACCTAAGAAGGTGGGGTCTTTTGTTGTATCTGGGCCAGGCATCAGCCTGATCCCCGGAACATCGAGATGTTACCAGGGAGAGAACTACACCCACTCGGTGGTTGTCCAAGTGACGGTTGCTGAACCGGCAGAGAGCGCAGCTACCTGTTCGTTTGCTTTCTCTTTGTTCTGATCTTCATCAGCAACACCGATGCGAACAACGGCGTGGGCTGAAAGATAGTCGGTACCTATGACGGTAAAACCGTGGGAGCGTAAGTCGTTCTCGAAGCGCCCTGCATCAGCGTGGCTGATAATGATCTCACCCAGACGCAGTCGCTGGCGGGTCACCAGGGGAGCCTCGTCGAGAACCTGAACCACCGCGTCCGTATAGGCACGTACTAACCCGCCAGCGCCCAGTTTGATGCCCCCAAAGTAACGCACCACCACGGCACAGATATCAGAGAGATCAGTTGCCTCGGTGCCCTCTGAGTGGTGGGCGCGGCGCGACAACAGGGCTTGAAGCATGGGGATACCCGCTGTACCAGCTGGCTCGCCGTCGTCAGATGAACGTTGAATCTCCCGATCGGCTCCGATAACAAAAGCCGAGCATACGTGCCGTGCATTATGGTAAACCTTACGTAGAGATTCAATGTATTGGCGGGCCTCTGCCTCGGATTCTACGCGTTTGACGTGCCCAATGAACTCGCTTCTTTTAATCTCAAGTAGAGATTCAACTGGTTCACGGTGGGAAATAACGGTGTAGCGAGTGGCGCGAGTTTCTTCAGTCATATTGATTCTCATTCTACGCCCCAGCGCGTTAGCTACGGAGGAGCGTGGCAGAATGGGGGAATACGAGTACACGGCTCAAAGGAGAAAAGCGTGCGGCTAGGGCTTACCGGTGGAATTGGTTCGGGTAAATCAACAGTGGCGAAGATACTAGAGGAACAGGGGGCCACGGTTATCGACGCTGATGCTATCTCTCGTCAGCTGATGCAGCCGGGGCATCGCGTCCTTACCCAAACAGCAGAAACCTTCGGTAACTCCATTCTTCACCCCGATGGTAGCCTGAACAGGGCAGCCTTGGCTGAGATTATTTTCAAGGACGCGGCGGCTCGTGAAAAGCTCAACGCCATAGTACACCCGGCAGTGCGTGAGGAATCAGCCCGCATCGCAGATTACGCTCAACAAACCCCGGACTTTAGCGGCATTATCGTGGAAGACATACCACTGCTCACCGAAACCGGTCAGGCTGATCGTTTTGACGCGGTTATTGTCGTTGAGGCAGACCCCGAGGTGCGTGTGCAGCGCCTAGTGGGTATACGCGGTATGAGCGAGGCTGATGCGCGTGTACGCATGAACGCCCAGGCAAGCGATAGTCAGCGTCGGGCGATAGCTACCTGGGTGCTTGATAACAGCGGTAACATTGAGCAAACTCGCGGGCAGGTTGAACAAATCTGGCTAAAAATTCAAGAGTTGAAGACAGCTGGGTCATAAGAGTGCCCTAAGGCTTGTGAAGCGCTGGATATCAGCTAGGGAATTTGACTATGATGGCACGTCACCTTTAATAAGATGGGGTGAGCCTGCGCCACCGTGGTCATGCCGGTGCGGGTCACACACGTGCCACAGGGATAACACCGTGATTCACAAGATACACGATCGTTTGGGGCTGCGAACCAGTCCCGCTATTTTCTTTCTTTCAGCCGGATTCGTTCTAATTTTTACCCTCGCGATGGCGGCGTTCCCCACCGAGGTGGGCGATAGTTTCGGCATCATGTCGTCTTTCATCATTGAGTACCTGGGTTGGTTCTACGTTTTGGGCGTTGCCATCTTCGCTATTTTCTTGGTCTACATGGCGGTCAGCCGTTTTGGTCGTATCAAGTTGGGCGATGATGATGCAGACCCCGAATATTCAGGTCTTGCCTGGTTTGGCATGATGTTTGCTGCCGGTGTGGGTGCGGTGCTGCTCTTCTGGGGTGCCGCTGAACCTATCAGCCACTACGCTAACCCGCCCTATGAGGGCGTTGAGCCTTTGAGCAACGAGGCAATTCTTGATTCGCTTGCTATTTCAAACCTGCACATTGGTTTGGGCGTGTGGATTATTCTTGTGGTTCCCGGTCTAGCTTTTGGTTACTTTACCTACAAGCGCAAGCTACCCCCGCGCGTTTCTTCTGTATTCCAGCCCCTTCTGGGTGATGGCATTCACGGCCCAATCGGTAAAGCCATTGACTCCATTGCTATTATCTCAACCGTTTTCGGTATCGCCGTTTCGGTCGGTATGGGTGCCCTGCAGATCAACTCGGGCATGAACATCATGTACGGTGTGCCGGTGGAAGGCTGGGTTCAGGCAATCATCATTGCTGTCATCACCGCTACCGGTATTGCCTCCGTTGTTGCTGGTATGGACAAGGGCGTGAAGATGATTTCTTACGTCAATATTCTGCTGGCAATCGCCCTGATGCTCTTCATCTTGATGGCTGGCGCTTCACGCTACATCATCACCGGCACCATCGAGTCTGCGGGTTACTTCTTCCAGAAACTGCCCGTTATGCTGTTCTTCAACGATGCGCTCAATGATACCGGCTGGATCGGTTCATGGACTGTCTTTTACTGGGCATGGACTATCACCTGGGCACCCTTCGTTGGCTTGTTCATCGCTAAGATTTCACAAGGTCGCACCATTCGCCAGTTCATCGTGGCTGCAATTTCTGGTCCTTCATTATTCACCATGTTGTGGCTTGGCGTCTTCGGTTTCTCGGCATTCAACATTGAACGCAACGAGAATGGCACTTTGATTCAGCGCGTTGTTGAGGAAGGCGATATTCCTGCCGCACTCTTTGAGTTCCTCGGTCACTTCCCTGCCTACCAGATCGTAGCGGTTGTTACCCTGATTGTTATTACCCTTTTCTTCGTTACCTCCATTGACTCCGCAGCCCTGGTGATGGATTCAATGTCCAACGGTCATGAGGACGAAGCACCCCGCCGTCAGCGCGTATTCTGGGCACTTGCCATCGGCATGGTCTGTGCCATCATCTTGGTCTCCGCTGGCGATAATGGGCTCAAAGCACTGCAGAACGTTATTATCGTGATTGGTCTGCCCGTGTTGGCACTGGGCTACCTGCAGATGTGGATGATTGTGCGAGGCGTTCGTGAGGACGCCGGTGAGCTGCCTCCGATGCGCACCCGCCAGTGGAAGCGCGTCTTGCCCATTGAGGAATACCACCGCCGTGCTCAAGAAGATATCTCATCCGTTGAAGATGTCGTGATGCGTCCGGAGTACGAAGTCGGTACTGAACCAGAATTTGAATCCCTGGTACCTAATACCGGTCAGATTCGCATTGTCACCGCTGACGAAATTGCTCAGGATGCTCAGGAGAAGACGATTGCTGGAGCGCCTGCTGGCAAGTTCGCCACCCACGAGTTCATCAGCACCGATTCAATGGACGCTGTGCAAATTGATCCCAACACGGGTAAGCCCACCGGTTCACGCCGAGGAGCCTAACCCCTCCCGCAGGGAGTAGGGTACTCAAGACCTGCTCTGCTCCTGAGGAACTAAATTAAATACAGCGCAGACCCGCTCCTCGCCCCGTTTCAGGTGGGCGAAGGGCGGGTTTGCCGTTTTGCTAGTGAAAACTACTTGATACATACCTATTTTTACGAAAAAGATTTTGATAGGCCTTCTGCACCGTCTTCAAAGATTCAACTGCTTCGTGGACTACTGACCTTTACAAAGGCCCCAAGTGGTGAGGAGCCCTACTGCTGGTACCGGGGTACCTTGTCGTTACCCTCCTCATGAGCGGTGTGGGCGCTGACCTGGCTGCCAAGATGCACCCAGACTCACTCCCGGTACCCCCCGAAATACTTGCCTACCTGCAGTCGTAGCCCTGGGTCTCGGTGCTGTTTAACGTTCTTGCTATGGTTCATCTTCACCGCCTTACAGTTCCTTTCTGCACTGCCGAACATGCTGGGTATGGATTGTCAATAGCCAAACCCTAAAATATATGCCCTCTCCGGTGATGCACCGGGGAGACCTTTTGTGTATTCGGGTATAGGCACAGGTGGATGCGTGTGCGCTAATTCTTCCAGTAGCGTAGGTGCTTTCACGGGTAGGGCGCGGGGACTAATCTTAAAAGCATGAGCCTTGCCAAAGAAATCAAACGCGTTGTTGCCCCCTTTGAAGTTATCTCTGAGTACCAGCCCGCAGGTGACCAGCCGCAGGCAATCGCGGAGCTGACCGAGCGCATCCAGAACGGCGAAAAAGACGTAGTGCTCATGGGTGCTACAGGTACGGGTAAATCAGCAACCTCTGCATGGCTTATTGAAAAACTGCAGCGTCCCACCCTGGTAATGGTGCAAAATAAAACCCTAGCGGCGCAGCTTGCTAACGAGTTACGGGAGCTTCTACCCAATAACGCGGTAGAGTACTTCGTCTCCTACTACGACTACTACCAACCCGAGGCTTACGTACCGCAGACCGATACTTTCATCGAGAAGGATTCTTCGATCAACGAGGAAGTCGAACGGCTGCGCCACTCGGCAACCAACGCCCTGCTCACCCGCCGTGATGTGGTGGTCGTAGCTACCGTTTCGTGTATTTACGGCTTGGGTACTCCTGAAGAGTACGTTGAGCAGATGGTAACCCTCGAACGCGGCCAGGAAATGGACCGCGATGCCCTGCTGCGTCAGTTCGTACAGATGCAGTATGTACGCAACGACATGGACTTTCACCGCGGAACCTTCCGCGTACGTGGGGACACCGTAGAAATTATTCCCATGTACGAAGAACACGCGATCCGCATTGAGTTCTTTGGCGATGAGATTGAAGCGATTTACACCCTTCACCCGCTGACAGGCAACATCATTCGCGAAGAGAACGAGATGTACGTTTTTCCCGCCTCCCATTACGTTGCCGGTGCCGAGCGCATGAAGCGTGCCATTGCATCCATCGAACACGAAACCCAGGAACGACTTAAAGAACTAGAGTCCCAGAACAAGCTGCTTGAAGCCCAGCGTCTGCGCATGCGTACCCAGTATGACCTGGAGATGATGGAGCAGATGGGTTACTGCAACGGCATTGAGAACTATTCACAGCACATTGATGGACGCGCAGCAGGTAGCGCTCCGCACTGTTTGCTGGATTACTTTCCCGATGATTTCTTGCTCATTGTCGATGAATCCCATGTAACGATTCCGCAGATCGGTGCCATGTACGAGGGCGATATGAGCCGTAAGCGCACCCTGGTAGAACACGGCTTCCGCCTGCCTTCTGCGATGGATAACCGCCCGCTGAAGTGGGGCGAGTTCTTAGAGCGCATTGGGCAGACCGTTTATCTCTCGGCAACCCCTGGCAAGTATGAGCTTTCGCAGGCTGATGGGGTAGTGGAGCAGATTATTCGCCCCACCGGTTTGATTGACCCCGAGATCATCGTTAAACCCACTACCGGTCAGATTGATGACCTACTGGATGAGGTACGCATCCGCACCGAACGCGATGAACGTGTACTGGTCACCACCCTCACTAAGCGCATGGCTGAGGATCTGACTGACTACCTCACTGAGCACGGGATCAAAGTTCAGTACCTGCACTCGGATGTTGATACCCTGCGCCGCGTTGAACTGCTGCGCGAACTGCGTTTGGGCGTCTTCGACGTGCTGGTGGGTATCAACCTGCTACGAGAGGGGCTTGATCTTCCTGAGGTTTCGCTGGTTGCTATTTTGGACGCGGACAAACAGGGGTTCTTGCGCTCCACTACGTCATTGATTCAGACCATCGGTCGAGCTGCCCGAAACGTCTCAGGTCAGGTACACATGTACGCTGACAAAATCACCGATTCAATGCAGACCGCTATTGACGAGACCAACCGCCGTCGTGAGATTCAGCAGGCATACAACAAGAAACACGGTGTTGATCCGCAGCCACTGCGTAAGAAGATTGCCGATATTACTGACCAGCTTGCGCGCGAGGACGAAGACACCCAAGAGCTGCTGAAGATGCGCAAGGGCGCGGGTAAGAAAACCGCACCCGTTCAAACCGCCGCGAAAAAAGCCAAGGACCAGCAGGCGTCCTCACCCGAAGCAGATGCCCTCTTGGCGCGGGGCGAGAGAGTTCGCGCCGACGGGCTGGCATCTGAAGGTGCCGAAGAGTTGATGGATCTCATTGAGAACATGCATGCCCAGATGATGCAGGCAGCCGAAGAGCTCAAATTCGAACTTGCCGGGCGTTTGCGCGACGAAATTGGGGATCTTAAAAAGGAACTGCGGCAGATGCAGGCGGCAGGGCACGCTTAATATAGCGTGCATTTTCACAACCCTTGACTGAGCCCCTGTCATCAAATATGGGGACCTTTGCTAGGGCAATGCTTTGTGTGCCGGTGACTAACCTGCACATCGGTCTTACTTGATGAAAGATAAAACACACGACTGATAACGCTTCGCGGCTAGTTGCTGTGCAAAAGGCATACGATAACGAGAAAAAGAACACCACAGTTGCTTGGGTTCTGTGGTTTTTCACCGGTGGTTTGGGCGGATACCGTTATTACCTAGGTGATATCAAGTATGCAATTGCATGACTTTGTTCAACTGGATGATGCCCCCTGGTATCTACTGATTGATGCCTTCTTCATCAACGGTCGTTTGCATCAGATTAATGCCAGAAAACAGCGTGAAATCCTTACTCGTTATGGTGTAATTGATTAGCTTTTCACGCACCAGCAGCCTATGGCAGCTCATATCTCTCCGAACGCTCAGCCCGTGGCACCTGTGGCACAGCAGGAGAACCCGGTAGCGCGTCCTGAGTAGTCTCATGAGACTGCTGCTCCTCAGATTCAGCAGTACAAGCCTGTTGAGAACACTTGTGCCCCGAATCCACTAACGTTCAGAAAGATCGTCCTAACGCCTAATTATTATTGAGAAGCGACAGCGTTATCAGGATCTCGCTTCTTTTTTATTTAATGGCGTCTTGTTCGCCCCCACAAAATTCCAAATTAGACACGGGCGCGCGGTAATCTGAGATTCTCAATAGTTTTAAGTGAGGGTTTGTCAACCATGAACAAAACACAGAAAAATTCCATCAGCCTAACAGGTTTAGCCCTAGTCTTAGGTCTTGTTGCAGGGTGCAGCACACCGCAAGAACCTGTAGTTGCGCCGTCGTCCGCTGCATCCAGCAGCTCAACCCCATCAGTGGCACCAACCCCCACCCCTGAACCTACAGTTGAGCCCACTCCCGAAATGACGGAAGGGCCGGCACCTGAACCTACACCCGAGGAAACCGCACCACCTGAACCAGCGCTTCCTTCCCCCGTGATACCCGAAGGGCATAAAGTTGTAGCGTCACAGGCGAATGCCGTGTCATTTGCTGTGCCCGGTGACTGGGCTGAATTTCATGCCCAGCAGACCCCTGATCAGGTGCAAGAGATTGTTGCCCAGTTGCCACCTGAGATGAACCTCGACGCACAGAAACTGCAAACATTTTTCACTGAGCTAGATGCTATAGCGGTTGCCCCCGTAGCTGGTGACCAGGCAGTAAACGTGAATATTCAGGTGCCTGACTATACCGTGGCGGGTGGAGTGAGCGAGGAACTGGCACGACAGCACACCCAAGCATCGGGCGCGAACTTTACAGGCTTCGTGGAGAAAGACTCACCGGTGGGCAAGGTTCAGCACACTACCTACACCACATCCAAAAACGGTAAAGAACTGCACGGTGTCTTCGTCTTTGTTCCGGTAACAGGCAGTACCGCGACCTCAATCGTCACGGTCACTGCTGCAACTCCGGAACGAGCCCAGCAGGTAGCCGATGAAGTAACCGCATCCTTCCAAACTTTCTAGAGACCCCCTGTAATAGAGCCTGCAGCTGGCATTGAGAACGCGCCGCCGCGCACTTGAGAGAAGTTACGGGGCGGCGCTTTGCCATCTCACGTCATGACGCGCGTGTCTATGGAGATACTCACACCTACCTCTTGCACAGGCGAAACTTCTTTTGCTGTAAAGTAGTTGCACGAGCAAGGGAGTACCCCGCCAACACCATTTCGTCATCACGAGAGCCAAGGAAGTCACTCCGGAATGGTACCTGCTATAAGCAGGTGGGAGAGACTTGTGGTCATTGTCCTATCAATCCCACAAGAAAGGCTCCCATGGAAATTTCTGGGCTCCAGTGGATTCTTACCCTGGTATTTATTCTTGGTCTACTCGCGTACGACTTCTTCTTCCATGTGCGTAAAGCACATGAACCCACCATTAAAGAAGCAGCGGTATGGTCTGCCATCTACATCGGCATCGCCCTGCTCTTTGGTCTAGTGATTTGGTTCTTCGACGGTCCACGCTACGGTGCTGAGTACTACGGTGGTTACATCACCGAAAAGGCCCTGAGCGTTGATAACCTCTTCGTCTTCCTCATCATTATGGCGTCCTTCAAGGTGCCGCGCGCTGACCAGCAGAAAGTACTGCTCTTCGGCATTATCTTCGCGATGATTGCCCGCTCCATCTTCATCTTCTTAGGTGCTGCTGCCATTGAACGCTGGAGCTGGGTTTTCTACATCTTCGGTATCATCTTGCTACTGACCGCAGGAAACCTGCTCAAGGGTGAAGTTACCGACTCTGAAGAGGGCGAGGATGAAGCCAACAACTTCATCGTGCGCCTCGCCAAAAAGATGTTCCACACCACCGACTACTACGATGGCGATAAGCTCTTCACCGTAGAAAACGGTAAGAAGGTCATGACCCCCATGCTGCTGGTCATGGTAGCAATCGGCGGTACCGACGTCCTCTTCGCACTAGATTCAATTCCCGCAATCTTCGGTTTGACCCAGGAAAGCTACATCGTTTTCACTGCTACCGCATTCTCCCTCATGGGCCTGCGTCAGCTCTACTTCTTGATTGACGGTCTGCTTGACCGCCTGATCTACCTCTCCTGGGGTCTGGCGCTCATCCTTGCCTTCATCGGTGTCAAGCTGATTCTGCACGCACTGCACGAAAACACCCTGCCCTTCATTAACAATGGAGAACCCGTACACGTTGCAGAGGTCGGTATCGAACTGTCGCTAGCAGTTATTATCGGTGTTCTCATGATTACTGTTCTCGCATCGCTTTACTCGCCCAAGGGTAAGGCACTGGCAACCATCCAGCGCGTCCAGAAGTACTCAGAAGAGTACCTGAACCTACCCGATAACGCTCCCGAGGCGCAGCGCCACGAACTTTCCATGAAGCTCAACAATGAGTTGGAAAAGTCCAAGCGCATTCCTCAGAAGTACCGCGATGAGCTGATTGAATCAGAAAGCGAATACCACGATCTTGTGGATCGTGCTCGCGGCGCTCATGCCGCTCACCGCAACGCATAAGCGGTAAAAGATACTGCCCCGGGGCATCTCCTGAGGAGAGCCGGGGCAGTTCTTATGGCGTCCTTTTCAAGGGGTATGCAGGTTATTGAA
Source organism: Rothia sp. ZJ1223 (assembly GCF_016900985.1). Classification (NCBI taxonomy): domain Bacteria; kingdom Bacillati; phylum Actinomycetota; class Actinomycetes; order Micrococcales; family Micrococcaceae; genus Rothia; species Rothia sp. ZJ1223. Next base: position 250,126 of record NZ_JAFEUT010000001.1, on the reverse strand, counting down.
GGTCGAAATCTCGGTGGTTGAGCGGACGCTGCAGGCTAGCTGCTAGCGTGATGACTAGTGCAGCAGCAACCCATACCAGAGGCTGAGCTGCGGGAAAAGCATCTGCAACGATATCCAGAACACTACCCACCACGAAGTTGCCCAGTAGCACGGCAATACCGCCGCAGGTGGCAATGAAACCGAGGTAGGCAGCTTTGGCGTGGGTTGGGGTGTGGATAGAAACATGGCTCAGCGCTTGCGGGGAAACCAATAAGTGCCCGGCTCCAATTAACAGAGCACCGGTGATAATCAGCGTTGGGCTGCCGATTGACTCAAGGAACACCGGAGCAGTATCAGCTGTATTCCACTGCGCCGCACCGAGGATGAGCAGGCCCAAGGCGCTGATACAGTAACCAACCCTGAGCGTGGTGGCAACACTAAACTTACTCGAAAGATAAGAAATTGGCACCTGACCTACCAGCACCACAACAGATATTGCGGCAAAAGCTGCTGCTAACACTTTGTGGGAATCTTGCACAGCTGCGGCTATCAGCGGTAGCGCAAAGTAGAGCTGGTTGTAGCAGAAAAGGTCGACCGAATGCAGGGCTGCAAAACGGGTAAAACCCCGGTTTTTGACCACGGCGAGTATGCGCGAAAAGATCATTGAGCTTTGCGCGAGAACCCCACCTGGTGTTGAACCTGCCGTGGATATGGACACGTCACCGGACGCGTCCTGTTGGGTATCGGGGAGTAAGAACCAGAAGATGCCCCACAGCAGGATAAAGACTGCTGCGCCTACCACAGCGACCAAGGTGAAGCCGTGATCAATCAGTGAGTAGCCGAGTAAGGGACCGAGCACCGCTCCTATCTCGCCGGTGACGTTAAGCCAGGCGAAAAGAGTGGTACGCCCGTTGACGGCGGTTGTTCCCTCAGCGGCGCGTTGTTGGTCTGCCTGGGCAATGTAAAGATTAAGGGCGGGAGAGAAGAGCGCCCCACCTAAGCCGGTGAATACAGTGCCCGCTACGAATATGGCGAGGGCTACCCCTGGGATTGTGCTTGTTACAGCGGTGCCGAGAGCTAGCGCGGTGAAACCGAGAACGCGCACCGTGATGCCGACCAAAAATATTCGGCGTCCACCGAAGTAATCTGCGAGGGCGCCGCCCACAAGAAACATGCCCTGTTGGGCGAAGGTTCGGATGCCGAGAACCATACCGACTGCGGTGGCACTCAGCTCAAATTTTTGTGCCAGCACCAGGGCGATAAAAGGAACCACTGCGTAAAAGCTGAGGTTAAAGGCGGTTTGGGCGCCCAGAAGTAAGGGTATGCGGGGTTTGCGGGATAAGCGGGTGCTGGCTCCGGTAATTTGCGCTCTCACAACACCCTATCTAGAATGATTATCATTAGCGGTTTATTTGAGGTGGACGAGGGAGATTCTACATGGTCGAACAGAATATTTCCTCTCACCAGTCGCTGGTTAAACTTGCTGATATTGCGGTCACGACCCTCGATAAAGAGCGCAAGACCCTGTTGCAGGTTCCCTCGCTAATTATTAATGCGGGGGAGCGAGTAGTGCTGACGGGCGATTCCGGTAGCGGTAAATCTCTCATGCTCTCACTCTTGGCAGGAACCACTAGCCCGGCACTGGGCGTCACAGGTGCTATCACTCGAACCTATAATTGCTGCGGTTTTATTCCCCAGCGCGGTATCGAGGCTCTGCACCCGCTCAATAAAATCACTCGACAGCTACAGCAGGTTACCGGTCAGCCCAAAAACCGGGTTGAAGAAACTCTGCGTGCGGTGGGGCTTGACCCGCACCATGTAGGACGCCGCCGCCCAGCTGAGATTTCGGGCGGGCAGGCGCAGCGCGTGGCGATTGCTCTCGCAGTGCTTGCTGATGCTCAACTTATTGTTGCCGATGAACCCACCAGCGCCCTTGACCATGAGACCCGCGACCAGACACTCGACCTTCTGCTGTCGGTTATTTCCTCGCAGCAGACTCTGGTGTTGACCACCCATGACCCCGAGGTGGCGCAGCGTGTGGACGGGCGGCGCATTGAAGTTCATCGCGGTGTCATGACCTCAATGACTGCAGAAACAGGGGGAATAGCAGCGTGAACACTCTTGAAGTGACCGACGTTTCGGTCACCATGATCCAGGGACGCAGCGAGTTCACCGCACTTGCCCCCACTAGTTTGGTAGTTGCTCCGGGGGAAAGCCTAGCTGTCACCGGTCGTTCGGGTGCTGGCAAATCAACCTTGGCGAACGTTATTTTAGGTCTGGTAAAACCGGATTCTGGCACGGTTTCGGTGCAGGGTTCCCTGTGGGCAGACACGTCCACTTCACCCGAGCGTAGGCGGCGGCATCTGGTGCAAAGCGTGCCTCAGGACGCCCAAGCGTCGTTTGTGCCTCGTTGGACTATCAGACGCTCACTGGAACACGCCGCTCAGCGGCTTCGACCTGATGCCGATGCACAGGCCTTGATTAGCCAGGCAGTGGAGCAGGCGAACTTCGATGCGTCTTTGCTGGAACGGCGTCCGCATCAGATTTCTGGTGGGCAAGCGCAACGTGCCGCCATTGCCCGTGCGCTGGTGCCCGAACCGGTACTGATAGTGGCGGATGAACCTACCAGCGCTCTGGATACGACAACCTCTCACACCGTCATTGATTCGATTCTGCGGCTCACCCACGATGCCCAGACCTCTCTCTTGGTCGTTACCCACGACCCCTACTTTGCCTCCCGGTGTGATCATCTTCTGACTCTCACCAGCGCTCACCAGCACGCATAGGCATCTTCATACCTCTGATAGATATAAGGACACAACCCCATGAAACAGCGAAATAATCGCGCAATCTCTTTGGCAGCGCTTGCTTTTGCAGGTGTATTCGGTCTCACCGGTTGCTTCTCATCTACCGAAACCGGCAGTAAAAGCGGCGCTAACGGCGAGCGCATTTCTGTTGCCCATATGCAGCCCCCTCGCTCTGGCCTGACCCCTTTGAGCGATGATGCTTTTAAGCTTTCTCGTTGGTCAACGGCTGAAACCTTGGTGACTCTTGATGAGAACTCGAATGCGTTGGGTGCATTGGCAACTGAATGGGAGCAGACCGATGATTTGAACTGGCACTTCACCATTCGCGAGGGCGTAAAATTCCACAACGGTGAGAAACTCAACGCTGAGGCGGTTGTGAACTCTTTGCAGCGCGCTATTGATGCGACCCCTACCCCGCGTATTCTCAATGGTATTGAGATGACTGTGACCGCTGAGGGTGAGTACATCGTTCACATTAAGACCGGTGAACCTGACCCCTTGTTGCCCAACCGTCTTTCTAGCCCCCAGCTGGCTATTCTTGCCCCCTCAGCCTATAAAGACCAGACTGTTGATCCTGTGGGCACGGGCACCGGCCCCTACGTCATTAAGTCAGTAGATGGCGTCAGCGGTGCAACTCTGGATCGCTTTGACGATTACTGGGGCGAAAAGGCTCAGGCAGCCGGTATCGATGTGAAGTTCGTGCCCGATGGAACCGCTCGTGCGGCAGCCCTACGTACTGGGGACGCTGATATTGTTGAGTCAATTCCGGTGGGTCAGGCAGCATCAATTGATGCTGAGCGTCTCACTGAGGTTCCGATGCCCCGCACCAATACTCTCTACCTTAATACTGAGTCTGGTCCTTTCGCTGATCCCGCTGTTCGTGCGGCTGCCCGTGAGGCGATTAATCGTGCCCAAATTATTGCTTCAGCCTATGAAGATCACGCGGACGAAGCTGCCGGTCTGCTCGGCCCAGCATTGCCTTACGCCGCAGGTCAGCGTGATAACAATGAATACAAGCAGATCCTTGAAGGACGCAGCGAACCGGCACGGGGTGAGGGCATCAAGATTAGCTTGGGCACCTTCACCGACCGCACCGAACTGCCCGAGGTTGCAGTGCTGATTGAACAGCAGCTTGAAGCTGCCGGCTTCGTCGTTGAGCAGGACGTCCGTGAGTACCAGTACATCGAAGCGGACGCGCTCGAAGGTAAATTCGACGCTTTCATTCTCTCTCGCGCAACCGTTCTTGACTCCGGTGACCCCGTAGCCTACTTCGCCGCTGATTTCAGCTGTGAGGGCGGCTTCTCCATCTCGCAGCTGTGCGATGAAGGTGTAGATGCAGCTATTAAGAAGGCAACCGAAACCAAGCCCGGTGAAGAGCGCCAGAAAGCAATTGCACTTGCCGAAGCTAAAATTCTCTCTACCGACGCCGCTATTCCGCTTCTGCACGAGCGCGTCTTCCAGGGTGAATCAGAACGTGTTCGCGCTGCTGCTCGTGACCCCCGTGAACGTATGCTGGTCACTGCAGATACCCGCATCGACAAGTAGTCTTACAGACCGCTTCTTGCCCACCACTCACGCCTTTGCCTGCCCTGAAAGAACCTCGGGGCAGGCTTTCGGCTAGATTTCATGATGAGTGCCTACCACCTATCGAAAAGGTAAAAGGTTGTCAGCCACACCCACCGAACCCCGTACGTCCTTAGCGGCACAGCTCGCGCCGACCGGCAAAAAGCGATGGATACCCCGTAGCGCCCTCATCGCTTTAGCTTCACGGTTAGTTTGCGGTGTAGTGCTGCTCTTGGTTGCTGGTGCGCTACCCTGGATGTCCCGCATTGACCCGGCAGCTGCTATTTTGCGCGCCCGCTATGCAGAGCTTGAGCCATCACCCGAGGCGCTGGCTGCCGTGCGTGAACAGTTGGGACTTGACCGCGGTCCACTGGCTGTTAGCTTGACCTGGTGGAAAGAGGTGTTCCAAGGTAATTTGGGGCATTCGTGGGTGAGTGGCAGTGAGGTTGGCCCCGGTGCTTTTGGTGCTCTGGGTGTTTCTTTGACCCTGACAGTTTTTGCCCTGGTCGTTGCTTTTAGCACCCTGATTGCCCTTATCACTCCTGCGTCCTTGCGTGTGCTCAAAGGCCAGCCGCAGAAGGGTTCGGGCCCGGTAGGCGTTGCCTTAACCGCGATGCCTGAGTTTCTGCTAGCGAGCGCCCTGCTGGTGATTGTGGGCGTTCAGCTACAGTGGTTGCCACCTTACGGTTGGACGGGGCTTGATACTGCCATCTTGCCTGCTTTAGCTTTGGGGTTGCCCGCTGGGGGGCTCATGGGTCGTCTGATGGCAGATGCTATTTCAGGTGTCGCCGATGAACGATGGGTACAGGTCTGGCGTCTTGCCGGTGCTCGACCGGGAACAATTCTGTGCGGTGTTTATCGCAGGGCACTGACCTCGATTATTGACCAAGTAGGCTTGGTCTTCATCGGTTTGCTGGGGGGCGCTGTTGCTGTGGAGCAGGTTTTCGCTATTCCCGGTATTGGTCGCTATCTCTTGGGCGCTGCTAAGTCCCAGGATATTCCTGCGCTGCAGGCAGGTATTTTGCTTATTGCTTTGATTGCGGTGGGTTTGGGGGCTGCAACATCGGGTGCGCGTTTGTTGCTCTCGGGCGGACGTTTGCCAGCTGGTTCTTTGCAACCGCCTCCCGAAGCTAAACACAACCCGAAGGTCTCTATCATTACCGCCTGCGTCTCGGGTGGTTTGCTGGTGTTGATGCTGCTCTTCGGCTTGTTCCGCGATGCTTACAGCAGTAGTCACGAGCGTATTGAGGCGCCCTCATTAGGTCTGCCGTTTGGTGCTGATCCCAGCGGACGCGACGTGTTGGCTCGTGTTGCTAACGGCGCCCTCGAAACACTCATTCCGGCTTTTGTTATCGTTCTGCTGGCGATTATTATCGGCACGTTGCTTTCCTTCTTGGGTGAAGCTGTACGCGGACCCATTGAAATCGCTAACGCCACCCCGCCTATTCTTGCTGGCGTTATTATTGCGGCGCTGACTGGTCCTTCCATCTACGGTGCAACCGTGGCTGTGCTGTGGGTGACCTGGCCACCCCTAGCCAGCCACGCTGCCTCTCTGATCGAAGAAGCCAAAGCATCCGCGCATATTCGGTGGCTACCCCTGGTTGGTGCTAAACCCTTTGAGATCTGGCTCTTTCACATTGTTCCGGCGATGATTGGTCCGCTGCTGCGTCACGGGATGCTGCGACTGCCCGGCGTTGCCCTCTCGCTTGCTGCCCTCGGCTTTCTGGGTCTCGGCGCGCGTCCGCCCCGACCTGAATGGGGCTTGCTACTGTCAGAAGGTATCGACTACGTGGAGCGAGCACCCTGGGTTACCGCAGCCCCCGCTTCGGCTTTGATTCTCATTTCGGTGTTGGCAGTTGCCCTAGCAGGCGTGCGTAAACAGCGATAAAAAATCCGCCCCTTTCTCTGCGAGAGAGGGGCGGATCTTTTTTGTTTTCATTTTTTATTTTTGCTTACCGCTGACAGTCAGCAGGTGCTCACGCGGCAACCCGCGCGCCACCACATTTTCACCCACGTTGTTGTAGGCATTGCCGATGAGCACGGTACTGGTATTTTTCTCGTGTACCCAGAAACCCGTACCTTGACCGGGAGAATCGGGCAGACGATCAAAAGCCATACACCCAATAAGTTGGGTACCCGGCGCGTCCTGAGAAACGTGGAAGCCGTGCGCCTCACCGGCTTTAGCACTGCCAGAGAGATTCTCAGCCCAGCCATTAGAATCAGCCACGCAGTTCGTGAAACTGTTATTGCCCCACTTAATGACGAAACCGTGCCCGCCGTTATCTTGAGCGTCGCACTGGCTAAAAGTGTTGCGGGTGCCTTTAACGAAGAAGCCTGCACCGCTGGGGGAATCACCCTCAAGCTCAACGGGGCGTTTAGAGTACCAGACCTTCACCTGCGACCAAGAAGTGTTGGACGCGTAAACCTCCACCGTCGCTCGTTGGCCCATGCCGCGGTTGGCTGAGGAGAGGTCAATCATGGAGAACATGTTGTCAGCTCCACCGGTTACGCCCTCTTCACCGACCATGAGGGCTGCGTTGAGAAAACGGCGTCCGCGCACGCGCTCTACCGTCATGCCCTGGTCATCTTTGCCCTTGAGCACTATGCCCGTGTCGAGGTCCCAGAGCGTAAGCCCTGCGATGCGGTGGGCTGCATCGGGGTCAAGCGGGCTTTCTCCGTTGTAGGTGTTGTAGTAGATGCCAATGACGTTGGCGCGCGGTTCGATGTGTTCGTTGGGGTCAGCGCCGCCCTTGATACTGAGGTCAAACAGACCTGTCCGGTAGACAGGCTCAGCGTTGGCTGAGGTGGGCGAACCAATGCGGAAGACACCCGCCGGTTCATGCCAGTCACCCACGGGTAGAAATTGGGTTGCCTCGCCCATGCCCATGATGGTGACCTGATTACCCAGTTCAATGCCGCTGGCATCAACAGCATAAATACCTGGCGGAAAAATGAGAGTGCCGCCACCGGCTGCTGTCAGCTGACCGATCAGCTCATTGACCCTGGTGTTGATGGGCGTCACCGCGTCAGCGACCACACCGTGCTCGGTTGCCATGAGTAGGCGCGAGGCAATTTCCTGAAGGGGTGAGGGGGCGGACGTGCCCTGCCCCGTCTGCTCAGAGGCATGAGGTTCAGAGCCCTCAGCACTGCAGGCGCTCAAAGCGGTTGCCAGCATAGCTAAAGCACCGCCCCCTAAAAACTGCGAACGGGTCACCATATTTTCCCCTGACATGGTAAGAACAACACCGGCTATCAACCTTCCCTCTGAAGATAGCCGGTGACTAGATGTCCCTATGTTACTCGATGAATCTAGGAAAGGTTAGCTAAGAGGTTCTCTAGCCTGCGGAGAATCATCACACCATCAGCCGATAGACCATCGTGGTGGTGGGTGGGAGAACTCCACACCTGTGTATTGCCTACAAAATCAGCGGTTTTGAGGGAATGCTGATAGTCGACGTAGACATCCGGTTCATAGGCGGCAGCTACCAGTGGCACCTGGTTTTCAGCCAGCTGGGCGTGATCGTACAACCTGCCCCAGTCGCCCTTGCCCGCTAAAAGGTGGGCAAGATCGTGCAGGGGAGTCAGCGCAGGGTCTTCATCGAAATACCAGGGGAAAATATGTTCACCGGTGAAGAGTAATTGCTGGGCGTCAGGGGCAAATTCGGGTAACTCGCTGGCAACCCGTGCCGCTGACCAGTTGGTCGGTGCTGGGGAAGGGGAATCCTGCCCATCAGCGTAGATAGCCTCGTGCAACAGGGCGTAGACCGGCTGGGCGTAGAAACTCGTGATGTCGCCGGCTGCTCGCAGAAACTGCTCGGAAAGGTGGTCATCACCTTCCGCGAAAGCTGACTGTAGCGCATAGTGCAACCCGTGTACACGGGAGTTACCGCCCAGGTAACGACCAAACATCTGAAAACGATGCGGGGTCAGTCGTTCACCGGTGGGCAGAATTTCCGTGTGCTTGCGCAGGTGATCGGCAATGTGGGTGGCAAGTTCAGCATCCTGCGGGTACCACTCAAAAAATTCTTTATTGCGCTCAGCCATGCGTGCGTATGTGTGGCGATACACGTCATCAACGTGAGCGCGGATGGGTGCAAGACCCGCGGTCATACGGCAGTCTTTGAGGGATTCCGGTGCGAAACTGAGATAGCTGAGTGTCAAAAAGCCACCGAAGGACTGCCCCATCGTAGACCATCGCTGATCGTTGCGATCTTTGAGCAGAAAGTCCCGGACGACCTCAGCATCGGCAACGATTGAATCGGCGCGGAAAAGCTCGGCATACAGTGCCTGTGCCTGAGTGTCTCCTCGACCGGTAAGGGTTTTAACGCTCAACGGGCTTGAGTTGCCGGTGCCACGCTGGTCAAGCAGCACCAGGCGGTGGGTTTTGCTCAGCTCACCTACCCAGCCGCCGTCATTGAGCGGTTGCGGGCTTCCAAAACCCGGTCCACCCTGTAGATAGACCATGTAGGGGCGTTTTTCTGGCGGTAGTGCTAGGGTTTTGTCAGTATTGACGATTTCGCGGGCGAACACCGTGATAGTTTCGTGCGCCAGCGGATGCTCGGTTGCCGCGTCCTTATCTTTACCAAAAATCAGCCCGTGGGTCAGCGGCACGGTGAACCAGTGATCGGTGACTTCGTAGCCGACAAGAGTGTAGGACGCGCCGGGCAAGTGCGCGGGGGCGGGCAGGGTAGCGCCAGCAAGGTGAGGGGCAGTCATGGGGCTCCTAACAGATGAAAGTGTTAGAAACCACTCTACCGCCTGTGTGTTGGGCGGGGTGCTGATTATTTAATCGCGAGAGGGCAGTTCTGCATCAGTTGTTTGTTATGACAGTGGACCAAAGAAACTCATCAAACAACCCCGACGCCATACCCCTATTGCTAGAGCTGGGGGAAGGAAAATCTGAGACTGGAAAGCCACTGTTGCCATTTCAGCGCACTGCGGGTGGTGAAGCTCAGGCAGTCTTCGATGATGTTCAAGCGCTCTTAGCAACCTCTCTTTTGTTGAGTCGACAGGGATTTTGGCACATCGGTATCGGCAAAGGCGCAATTGATGAACCTACGTTCAAGAACGCCCGCGAAGGCAAGGGCGAGGCTTATATTAACGTTAGGGAAGCGGTTGAGCGTGCCAAGAAATCTTCGGGGCATGTTGCTTATGAGAGTGACGGTAAATACGCGGGGCTGATTGAAGCAAGCCTGCAACTTGTTCTTGGTTTAGAAGAAGAGCGTAGCGACTCCCGGCAAGAGGTGGGCGAACTCTATGAGGAGGGTATAACCCAAACCGCTATCGCTGAGCAGCTCGGCACTTACCAGTCTGCTGTCAGTAGATTACTCAAGCAGGGTAAATGGCAAGAAAGCCGCAGAATCATTAAAGAACTTGCGGGGCTTTTAGAGGAAGATCAGTAGATGTATATAGTACTGATGGTTTCATTGGCGCTACTCTTGGTCTTTCGCTGCTGTGGAACCGTTCGAATAATATCAACGGGTTTAAGAGCTGGATAATGATTGTGCTTCTGCTAGTAACCCTGTTTTTCTCAGCTTTAGTACCGTCTTTGAATGAAGTGGAGCTAGGGGCAGCTAGAACTTTGGCTGTTATGGTGGGCGCGCTGGGCGGTTCAGTCCCGGCTGCCCACTATGTGGGGTGCTGAAGGCAACTGCTGCAGAGAGCCCCGGTGGTGAAGAACGGGTGTGGGACGTGTAGGGTTTTTACAGCTCACAGCTGATTTTATAAAACCTCAACCTCAACCTCATCGTGAAGCGGACGGCGGCGGTAGGCTGATTGGAATTTTCGAACGTTTAGCTGTTGTTATGGCTCTTGTCACCAGTCAAACAAGCCTATTAGCAGTCATCGTAGCCATTAAAGGTTTAGCTCGGTACCCTGACATAGAATCTGGACACCTAGCAGCCGAAAAATTTATTGTCGGAACTTTCGCATCGCTTATATGGGCTGGATGTTGTGCGCTGATTGCGCTCAACGTCCGCTAAAAATTTGCACCAAGCGCGAGAGTGCAGATGCGCATCAAATTTCGGCGGGGAAATGATGTACATCCGTCCTCTCGCGGGGTTTAGAAAAAGTTAGCTACCCACACTCACGACCTTCACCACCGGCGAACCAGCCTTCTCGGAGGCGTCCAGGTCGATGTCGGCGGTGATTGCCCAGTCGTGGTTGTCCTCGGGGTCTGAGATGACCTGGCGTACCTTCCAGATGCCGGGGTGCTCGCTGACCTTATCGTCGATGGTGAGTAGGCGCGGGCTGCGCGCGTCCGCGTCCAAGAATACGTCATCGTACTCGTCGAAGTAATCGTCCATAGCATCTGCCCAGCGGTCAGCATCCCAGCCTGATTCGGCGTCCATCTCGCCCAGAACCTTATCGCGCTCATCAGCGAACAGTTCCACGCGGCGGAACATGGCGTTGCGTACCATCACCTTGAAAGCGCGGGAATTATCAAGAACGGACGGTGCCTTTTCAGCAACCAGCTCCTCCAAGGTTTCTTCCTTGGGCTGGTAATTCTTGCCCGATGCCAGCGCCTCCCACTCATCAACCAGTGAGGAGTCGGTCTGGCGAATAATTTCGCCCAGCCACTCGATGATATCGGTCAGCTCATCGGTGAGAGCTGAGAGAGGCACGGTCTGACGCAGTGCCTTGTACGCATCAGAGAGATAACGCAGCAAGATACCCTCGGAGCGATCCAGTGAATAATACTGCACGTATTCACCGAAGCCCATGGCGCGTTCGTACATATCGCGTACCACCGACTTGGGGGAGAGCTCGAACTCGCGTACCCATGCTGCAGACGATGAATACGTTTCAAATGCCTGTTCTAGCAGGTCTTCAAGGGGCTTGGTGTAGGTGATGTTGTCGAGCTCGTTCATACGCTCGTTGTACTCCATGCCTTCAGCCTTCATTTCTGCAAGAGCTTCAGACTTAGCTTTCTTCTCTTGCATCATGAGCACCTGGCGTGGTTTTTCAAGGGTTGCCTCGATCACAGATACCGCATCAAGTGCATAGCTGGGTGACTCGGGATCAAGCAGCGAGAGTGATGCCATCGCAAAGGGTGAGAGTGGCTGATTGAGGGCGAAGTTCTCCTGCAAATCAACGGTGAGGCGGACGCGCGCCCCAAACTCATCGGGTTCGGCTAAGCGTTCGATAACCCCTGCTGCCAACAGCTCCCGGTAAATGCCGAGGGCTTTGCGCACGAGCTGACGCTGTTTAGCTGGCGGCTCGTGGTTGTTTTGCAAGAACAGTCGCGCAGCTTCAAAGGGGTCGCCCTGGCGCTGCAAGATATTGAGCAACATGGAGTGGGTAACGTTGAAAGATGACGTCAGTGGTTCGGGGCTGGCTTCTACCAACTGGTCGAAGGTTTTTTCGCTCCATGCCACAAAGCCCTGGGGAGGTTTCTTTTTCTTGCCGCGCAAAGACTGCGCCATTTTCTTCTCATCGCCCGCGAATTTGGTGCGTGCCTTTTCTTCGAGGCGGGCATTTTCGATATCGTGCTCGGGTGCCTGTACCACCACCGTGCCTGCGGTATCGAAACCGGCGCGTCCGGCGCGTCCTGCAATCTGGTGGAACTCGCGGGCTTTGAGGCGGCGGGTACGGTTGCCGTCAAACTTAGATAAAGCGGTAATGAGCACGGTGCGAATAGGCACGTTAATACCTACACCCAGGGTGTCGGTACCGCAGATAACCTTGAGTAGCCCAGCCTGCGCCAGCTGCTCGACCAAGCGGCGGTACTTGGGCAACATACCGGCATGGTGGACGCCAATACCATTTTTGACCAGGCGTTGTAGGGTTTTGCCGAAGCCCGGCATGAATCTGAAATCTGCCAGCAAGTCATTGATGCGCTCTTTATCTTCTTTGGACGCAATAGAGATACTGAGCAGGGCAGTGGCGGCGTCAATTGCCTGCAACTGGCTGAAATGCACAATGTAAATAGGAGTCTGCCGGGTAGAGACCAGCTCCTCGACTGTTTCTTGCACGGTGTCGGTGGAGTAGTAGTAGTGCAGGGGAATCGGGCGCGTGGTGGAGGTAACCAGGGCGGTGGGGCGTCCGGTAAGCTCGGTCATTTCACGTTCGAAACGACTGGTATCACCGAGGGTCGCGCTCATCAGCAGAAACTGTGCCTGCGGCAAATCAAGCAGTGGCGCTTGCCACGCCCAACCGCGCTGGGGGTCTGAGTAGAAGTGGAACTCGTCCATGACAACCTGGCACACATCGGCGTCTTTGCCTTCGCGCAAGACCACGTTTGCCAGAATTTCGGCGGTGCAACAGATAATCGGTGCATCGGCGTTAATGGAGGAGTCACCGGTAACCATGCCAACATTCTCCGCACCAAAAATCGCCACTAAATCAAAGAACTTCTCAGAGACCAGAGCCTTGATGGGGGCAGTGTAGTAAGAGCGCTGGCCCGTAGCTAACCCGGTGAAGTGCGCCGCAACAGCAACGGTGGATTTACCCGAACCGGTGGGGGTCGCCAGGATGACGTTATTACCTTGGGCGATTTCGAGTACAGCTTCATCCTGGGCAGGGTAGAGCTCCATGCCGCGAGTGGCAATCCACTCTAGAAAGTTTTCGTAGATTTCATCGCCACTGAGTGGGTTCGACGCGAAGTCCCCGCGAAAATAGTGGTTTTCGTTTTTTGCCAGTTTGGGTGAGAGGTACTCAAGAATATTCATGATGTTACCTACTGTACCGCCCACAATGCCTCAACCTTTGACCGTTGAGACGCTATCAGCCGCTCATTTCGCTCTAAACTAAGAAATCGACACTTTCCACGCCGTTACAAAGGGAGCTACAACCATGGAATACCCCCGTATCACCCCTTTTCAGACCCACCACCGGGTGGTTTATCAGAACCCTGCCGATGAATCGCTGACAGCCGACCAGTACGCGCAGGCGCTAGCTTACAGTCTCCAGCAGGATCAGCCGGGCACTCGCATCCTGGTGATTGACGCGCAAGCCACCGCGTCCACTGATGAAGATTTCATTGACGCCCTGCCCCTGAACGATGCCGAGAAAACAGAGTTACGGCAGCTGGTTGCCCTAGATGAACGTGAAGCAGAGGAATCTCAAACGCAGGGGATAGACGCGCGGGAACAGGAGAGCCTGGCACAGCGCCTGAACCTTGCTCGCGCCTATGCTCAAGATACCGATGTGTTGATTCTCAGCGAACCCCTTACCCATGTATCACCCGAAGACGAGGCAGCTATTTACTCTCTGCTTGAAAAACGGATCAAAAAGCACCCCCTGCTTTCTGCCAAACAGAAAATATTTATCGTTAGTTCCAACGCCGAGGTACAAGAACGCATCAGGCGCGACCGCAATGCCGCGCAATAAAGGGAACGATCGATACCTTGTATACTAAGTGCGTATTCAGCGCAATTTTTGTTCGTTTTTGCGGCATCAGGAAGGGCTAGAAGTAGCACATGGCATCATCAAGCTCATCTGAGACGGCTAAAAGCGCGGACGCGTCAGTTAAGTTTCGCGTTGCGCCGCCGGGGTGGCGGTGGCGTCCACTGTACTTGATTCCCTTCATCACCGATCTTATTTCGGTGCTATCGGTGGCTTATATGCCGGTGCTCATGGGGCGCATTATTGATCTGCATATCGCTGGGCAGGTTGATGAGGCGTGGTCACTGATGAAGTGGCTGGTACTGATTGTGCTTTACTTCTGCTTCAATGAGATCTTCACTTGGGGCACTACCTTCAAGGTGATCGCCGCTTTAGAGCGCGCCTGGCGATTGCACATTTCTGGATTAGCAGCGCAGGCTCCGGTCAAAGATACAGGAAACCTCATTGCTCTTTTGAATAAGGATTCACGCACTCTAGGGGCACTGTGGCACCCAGTCATAATGGCATCATCAGCAGTTGGCACCGCCATCATGTGTACCTATCAGCTGTGGATCATTAGCCCGCCGGTGGCAGTGATCGTGCTGGTGGGGCTGATTCTCACCGTCTTTGCGCTGACCCGTATTTCGAAGATTCTCGAAGCTCACTCTGAGGTTTTTCGCGAAAAAGTGGGCGTGAATACCTCTAAAGCCGGCGATATCGCCTCATCCATTCGCACTATCTTGGGGTTGGGCGCCCAAGAACGTATGATGAGGCGATATTCAGCGAGCGCACATGAGTTGCACGACTCTCAGCTTCGGCTAGAAAAGGTACAAACATGGTCGTATGCTGCGCGTAACTTTTTGGTCGGCACCGTGACCCTGCTTGCTATTGCTTTTGCCGTGCGCGGTAGCGCGCCAGCGGGCATCTGGATTACCGATATTCCTGCAGGTCAGCTTGTGACCGTAGCAGGCTTGATTAACATCATGACAGGCCCTATCTGGTCGGTTGAGATGCTGCTGTTTGCTTGGCGTCAGTCGCGCGTTGCCCTGCGCAGGGTCGATCAGCTCACCCACGATGTTGCGGACGCCCGTCGCGTAGTGCCAAGCACCCTGCCTGCCAGCGTTGAGGTTCCCACTGCCACCTCACCGGTTGTGTACATCAACCCCCGCGATTTTGGGATGACTGCCCAAGACTACGCTGAGGCGCTCACCCGCGCCCTGCGTACCCCATCAGAACAGAGGCAGGGGGAGCGCATCCTGCTCTCAGAACCCAACCCCATGATTTTCGCCGGAACCCTGGCTGAGCATCTGCAACTGGGAACCACCGGGTTAGAGACCCAAGGCATGATTGAGCTACTCAAACTCACCGACTCCGAAGAAATCGCCCACCGACTGGGTGGCACCAACCCGCAAGAATACTTGCAAGCGCGTATCAGCGCCGAGGGCGCTAATCTCTCAGGCGGTCAGCGTCAGCGACTTGCCCTTGCTCGCGCTCTCGCCCAGAACACGCAGATTCTGGTGCTCACCGAACCGCTCAACTCCGTGGACGAGCCCAGCCAAAAATTCATTCTCGACGAATTAGAGAAACGAACGGGCACAGCCTTTCCACTCACCCATCTGCGCACCGTGTACATTATCAGCACCACCATGGAGACCGAACGGCGCATCACCGGCTGTGCTTCTGACCACGCAACCGCCCGCGACTATAGCGACGCTATCACCAGCTCCATTCAAAAAATCGAACAGACCCCGCGCGCCTCAGTTCACGTTCGTAAGTAGGGGAGTCACACCATGTCACACTTACTGCCTGTTGCCCCCACCAAAATCACCTGGCGCATGCTCATGCGCAACGCCTTGAAAACACCCGGACAGTTTGTTGCCCTGCTGGTGCTCTTTGTGCTGAGCTCACTCACCGCCCTTGCTACTCCTGTCATCATCGGCAGGCTCATTGACGCGGCATCCCTCGGGTACCTCACCGGATTTCCCTGGGGCTTTATCGCAGCTATCGCGCTCGCTGTCGTTGCTGGTGCGCTACTTACCCGCGCCTGGAGTTTCCAAGGGCAGAAAATTGGTATTCGCCTTAACCGCGATCTCGGCATTGACATGGTGGGCTCAGCTCTGACCCTGGACGCGCAAACGGTCGAGGACGCGGGTGCTGGTGACTTGCTCTCACGCCTGACCGATGACGTTGATTCAATTCGCCAAACCCTGGCGCAAGGTTTGCCCGAGTTCATGTACATCACCGTCTACATGTTGCTCACCGCAGCCACTATCTTCGCGGTAAACCCCTACATTGGGCTGGTGACCGTGCCGATGTTCGTACTCATGGCAATTATGCTCTCGATTTTCCTTCCCAAAATCGGTAGGTTAACGCTCAACCGCACCGAAGCAATGTCGGCATTCACCGTGGTGGCAAATGAGAATATGCGCGGGGCGAGCACCATTCGTGAACTCGGGGTGGTGCAGGCACGTCAAGAGGTTCAAAGCGCCAGAACCGAGGACGTTTTCAGAATCTCCCGGCAAATGGTGGGGCTGCGCGCCACCTACTGGGCAATCGATGGTTTCAACGCCTACATGCCCCTACTGCTTTCGGTGGGGTGGGGTGCCTACTGCGTTGAACGTGGCTGGGCGAGCTGGGGCGATGCCGCCACCGCATCGATTATGCTCTTTGGTATGCGTGTGAACGCCGATATCTTCACGTACTGGCTCGATAAGCTCCGCGAAATGTCGGTCACGATGGGCAGGGTCTTTGGCGTTATCGACCTGGCGCAGCAGCAAAAGAGCCGCAGGTCTTTGGTTCATCAAGAATCAGTTGCTGATACTGTAGCCAGTGCTCGTGGGGAGAATAGTATCGTGAGCTGCCAGTCGGTGGTTTACGGCTACAATCCCGAAAAACCTGTCATCAGAGGTATTAATCTTGAGATTCAGCCCGGCGAAAGCCTCGCCCTGGTGGGGCGTTCAGGATCAGGCAAAACCACCCTGGCACGCCTTATCGCTGGTTCGTTGACCGCAGATTCAGGCACCATATCGGTTGCCGGCCACCTGGTGGGCAATGGTCTTTACCCCACAGACCACGGGGCGGACGCACGTCCGCGTCTACTCATCTGTACCCAAGAAGCCCACCTGTTTGCTGGCACCCTTGCAGATAATATGACCGTCGCAGCACCGGATGTCACCGCCGAGGAACAGATTGCCGCCTTGCACGCTGTGGGTGCCCACTGGGTTGATGAGGTGCCACAGGGGCTTGCAACTGAGGTTGGTGCTAACGGTTTTGAACTCACCCGCGACCAGGTACAGCAGCTTGCCCTGGCGCGTATTGTGGCGGCAAACCCGCACCTGGTCATTCTCGATGAATCCACCACCCAACTTGATCTGGCAGATGCGCGGGAGTCTTTGGCAGCAGTCATGCAGGGGCGGGCAGTCATCATTATTTCCCATGACGCGCGCATCGCCTCCCTCGCTGACCGTGCTGTTCTCCTTGAAAACGGTGAGCTCATTGCCGAAGGTAGCCCCGCTGAGATTTTTGCTAGGGCATAGTATCTGCTGCACTCTAGTTGCTGTGGAATCGGGCAGTTTTTAGCAGGAGGGAACTTTATCCACTCGGTGGGTCGTAGCTCACTTTCGATTAGACTATAAGTGAGCTGCGACAAAAACCTGCGTTGCAGAAAAAACTTGTAACAAGACCCAATGGAGGGTTACCCCGTGAGCACCCCTTTCCCCTCAGACCTTGAAATCGCCCAGGCTGCAACCCTGCATCCGATTACCGACATCGCTCAAGAAACAGGCATCGACTCCGAACGTCTTGAACCCTATGGTAAGTACGTTGCCAAGGTTGCACTCGATGAAACAACCACTGCCGCCAACGCGCGTGCCCGCGGTGCAAAGTACGTAGTGGTTACCGCGGTAACCCCCACCCCTCTGGGCGAAGGCAAGACAGCAACCTCCGTCTCGTTGGCACAAGGTATGGCTGCCACTGGACGTCGTGCCATGCTCACCCTGCGTCAGCCCTCGATGGGCCCCACTTTTGGTATCAAGGGCGGTGCAGCTGGCGGTGGGTACTCGCAGATTATCCCCATGGACAAACTCAATCTGCACCTGACCGGCGACTTTCACGCTGTCACGGCTGCCCATAACCTGCTGGCGGCAATGATTGATAATCACCTGCATCAGGGCAACGAGTTGGGGTTAGACCCGCGCTCTATTACCTGGCGACGGGTTATCGACATGAATGACCGTGCCCTGCGTAACGTGGTAATTGGGCTGGGCGAGCGCATGGACGGCGTGGTACGTGAGAGCGGTTTTGATATCACCTCGGCATCAGAAATCATGGTGATTCTCTCCCTTGCCACCAGCTTCGATGATTTGGTGCAGCGTCTGGCACGCGTCGTCGTTGGCTTTACCTATGAGGGGCAGCCGGTGACCGCCGCAGATTTGAAGGCAGACGGTGCCATGGCGGTGATTTTGCAGGACGCTATCAACCCCAACCTCATGCAGACACTTGAGAAGACCCCCGCCCTCATTCACGCCGGGCCCTTTGGCAATATTGCCACCGGCAACTCTTCGGTAGTAGCTGATTATGTGGGTCTGGAACATTCCGACTACGTGATTACCGAGGCGGGTTTTGGTGCAGATATGGGTGCTGAGCGTTTCTTCAACGTCAAGTGCAGGGTCTCCGGTCTTCAGCCTGATGCTGCGGTACTGGTTGTCACCGTTCGCGCTCTGAAGTCGCACTCTGGTCTGTACAAAATTGTTCCCGGTAAGCCCCTGCCCGAGGGTATGCTGACTGAAAGCCCTGAGGACGTACGCGCTGGCGCGTCCAACCTCATCAAACACATTGAGATTGTCCGTAGCTTCGGTGTTCAACCGGTGGTAGCTATCAATGCTTTCCCCACCGACTTTGCATCAGAGCACGAGGCGATTGCTGAGATTGCGCGTGAGGCGGGTGCCCGCGTTGCGGTACATCGCGGTGTGGCTGAGGGAGGTAAAGGCACTACCGAGTTGGCGGACGCAGTGGCTGAAGCATGCGATGATGCCAGCGAACTGGTCTACACTTACGCCGATGAAGATTCACTAGAGACCAAGATAGAGAAGGTCGCCATCGGCGTTTACGGCGCTGACGGTATCGAGGTAACGCCCACCGCCCGCAAACAGCTGGCGCTGTATGAAGAGCTAGGCTACGGGCAGCTTCCCGTGGTGATTGCTAAAACCCATCTCTCCATTTCGGCGGACGCTTCACTCAAGGGCGCCCCGACCGGCTGGACCCTGCCCGTGCGTGAGGTTCGCCTGGCAGCCGGCGCAGGTTACGTCTACGCTATCTGCGGCACCATGCGCACCATGCCCGGACTACCCAAGCACCCGGCGGCAGAGCGCATCGGCTTTGACGAGAACGGAACGATGGTGGGGCTCTTCTAGCAAGGCTCGGCGTCCATAAACTGGGCGTTGGCGTCCTTCCAGCCTCGTGTGTCTTTAAAGCAACGCGTGGGCGTTATGTCAACGCCCACGCGCAGAGTCTCTCCGTCAGAGGCTTTACCAGCCGCGTTCTTTCCATTCGTCCAAGTGCGGACGCTCGTTACCTACCGTGGTGGACTTGCCGTGACCGGGCAGAACAACGGCATCATCGGCGTGCTTGCCGAAAATTTCTCGCTCCACATCGCTAATGAGCGAGGTGAAGTCTTCGGGGGAATTGGTCTTGCCTACACCGCCAGGGAAGAGGGAATCGCCGGTGAAGAGGAACGCCGGGTGCTCGCCCTCAGCATCGGTCAGCGTGTACATGATGGAGCCGGGAGTGTGACCCACCAGGTTGGTTGCCTCCAGCGCGATGTCTCCGAAGTGAACAACCGTACTATCTACCGGCATGTCCACGTTGAAGCCCTCCTGCTCGGCAATTGCATCCATATCATCTTCGCCCGCGTAAGTGGTGGCATCAAAGAGACGCGCAGCAGCGGGCAGAGCGCGAATATGGTCCCAATGCCCGTGGGTAGTCAAAATAGCCACAACACCCACCGGCTCGCCCTCATCCGATACGTCCTGCGCCAGCGCGTCCGCCGCGAACTTCTCAATAGCGTCCACATCATCTGCCGCATCAATCAAAACCTGCAAACCGTCCTCTTTAGCGGTCAGCAGATAGACATTGTTCTCCATCTCAGAAACCGAAATGGAACGAATAGTGTAATGTTCACCGTTATAAATCATCTGTGAAGTGCTCATGCAACCACCGTACCGCGCATCACCACCGCCATGCCCCCTTTCACTGTGAGCGTGAAAATAAACCGCTCACCACTTGCGCTCTGCTGATAGAATATATGTTCGAAACCAATAGGCAATGAGAGGACGCGCCGCATGGCAAGCACCCACAAACCTAATGACCTCACCCGCATCGTGGTGCAGGGCGCTCGCGAGAATAATCTGAAGAACGTCAATCTTGAGATTCCGCGCGATGCGATGGTTGTTTTTACGGGCCTTTCGGGCTCGGGCAAATCCTCGCTTGCCTTTGACACTATCTTTGCTGAGGGGCAGCGCCGCTATGTGGAGTCGCTGTCTTCATACGCGCGCATGTTCTTGGGGCAGGTAGATAAGCCTGACGTTGATTTCATTGAGGGTCTGTCACCTGCCGTGTCTATCGACCAGAAATCTACCTCGAAGAACCCGCGCTCAACCGTAGGTACTATCACCGAGATTTACGACTACATGCGTCTGCTCTGGGCACGCGTGGGTCACCCCCACTGCCCCGAATGTGGCGAGCTGATTTCTAGCCAAACTCCGCAGCAAATCGTTGACCAAGTTATGGAACTGCCCGAGCGCACCCGCCTGCAGATTTTGGCACCCGTGGTGACCGCTCGAAAGGGTGAGTTTGTCGATCTCTTCAAAGAGCTGACCACCGCCGGTTACTCACGCGCCATCGTTGACGGTGAACAGATCCAACTTAACGATCCGCCCAAACTTGAAAAACAGTTCAAACACACCATTGAGGTAGTAATCGACCGTCTGGTGATTAAAGAGGGCATCACCCAGCGCCTCACCGATTCTGTAGAGACTGCTCTCAGCCTCGCCCACGGACGCGTCCTGGTCGACTTCGTAGACCGCGATGAGGACGCCGCAGACCGCCGTCAGAGCTTCAGCGAGAGCCTGGCCTGCCCCAATAATCACCCCATTCAGCTTGAAGAGATTGAGCCGCGTGCTTTCTCCTTCAACTCACCGTTCGGTGCCTGCAACCAGTGTGACGGTATCGGCTCGCGCCTAGAGGTCGACCAAGACCTACTGATTCCCAACACTGACCTGTCGCTGGCAGAGGGTGCCATCACTCCCTGGTCACAGGGCAAAGCAACCACAGAGTACTGGCTGCGCCTTCTAGCGGGTTTGGGAGAGGAGCTCGGCTTTGACTTGACCACCCCGTGGAAAGACCTGCCTAAGAAAGCTCAAAAAGCTATCCTCAACGGTAAAGACTACAAGGTCACCGTTGCTTATAAGAATCGTTTTGGTCGTGAGCGCCGCTACACCTCAGGTTTTGAGGGCGTGGTTGCCTACATCAAGCGTAAGCACGAAGAAACTGAATCTGACTGGGCTAAAGATAAGTACCAGCAGTACATGCGCGAAAGCGCCTGCCCCGCCTGTAACGGTGCGCGTCTTAACCCCGTGATTTTGGCGGTCAAGATTAACGGTAAATCTATTGCTGATGTTACCGAAATGCCCATGCGCGAAGCTCTGGAGTTTTTACGAACCGTAGAGCTGAGTGCCCGCGAGAAGAAGATCGCCGAGCAGGTACTGCGAGAGATTGATGCTCGTTTGCAGTTCTTGCTAGATGTGGGCTTAGACTATCTCAACCTAGCGCGTGCTGCCGGTACTCTTTCGGGTGGTGAAGCCCAGCGCATCCGTCTGGCAACCCAAATTGGTTCAGGCTTGGTGGGTGTGCTCTACGTCCTTGATGAGCCGTCCATCGGTCTTCATCAGCGCGATAACCGCCGCCTGATCGAAACTCTTACTAAGCTGCGCGATATGGGCAACACCCTCATCGTGGTAGAGCACGATGAAGACACCATGAAAGAAGCCGACTGGATTGTTGACGTGGGGCCCGGAGCAGGTGAGCACGGCGGCGAGGTAGTTCACTCCGGAACCTTCAAGGAGTTGCTAAAGAACGAACGCTCCATCACCGGTGACTACATGGCAGGTCGTCGTAGTATCGAGACCCCTGCTAGTCGTCGTCCCATTGATAAGAAGCGCCGCCTCACCGTGCGCGGTGCGCGCGAAAATAACCTGAAAAATGTGGACGTCACTTTCCCGCTTGGCGTGCTTACCGCAGTGACCGGTGTTTCGGGTTCGGGAAAATCGACCTTGGTTAATGACATTCTCTACACCGCTCTAGCCAATAAACTCAACGGTGCTAAGCAGGTGCCGGGTCGCCATAAGTCCATCGACGGTCTGGATCACCTGGATAAAATCATCCATGTTGATCAGTCACCTATCGGTCGCACCCCGCGTTCAAACCCGGCAACTTACACGGGCGTGTTTGATAACATCCGCAAGCTCTTTGCTGAGACCAACGATGCAAAGATGCGCGGTTACCAGCCTGGTCGTTTTTCTTTCAACGTTAAGGGCGGACGCTGCGAGGCGTGTGCCGGTGACGGTACCTTGAAGATTGAAATGAACTTCTTGCCCGATGTCTATGTGCCCTGCGAAACCTGCCACGGCAAGCGCTACAACCGCGAGACTCTGGAAGTAAAGTACAAGGGTAAGAGTATCTCTGATGTCTTGGAGATGCCCGTGGCTGAGGCTGCTGAGTTCTTTGCGGCGTTCACTCCTATCGCCCGTCATCTCAATACCTTGGTTGATGTGGGCTTGGGGTACATTCGTTTGGGTCAGCCTGCGACTACTCTGTCGGGCGGCGAGGCTCAGCGCGTCAAGCTCGCCTCTGAACTGCAGAAACGCTCCAACGGGCGTTCCATCTACGTACTTGATGAACCGACTACCGGTTTGCACTTTGAAGATATTCGCAAGCTACTGATGGTGATTCAGGGGTTGGTTGAAAAGGGTAACTCTGTTATCACGATTGAACATAACCTCGATGTCATTAAGAGTGCTGACTGGATTATCGATATGGGCCCCGAGGGTGGCTCTGGTGGCGGTACCGTCATCGCTGAGGGAACCCCCGAAGATGTTGCCTTGGTAGAGAGCTCACACACCGGTGCCTTCCTCAAAGAGATGTTAGAGGTCTAATCAATGACACGCGCTGTGTTGTGGGATCTTGACGGCACTATTCTTGACCCTGTTGGATCCATCACCGAAGGCATTGCCCATGCCCTGGTGGAGAACGGTTATAAGCGTCCTAGTGATGCTGATTTGGTACAGTTTGTGGGTCCGCCTATACACTACTCCCTGGAGCACTTTACGGAGGTTCCCCAAGAAAAGTTCGCTGACATCATTGCCACTTATCGAGGGCGTTACCTTCAAAGCGGTTTGGATTGCTCGCGTCTTTACCCAGGTATCCGCGAGGCACTTGATGCATTCAAGGACGCCGGTTACGTGCAGGCGGTAGCAACCCAGAAGCCTCTGCACGTAGCGCAAGAGGTCGTTCGTCGCTTTGATCTAGCTGAATACTTTGAAGTAATTGGGGGCAGCCGGGATGAGTTCAGCGGGCAGAACCTTCATATGCCCGCCGATAAAGCAGGTATCATCGCCTACGGATTAGAGAAGCTACGAAAAGAATATGGTGATATCACTGCTGTGATGGTGGGAGACCGGCTCTATGACGGCGAGGGCGCTTGTATCCACGGTATTGCCGCGGTGGGAGTTACGTGGGGCTATGGGGATGAGGTGGAGCTTAAAGAAAATTTTGAGCATATCGCTAGCACTTCGCATGAACTGGTAGCTACTGTTCGTGGACTGCTCCCAGGAACTTCAGAGAACAACAACTGAGATCAAGAGCTCGGCAGTGCAACGATATAGTCCCGTACCGACCAAATTTGCTCTAAAGTTAGTGCAGACAGATGCTCTTACCTGGGCACGATGCTAGGGGTACGGCAGAGCGAGCCCTGAACACCTCAAAGGAAGATTTGTGCAGTACTACAAGATGATTCAGAAAACCGTGAGCGGCCTTTCCCGCACTGTTTTTCGTGCCCGCATCACGGGTCTGGAGAACTTCCCCGCTGAGGGGCCCGTCATTGTGGCATCTAACCATTTGGCGTTTCTGGATTCTATCTTTATTTCGGCTCTCATGCCCCGACGCGTAGCTTTCTTGGCAAAGAGCGAGTATATCAATAGCCCAGGTTACAAGGGCAAAGCGATGAAAGCCATGTTCGAGGCAATTGACATCATTCCCGTCAACCGTTTGGACCGTAAAGAAGCTACCAAAGCCCTCGAAAAGGCTCTTGAGGTTTTGAATGAGGACCGCGTATTTGGCATCTACCCTGAAGGTACTCGTTCTCGTGATGGCTACTTGTATAAGGGCAAGATCGGTGTTGCTTGGCTGGCTCACATGACCGGAGCCCCGGTTGTTCCCATCGGTTTGATTGGTACCGACAAGCTGCAGAAGCCCGGTTCCAACAAAATTTACCCCCACCGTTTTACCGTTCGTGTGGGTAAACCTTTGTACTTTGAGAAGACGGGGGAGCGAATGACCGGTAAGCAGCGTAAAGAGACTACAGCAGCCATCATGGATGAGATTGCGGCGCTTTCGGGTCAAGCTCGTAAAGATGTTTATAACGTCTCACCCTCAGCTGAACGAGACGGCGGCGTAAGCTAAGTATTTGCCTTCGGGCAGTAAGAGCATCGGTGCAGGGGCGCGTCCGCCCGTACAGCCTGAGTCGTGCGTTCTGGTGCGGTTGATAGAAAACCCTGCGGGGTTAGTGGAGGAGAGAAGATTTTATGGCGAATCCCGAAGACTACCGCCCGGCAACGGGAGAGATTCCGACGCAACCGGGTGTGTATCGTTTTCGCGATGAGTTTGGGCGCATTATCTACGTGGGTAAAGCCAAAAACTTGCGCAACCGCCTGAACTCTTATTTTGCCCAGGTCAAGTCCCTCAGCCCTAAAACGTACGCTATGGTACACACTGCTGCTTCAGTGGAGTGGACGATTGTGGGCAGCGAGCTGGAATCTCTGCAGCTTGAGTACACCTGGATTAAGGAGTATAAGCCCCGCTTTAACATTGCTTTCCGCGATGATAAGTCTTACCCCTACCTAGCGATTACCCTCAAAGACCGCTACCCGCGGGCGATGGTGATGCGCGGTGAGAAGAAGAAAGGCGTGCGCTATTTCGGCCCCTACTCGCAGGCGTGGGCGATCCGTGAAACCCTAGATGCTTTGCTGAGGGTTTTCCCGGTGCGAACCTGCACCAACGGGGTCTTTAACCGGGCTGAACGTAGCGGTCGTCCTTGCCTTTTGGGGTATATCGATAAGTGTTCAGCGCCCTGCATTGAGAAGATTTCCCGTGAAGATCATCAGCAGCTGGCTCAAGACTTAGCGAAGTTTATGGCGGGTGGGGCTGAGAAGTTCATTGCTCAGCTCAAAGACGAAATGAAGAGTGCTGCCGCTGAGTTCGATTTTGAGAAAGCGGCGCGTCTTCGTGATGATATTGGAGCTCTTGAAAAGGCTTTTGAACGCAATGCGGTGGTGCTGGCTGATTCAGTGGACGCTGATGTTTTTGCCTATGACCAAGATGATTTAGAGGCCGCTGTTCAGGTTTTCTTTGTGCGCGGTGGTCGTATTCGCGGTCAGCGCGGCTGGATTGTTGAGAAGACTGAGGATTCTACGGACGCGGAGCTGATTGAGCAGCTGCTTCAACAGGTCTACGGTGAAGTAGCGGCGTCGGTCGCTGCCGGTAACACCGATGAGGAGCGTGCCCATCAGCAGCACGAGATTCCGCAGCAGATTTTGGTTCCTGCTCTGCCTGAAAACAAGGAGCAGTTGGAGCAGTGGCTGGGTGGTGTGCGCGGGGCGAAGGTCAGCATTTCTGTTCCTCAGCGCGGTGAAAAGGTTGAACTTATGCACACAGTGGCTGAGAACGCCAAGCATTCGCTAAGCCTGCACAAGACCCGCCGCGCTGGTGATTTGACTACTCGCAGCGCGTCCTTAGTCGAGTTGCAAGAAAGCCTTGAGCTGCCAGATCCACTGATGCGCATCGAGTGTTACGATATTTCGCACGTTCAGGGTACCCACGTGGTCGCGTCCATGGTGGTTTTCGAAGACGGGTTGCCGAAGAAGAGTGACTACCGCAAGTTCTCCATTACCGGTGATGCTGCGCGAGATGATACTGCCAGTATGTACGACGTCATTCATCGCCGTTTCAAGCGTTATCTTCAGGACGCGAGTGAGCGGCAGCAAGCGCCGCGGGCAAGTGGCGAGGTCAGCCTTGAATATGCCGATGCTAAAGAACCGGTAAAGTTTGCTTACCCGCCGAATCTGGTGGTGGTTGATGGTGGTCAGCCTCAGGTTTCTGCTGCTCAGGCAGCTCTGAGTGATCTGGGTATTACCGATATTTATGTGGTGGGTATCGCCAAGCGCCTTGAAGAGCTGTGGTTACTTGATGATGATTTTCCGGTGATTTTGCCTCGTACTTCACCGGCGTTGTATTTGGTGCAGCGTATTCGAGATGAAGCGCACCGTTTTGCGATTACTTTTCATCGGTCTAAGCGTGGCAAGGCGATGTTAGCTTCAAGCCTTGATGGAGTGAGCGGGTTGGGCCCTGCAAAGCGGGAGCAGCTGGTCAATCATTTTGGTTCTTACAAGCAGTTATCTCAGGCGAGTGAGGAGCAGCTGTTGGAAGTGAGCGGAATTGGTCCTTCGATGGCTGCTAAGATTTTGGCTCATTTTGCTCAGGAAACAGCGGAAGATGATTCTTCGGCAACGGCAGGCGGTAACGGGGATGCGAGTTCTCACCGTAAGGTATCGGCTCGTGACGTTAACTTAACAACGGGGGAAGTTCTCTAAACCCTGCTGCCGGTAGAGTGGTAGCCAGGTAAGATAAGAAGTGCCCAGATGTGGGTAGCGATAGTTCATGGTCGAGCTAAAAGAAACAGGTAAGTGGTATGGAAGCTGTTAAAGATCTCAAACCTCAAATTCTTGTCATCACCGGTATTTCGGGTTCCGGGCGCAGCACTGCGGCTAATACTCTCGAAGATGAGGGTTGGTACGTTGTTGATAATATGCCCCCGCAGATGCTCAAGCCGCTGGCGGAGGTGGTGGCTCACGCCCCGGAGGCTCTGCCGAAGTTGGCTTTGGGTATTGACGTACGTTCTATGCAGCTGGATGAGGATATCGCCGGTGCTATTGAGCGTCTGCGCACTGAGAATATTGACCTGACCCTGCTCTTTATGGATGCTTCAGACAAAGACATTATTGCTCGTTATGAGGCGCAGCGTCGTCCGCATCCTTTGCAGGGTGAAGGGCGCATTATGGACGGTATCACTAAAGAACGTGCGCTTTTTGAAGACTTGAAGATGAAGGCTGATACGGTCATCGACACGTCGGGTAAGAACGTGCATCAGCTAGCGCACACTATTCGTGAGATGTTCAACCATCAGGGACCTAAGTTGCTGAATCTGACCTTGACTAGTTTCGGGTTTAAATATGGTGCGCCGGTGGATGCAAACATGATGGTTGATATGCGCTTTATTCCTAACCCGCACTGGGTTCCGGAGTTGCGTGCGCAGACCGGTCAGGATGTTGCTGTGCGAGACTATGTGTTCAGTAATCCTGGTACTGAAGAGTTTGTATCGCGTTTTGTGGAGACTCTGCGCCCGGTGCTTGATGGCTACCGTCGTGAGGGTAAGCATTACGCCACTATTGCTATTGGGTGTACCGGCGGTAAGCACCGCAGTGTTGCGGTGACGGAGGAGCTCGCCAAGCGTCTGCGTACTCTGGGTACTATTAACGTGAATGTTCAGCATCGAGATATGGGTAGAGAATAATGTCCGTCTCGTCCCGGATTCCTCAGGCGCGTGAGGCTTTGGGGTCAGCGGAGAGCGGTGGCTTCATCAGTACTAAAGTTGTTGCCTTGGGTGGTGGGCACGGTTTGTTCGCGTCTTTGGCTGCGCTCAAACACGTCACCAATGATTTGACGGCTGTTGTGACTGTTGCTGATGATGGTGGTTCTTCAGGAGTTCTGCGTAACGAACTTGATGTGTTACCACCGGGGGATTTGCGTATGGCGCTCTCGGCACTGTGCGATGACTCTGAGTGGGGTCGCACATGGTCGCAGGTCATGCAGCATCGTTTTCACCATCAGAGCACTCCCGAGAATTTCAGCCTGGAGAATCATGCCCTGGGTAATCTTCTGATTGTGGCTTTGTGGGAGCTTTTGGGCGACCCCGTGGCTGGTCTTGATTGGGCAGGGGCGCTGTTGAATGCTCGTGGACGCGTGTTACCGATGTCCCGTCAACCCTTGGTGATTTCTGGGGTGGTTGCTCCCAACCATAATCCTCAGGGGCAGGTGACTGAGATTAGCGGGCAGGCACAGCTAGCGAAGTCCCGTTATGTACGCGATGTCAGATTGCACCCTGAGGGCGCTGAAGCATGTGAAGAGGCATTGGCTGCTATTGATGAGGCGGAGTGGATTATTCTGGGTCCCGGCTCGTGGATGACCTCGGTACTACCGCATCTCTTACTACCTGAGATCCGTAAAGCTATTAGTAATTCTGACGCTCGTAAGTGCCTGGTCATGAATTTAGAGCTCGATAGTGATGAGACCGGTGAGATGAGTGCTGAGGATCATCTTGCGGTGCTGAACCGTTATGCTCCTGAGATTCGCTTTGACGCAATCATCGCTGACCCTGCAGCTGTTCACGACCAGGTGGTATTTGATGAGGCAGCCGCCCGATGGGGTGCTACTGTGCAGTGGTCATCTGTTCATCAGGTCAATGCCGCCGGCGTTCACGATTCTCTCAAACTGGGTGCCGCTTACCGCGATTTATTTGCCGGGTGAAACCTAATTCACACCATAGCGGTAAAAGCAGATAAAATAGACCGGTATGCGTTGGCGCCTATATGCGCCTGCGTTACTCACGAACACCCGCACACATGAGTTGGAGGACGCCAGGTATGGCTCTTACCGCATCGGTAAAGGAAGAGTTAGCTCGTTACGACGCTACGAAATCTTCGGCACGCAGAGCTGAGGTTTCTACAATTTTGCGTTTTGTGAGCGGTCTCCACTTAGTTTCTGGGCGTATTGTCATTGAGGCTGAGGTTGATCTTGAGTCAACTGCTGTGCGTTTGCAACAGAACATTGTTGATCTTTATGGTCATGAGGCTGAGATTACGGCGGTGACCGGTGGCGGTTTGCGTCGAGGTGGTCGCTATATTGTGCGTGTGGATCACGGGGGCGAGTCGCTGGCTCGTCAGACTGGTTTGTTGGACGGACGCGGTCGCCCGGTGCGCGGTTTGCCACCTGCTGTTGTTAACGGTTCTGTTGAGGACGCTTCTGCTGTGATGCGTGGGGCATTTTTGGCGCACGGTTCTTTGACCGAGCCGGGGCGTTCGTCCGCCCTTGAATTTACCTGCCCCGGTCCTGAAGCTGCTTTGGCTCTGGTGGGCGCGGCACGCCGCTTGGAGGTTATGGCTAAGGCACGCGAGGTGCGCGGTGTTGATCGCGTCGTGGTGCGCGATGGTGAAACAATTAGTGTGCTGTTGGAACGCATGGGTGCTCATCACGCCCTTGAGAATTGGCGCGAGCGCCGCCAGCGCAAAGAGGTGCGGGCAACCGCCAACCGTTTGGCTAACTTCGATGACGCTAACCTGCGTCGTTCAGCGCAGGCGGCGGTGGCTGCCGGTGCCCGCGTGGAGCGCGCTCTTGAGATTTTGGGGGAGCAGGTGCCAGAACATCTGCGTTATGCGGGCGAGTTGCGCGCAGCCCACAAGCAGGCGTCCTTGGATGAACTGGGGCGTTTGGCTGATCCGCCTATGACGAAGGACGCGATCGCTGGGCGCATCCGCCGTCTGCTGGCGATGGCTGACAAGCGTGCGATGGAACTGGGTATTCCCGGTACTGAGGCGAGTGTAGGGCACCACCTCTAAGCAGAGAGGATTTGCTTTACCCGCTGATAGCTTTCAAAGAGGCTGACACTTTTTATCGGTGTCAGCCTCTTTGGTGTTTAAAAGCTGTAGCTCTAGGGTGAAAATGAGTAGGGGCGCCTGCCTGCTTGGCTCATGGGTCTTGTGGTTGAGGAGCACACAAGCCCACATGTCTACTTAGTTGCGAACAGGTGGGATTTCCCCGGCATTCTCCCTAAAGGAGGCGCTTTTAAGCTGAACTTTGGCTTAAAACCGTCTAAACCCACGCAAAAACGCACATGTTGTCCGGGTAAACACGGGTATAAACCTAAAAAAACCTCAAAAAACCACCCAAACTCACACTATCTAAGGTATAGTTAAAGGTGAACCGGACGGGTAAGCCTGCACTACGGGCTTGGTTCGGTAGACACCGAACCAGTTCGGCAGCGGGTTCTTCCACTTGGGAGTATCCCGTCCATATTATTCACTGATATATCGAGGAGTTAGATCCAGTGACTGTACGCGTAGCTATTAACGGTTTCGGCCGCATTGGTCGTTCATTCTTCCGCGCAGCTCAGGCTCACGCAGAAGGCTTTGAGATTGTTGCACTCAACGACCTCACCGACAACAAGACCCTTGCACACCTTTTGAAGTACGACTCAGTAATGGGCACTCTCGATTCAGAGGTTTCATTCGACGATGAGTCAATCACTGTAGATGGCAAGACCATCAAGGTTCTGGCTGAGCGCGACCCCGCTAACCTGCCTTGGAAGGAACTCGATATCGATATCGTTATCGAGTCAACCGGTTTCTTCACCGACGGTACCAAGGCTCAGGCTCACCGCGATGCAGGTGCGAAGAAGGTTATCATCTCAGCACCCGGTAAGAACATCGACGGCACCTTCGTTGTGGGTGTAAACGATGACAGCTACGATTCAGAGTCAATGCACATCGTTTCAAACGCATCATGCACCACCAACTGCTTGGCTCCCATGGCTAAGGTTCTCAACGATGCTTTCGGCATCGAAAAGGGTCTGATGACTACCATCCACGCATACACCTCAGACCAGCGTCTGCTCGATGCACCTCACTCAGACCTGCGCCGCGCACGTGCAGCAGCCCTGAACATGGTTCCCACCTCAACCGGTGCAGCAGCAGCAGTTGGCTTGGTTCTGCCCGAACTCAAGGGCAAGCTGGACGGCTTCGCTGTTCGCGTTCCCACCCCCACCGGTTCACTGACTGACCTCACCTTCGAGGCTTCACGCGAAGTAACCGTTGAAGAAGTCAACGAAGCAATGCAGAAGGCTGCTGAAGGCGACTTCAAGGGTCTGATTAAGTACTCAACCGACCCCATCGTGTCCAAGGACATCGAGGGTGAAGCTGTTTCAACCATCTTTGATGCACCTTTGACCAAGGTTATTGGCAACCAGGTTAAGGTTGTTGCATGGTACGACAACGAATTCGGTTACGTATCACGTCTGGTTCTGTTCACCAACAAGGTAGCAGCAGCCCTCTAAATTTTATTGCTTGATGCCCCCGCCCACCGGAAACTTTGGGTGGGGGCATTTTCATACCCCCTGTATTTTTCGTTTTATTTTTTGGAGTTATACACCATGGCACATTCACTTGATGAGCTTTTGGCAGAAGGCGTTGAAGGTCGCTACGTACTGGTACGCTCAGATCTCAACGTTCCCCTCGACGGCGAAACTGTCACCGACGACGGTCGCGTTAAAGCTTCACTGCCTGTTTTGACCAAGCTGGCTAAGGCTGGTGCGCGCGTCATCGTGACCGCTCACCTGGGTCGCCCCAAGGGTCAGGTTGATCCCAAGTACTCAATCGCCCCTGCTGCTGCCCGCCTGTCAGAACTGGCTGACTTCTCCGTTATCACCGCAACTGACCTTGTGGGCGAAGACGCTCAGGCTAAGGCTGAATCACTGCAGAACGGTGAAGTTCTCGTTGTAGAGAACGTTCGTTACGATGCACGCGAAACCTCAAAGGATGACGCTGAGCGCGGCGAGTTCGCTGATGAGCTGGTGGCGCTGACCGGTGAAAACGGTGCATACGTCAACGACGCTTTCGGCGCTGTTCACCGCAAGCACGCATCCGTTTACGATGTAGCGAAACGTCTGCCCTCATACCTGGGTGATTTGGTGAAGACCGAAGTTGATGTTCTGAAGAAGACCATCAATGACCCCGAGCGTCCTTTCGTTGTTGTGATGGGTGGCGCTAAGGTCTCAGACAAGCTAGCAGTTATCGACAACCTTATCGGTAAGGCTGACACCATCTTGGTCGGTGGCGGCATGGGTTACACCTTCGCCTACGCTAAGGGCTACGAGGTTGGCCAGTCACTGCTTGAAAAGGATCAGGTAGAGACCGTTAACCGTTACATGGCTGAAGCCCAGGAAAAGGGCACCGAGATCCTTATCGCCTCAGATATTGTTTGGGGCGACGACTTTTCAGCCGACGCTAACACCGAGATTCGCCCTATTGAAGATTTGACCGGTGGCGAGTTGGGCGAAAAGGCTGAAGGCCTTGACATCGGCCCTGCTACCCGCAAGACTTTCGATGCCAAGCTCAAAGAAGCAAAGACCATTTTCTGGAACGGCCCCATGGGCGTTTTCGAAATCGCTCCTTTTGCTGAAGGCACCCGCTCGGTTGCTCAGTCCATCAAGGAATCTGACGGTTTCTCCATCATCGGTGGCGGCGACTCAGCTGCGGCAGTACGTAAGCTCGGTTTTGAAGATTCAGACTTCGGTCATATCTCAACTGGTGGCGGCGCGTCCCTCGAATACATCGAAGGTAAAACCCTGCCCGGTATTGACGTACTCGGTGCCTAAGGTATGCGCTAGGGGCAGAGGACGGTTTCTTAAAAGCGAGACCTGCGCTCTTTCCCACTGTTTAGTATGCCAGCTTTTCTCCACCTGCTCCGCGGGGCGGAACGTCAAGCTGGCGTACTCCACTTATAAGATTTAGACGAAAGGTAAGTACAATGACCCGTACTCCGCTCATTGCAGGCAACTGGAAGATGAACATGGACCACGCAGAAGGCGTCTCACTTCTGCAGAAGCTGGCATGGACTCTCGATGACGCTAACTTCAACTACGACAATACTGAAATTGCAGTATTCCCTCCCTTCACCGACATTCGCTCAGTACAGACCCTCATTGAGGGCGACAAACTGAAGATTGTCTACGGTGCACAGGATCTTTCCGACCAGGATTCAGGCGCCTATACTGGCGATATCTCAGGTGCATTCCTGAACAAGCTCGGTGCTACCTACGTTCTGGTGGGTCACTCAGAGCGTCGCACCATTCACGGTGAATCAGACGCTACTTGCGCCGCAAAGGTTCAGGCAGCATACCGTCACAACCTGGTACCCGTACTCTGCGTTGGTGAAGGTCTTGAGATTCGCGAAGCCGGAACCCATGTTGACTTCACCCTGGAGCAGCTGCGCGGCTCCATTGAAGGTTTGACTGCTGAACAGGCTGAAACCCTCGTGATCGCCTACGAA
Organism: Rothia sp. ZJ1223; assembly: GCF_016900985.1. Lineage (NCBI taxonomy): Bacteria > Bacillati > Actinomycetota > Actinomycetes > Micrococcales > Micrococcaceae > Rothia > Rothia sp. ZJ1223. Next base: position 216,965 of record NZ_JAFEUT010000001.1, on the reverse strand, counting down.
CCCGTCTGGGCTATCGGCACCGGCAAGGTTGCGACCAGCGGTGACGCCCAGGAACTGAGCGCAGCGATTCGCGCTGAAATCGAGCAGCTTTACTCAGCAGACGTTGCTGAGAAGGTACGTATTCTCTACGGCGGTTCAGTCAAGGCAGCTTCAGCTCCCGAGATTCTTGCTGAAAACGATGTAGACGGCGTTCTCGTGGGCGGCGCGTCCTTAGACGCTGAAGAGTTCGCTAACATCGCGCGCTTCGACTCCAAGTAAAAACTGCGCGGTAGTTTTTAGATTCCGTATACGGCAGCTGCTCATCCACGGTGGGCAGCTGCCGTTGGGTTTAAACACGCTCACAGCTGTCTGTTTGTCAGCTTGCAAGAAAAGCGTGTAACGTAGAGACGTACGCGGTAAAATACCGCATTTTAGTGTTATGAGGGGTTCTTCGTGGAGATTCTTAAGACCGTTTTGATGGTTATCATCGCGATTTCAAGTATTCTCACCATTTTGCTGGTGTTGCTTAACCGCGGTAAAGGCGGTGGTCTCTCAGATATGTTCGGTGGCGGCATGACCACCTCCTTGAACTCATCAGGTATGGCATCTAAGAACCTTGTCCGTTTGACCGTCACCGCAATTTTGGTGTGGGTCTTTGCGATTATTGCCTACGGTCTGGTGTTGCGTTTTGCGCCCGTCATGTAAAAGGCTTTTACAGGCTTCACTGCTCACTGCGGTGGAGCTTTTGTTTTTAAGAAAACACTGCGTATGAGCGCGGTGACTAGGTTGAGAAGAAAGGCGGGGCAGGTTTTTACCGGTGAGTAAAAACCTGCCCCGCCTTGGCGATTTGCGCGCCTAAACACTAGGCGGTGAGTGCGTCCTGCGTGATGAGAATCAGAGTTTCTTCAAGGGCACGGGCCCCGGCTGCGGGGGTTTCACGCAAAATCTGAGCGTCAGGGTCTGCGTCATCAGCTGCATCGATGAGACGAGCTGCCGCTTCTGCCTTGTCACTACCTGCGATGAGGAACCAAATCTTGCGGGAGTTGTTAATCAGGGGCAGAGTCAGTGAGACGCGGGTGGGCGGGGATTTGGGGGAGTTGCACACTGCAATTGCTTCAGTTTTCTCCACCAAAATTTCCTCGCGGTCAGGAAAGAGCGAAGCAATGTGACCGTCGGGACCCATACCCAGCAGAGTAAGGTCGAAGACCGGTGCGGACGCGCCGTCCTGGGCATACCGCGCCAGTTCTGCGGTGTAGGCGGTAGCAGCTTCATCAACATTCTCAAAAGCATCTGATGCACCCATGATGTGCAGGTTTTCAGCTGGAATCTCTACGGAGTCCAAGAAGGCATCTTTTGCCTGCTGTTCGTTGCGGTCTTCGTAACCAGTGGGGACGAAGCGCTCATCTGACCACCAGAAGTGAACTTTAGACCAGTCAATGGCTTGGGCACGCTTAGAGCCTTTGAGCACTGCCCAGATGGCGATACCCATCGAACCACCGGTCAGTGAAAGATGAGCCTGATCGCGAGACTTTAAAGCTTCTTCAATGACTGCAAGAATCTTTGCGCTACCCTGTTCGGTGAGCTGAGTTTTATCCTCGTGTTTGACAACCTGGGGCTTAGGCATCGTATTCCTCCGTGTACTCTGTGGTGTCTTCAATAATTTCAGCGACGTTGAGATCCACAACCATATTGACCTCCTGCAGGGCACAGGTGAGAATCTCACCGTACACCTGATCGGGGTCAAGACGTCGCAGTTCCTCTGCCAGGCACTCGGCAAGGGTGCGTACGTGCAGGGCAATTTGCTGGTCACGGGCACCCGGTGAGCTCAGAGTCGCCAGCTTAGTACCCGGACGGTAGATAGCTACCTCACCGTCTTCGTGTTCAAGGACAACCTTGTAGAGACCGCGATCTGCGCCCTTGGTGACAAGATGCACCTCGGCATCGAGTTTGTACCCCAGCCACGCCCCCAAGAGCACGACAGAAGGAGACTTTGAAGAACCCCAGACCGTCACCCGCGAGACGTTAGCGTTAGGCAGTTGATCGAAAATCGCTGCCAGCTGGATGCGCCACAGGGTTAGACGAATCCATGCCAGGTCGGTGTCGCCCTCTGCGTAGTTCTTGGCGAGCTGGGCCAGCACCATCATGGGATCCTGAGCACGTGCCGAATCTGTAATGCGACGCTGAGCGATTTTACCAATCGAATGCTCAGAAGCGTTTTCAGGAACAGAGTGGGGCCACCACGCAACAATGGGGGAGTCAGGTAGCAAAAGCGCCGAAATTAAAGATTCAGTAGCGTGTGCTGCCTTGCCCCAACCGTCCAAAATAATGACCTCAGCAGCACCAGCTTCACCGCCCACCGAAATCTTTGCGTCCAAGCGATCCTCTGCATCTTCTTCATGGGCGATGTGCACAATGATGCGTGAGGGGTGCTCATGGGATGCCTGCTGCGCTGCTGTAATTGCCTGCTTCGAGTGACCGTCATCAGCAAGAATCACCAGGGTCAACACACGAGATGAAGTGGTGTTACCGGACTGTTCGAGTACTTCACTCAGCTTTTTATTGATAGCAGATGCTGTGGTCTGCTGAAGCTCATAAATCACGGACGCCTCCAGGTGCGGTTGTCGCGCTCAAGCATGTCGTGGGCTGACGCCGGGCCCCATGAGCCGGGCTTGTAGCCTTGTGGCTTAATCTTGTTCTTTTCCCAGTATTCTTCGAAGGGGTCAAGAATCTTCCAAGAAAGCTCAACCTCTTCATGGCGGGGGAACAGGGGCGGCTCACCGAGCAGGACGTCAAGAATCAGACGTTCGTAAGCCTCGGGGGACTCTTCGGTGAAAGAATGACCGTAGCCAAAATCCATATTGACATCGCGGATTTCCATCTGGGTACCGGGCACCTTGGACGCAAAGCGCAGGGTCATACCTTCATGGGGCTGAACTCGAATCACAATGGCATTAGCACCGGCGCTATCATCTGAAGCATCAAAGAGCAGGTTCGGCATTTTCTTGAAAATCAGCGCGATCTCGGTGACGCGGCGTCCCAGACGTTTGCCCGCGCGCAGGTAGAAAGGAACACCAGCCCAACGGCGAGTTTCAATATTGACCTTGAGCGCAGCGAAAGTTTCAGTGCGGGAGTCAGAGGGAATATCATTTTCCTCAAAGAAACCTTTGACTTCTTCACCACCCTGGTAGCCTGCCTCGTACTGACCAATAGCATAAGCCTCTTCAAGGTTCTCGGGCAGGGTGATAGCTTCAAGAACCTTTTCTTTTTCGGTGCGCAGGTGATGGGCATCAAAGCTGATGGGCTCTTCCATAGCGGTCAGCGCCAACAACTGCAAGAGATGGTTCTGAATAACGTCGCGTGCAGCACCTACACCATCATAGTAGCCAGCACGGGTTCCGATACCAATATCTTCAGCCATCGTAATCTGCACATGATCCACATAGTGAGCGTTCCACAGGGGCTCAAACATCTGGTTTGCAAAACGCAGCGCCAAAATATTCTGAACCGTTTCTTTGCCGAGATAGTGATCAATGCGGAAAACCGAGTCAGCGGGGAACACCTTTTCGACAATGGAGTTCAGCTCGCGGGCGCTCTCTAAATCATGGCCAAAGGGCTTCTCAATCACTACGCGACGCCACCCCGCCGCGTCCTCAGACTCAGCCATGTCATGATCAGCTAGCTTCTGCAAAACCTGCTCAAAAGCCTTCGGCGGAATAGAGAGGTAAAAAGCGTGGTTACCGCGCGTACCGCGATTCTCATCAAGATCTGCCAGGGTCTTCTTCAGATTTTCGAAAGCCTTATCGTCATCAAAAGCACCCTGCACAAAACGGATGCCCTCTTGAAACTGGTTCCACACATCCTCACGGAAAGTCGTGCGCGCATGTGCCTCAACGGACTCTCGAACCTGCTTGCGAAAATCGTCATCACTCCACTCACGGCGGCCAAAGCCCACCAGACCGAAGCTCGGCGGCAACAAACCGCGGTTCACCAAGTCATAAACAGCCGGCAGTAGCTTTTTCTTCGCGAGGTCGCCGGTAACACCAAAGAACACGAGAGCCGAAGGCCCCGCGATCCTGGTCAAGCGACGGTCGCGGTCATCCCGCAAGGGGTTCTTCTCTGCACTGTGAGGCACAGTTTTTCCTTTACTAGCAATGGGTGAGGCACAACAGCAGGCACTATCTATCGCCTGATAAACGTGCGCTTCCATTGTGCCTCACCGGTGTAGTGATTCAGTCGTTGTACTACTTACGCGGCAAGAGCCTGACGAACAGTCTCCAGCAGTTCTTCCCACGAAGCATCAAACTTCTCAAGACCCTCGGTCTCAAGCTTTTCTACTACCTCATTGTACGAGATACCCAGGTTCTCAATCTTGTTCAGTACCTCTTCTGACTCGGCGTAAGTACCGGTGATGGTATCACCGGTAACAACACCGTGATCAGCCAGCGCGTCAAGGGTGCCCTCAGGCATAGTATTGACGGTACCGGGAGCCACCAATTCGGTGGTGTAGAGCGTATCGGGGTAGGTGGGGTCTTTGACACCGGTTGAAGCCCACAGCGGGCGCTGCTTATGGGCACCAGCTGCTGCCAGACGCTCCCAGCGCTCAGAAGAGAATTCCTCTTCGTAAACCTTGTAAGCCAAGCGAGCATTCGCCAAAGCTGCCTTGCCCTTGAGCGCCAGCGCTTCCTCGGTGCCAATCTTCTCCAGATGACCATCAATTTCAGAATCCACGCGGGAAACAAAGAAGGACGCTACCGAGTGAATCTTTGACAATTCCTTACCGTTTTCGAGAGCCTCTTCAAGACCCAGCATGTAAGCGTTAATAACCTCGCGGTAACGCTCCAGCGAGAAAATCAGGGTGACATTGACAGAGATGCCCTCAGCTAGAGTCTTCGCGATGGGCTCCAGACCCTCAACAGTTGCCGGGATCTTAATCATGACATTCTCACGATCAACAGCCGCAGCCAGCTTCTTCGCCATCTCAGCGGTTTCAGTCGCGTTATGTGCCAAACGAGGATCAACCTCAATCGACACACGACCATCTACACCCTGAGAAGACTCATAAATAGAAGTGAAAACATCGCACGCCGCACGAACATCGTCGGTGGTCGCCGCAAAAACAGCCGCCTCAACATCGGTGCTAGCCGCCGCCAGCTTCTGGAACTGACCCGCGTAAGCCTCGCCCTTCGACAGTGCAGCAGCAAAAATACTGGGGTTAGTGGTGACACCAACCATATTCTTCTCTTCAATCAGTTTCTCCAACGAACCGTTATTCAAGCGCTCGCGTGAGAGATCATCAAGCCAGATGGAAACTCCGGCATCTGAAAATTTCTGGGTGGGGGTTGCCATATAAAAACATCCTCAAAATGTGTTGTCATGGGCACTCGGCGGTGAGAGACGGGTCAGCCGTCGAGCGCATTGTGCAGTGGAATCCGCGGTGGCAGAGCATCATTGCCCTCTGCCACCGCATGGATGGGATTTTACTTGGACGCCTCGATAGACTCCTTAGCGACCTTCGCTACGTTTTCACCGGTGAAACCGTAGAGCTCGAAGAGCTCATCAGCAGATGCTGATTCGCCGTACTGTTCCAGTGAGACAGCGCGTCCGGTTGAACCGAGCAGGTCGTACCAGGGCATCGCAAGGCCAGCTTCAACAGAAACGCGTGCTTTGACCGCCGCAGGAATCACGGATTCGCGGTAATCAGCTGATTGCTCGGCAAACCACTCACGCGAGGGCATTGACACAACGCGAGCGCCGATTCCCTCTTCAGCCAGAAGTTTACGAGCCTCAACAGCGTGCTGAACCTCTGAGCCGGTAGCGATCAGAACAACATCCACGTTGCCTTCAGCTTCTGCCAGTACGTAACCACCGCGGGCAACGCCCTCAGCTGAAGCGAACTTCTCGCCCTCGGCGTCTGCGTGGATGTCTTCACGGGTGAACTCGGGCAGATTCTGGCGTGAGAGCACAATACCGGCGGGGCGGTCGGCGGTTTCAAGAATCTTGCGCCATGCCACAGATGTTTCGTTGCCATCTGCCGGGCGTACAAGGTCCAGATTGGGGATTGCGCGCAGGGCAGCGAGGTGTTCTACCGGCTGGTGGGTGGGGCCGTCTTCGCCCAGACCAATGGAGTCGTGGGTCCACACGAAAGTAGAGGGAATACCCATGAGCGCAGCCAAGCGGATTGCAGGACGCTGGTAGTCAGAGAACTGCAAGAAGGTACCCGAGAATGCGCGGGTGGGGGAGCTGAGTACAATTCCGTTGACGATTGCCGCAGCTGCGTGTTCGCGAATACCGAAGTGCAGGACGCGACCGTAGGGGTCGGCGGTGTACTGTTCGGTGGTGCGATTGGGTGAGTTGAAGGACTTTGCCGACTCAATAGTGGTGTTGTTTGAACCAGCGAGGTCAGCTGAACCGCCCCACAGTTCGGGGAAGGTGCCCGCAATAGCGTTCAGTACCTTGCCTGATGCTGCGCGAGTTGCCAAAGAGGTGCCCGCCTCGAAAGTGGGGAAAGCGTCCGCGTAGTTTTCGGGTAGCTTGCCTGAGCTCAAACGCTCGTACAGCTTTGCTGCCTCGGGGTTTGCCTGTTGCCACTGCTCGAATGATTCCTGCCATTGCTGGCGTTCGTCCTTCATGCGGTCGATGACCTTGCGGGTGTGTTCGAGGATCTCGGGTTCGATGACGAAGGATTTTGCGGGGTCAAAGCCCAGAATTTCCTTGGTTGCTGCCAGCTCGTCTGCGCCGAGTTTGGAGCCGTGAATGCCGCCGGTGTTCTGCTTATTGGGCGCGGGGTAACCAATGATGGTGCGCAGCTCAATCAGTGAGGGCTTATCGGTGTTCTTCTTTGCCGCAACAATAGCCTTGTAGAGAGCCTCTACATCTTCGGTGTATTCGCCGCTGGCGGTCCAGTCAATGCGGGTGGTGTCCCAGCCGTATGCCTCGTAGCGCGCCAGAACGTCTTCGGTGAAGGAAACATCGGTGTCGTCTTCGATGGAGATGTGGTTGCGGTCAAAAATAACAACTAGGTTGCCCAGCTGCTGGTGACCAGCCAAAGAAGAAGCCTCTGAGGTAACACCTTCCATGATGTCGCCCTCTGATGCGATGGTGTAGACAGTATGGTCAAAGGGGGAGGTGCCTTCGGCAGCTTCGGGGTCAAACATGCCGCGCATGTAACGCTGCGCGTAGGCAAAACCAACAGCGGATGCCAGACCCTGACCCAGCGGACCGGTAGTGATCTCAACGCCCTTGGTATGACCGTACTCGGGGTGGCCGGGAGTCAGTGAACCCTTAGCGCGCAGGTTCTTAATGTCCTCAAGTTCCAAACCATAACCGTTGAGGAACAGTTGCAGGTAAAGAGTCAACGATGTGTGACCGGGAGAAAGAATGAAACGGTCACGACCCGCCCAACGATCGTCGGTGGGGTCATGGCGCATAACCTTCTGGAAAAGGGTGTAGGCAACGGGAGCGAGGCTCATCGCAGTACCGGGGTGACCAGAACCGATCTTCTCAACAGCATCTGCTGCCAATACACGCGCGGTATCAACTGCACGCTGGTCTTCGGTGGTCCATTCGAACTTCGCATCAAGATCAGGCACGAAATTCTCCTTTCTAGATAAGGGGTGAACACATCAGTCCGCGCGCTCTCACCGTAGGTACTACCCACCGCGGTCACAGACACGCACAAGACTGTTAGTGACTCTCACCTTCGAGTCTAGTCTTTCACACCGATCTTTGCTGAGGCACAGACCCGTAATTTCCACATTCCGGTCATATTTCACCCAGTGTTTACGGGTAAATCAGCTACCAGCTGATTATCGTTTCGCACCGTGGTTTTACGCACGACATTAGGTTTTACCTCTTACGGGCACTAAGATTGAAAGGTAAAACAATTTCGCGTGTGCATTACCTATGCCTCACCTTCTTTTGTGGATTCACATTCCCGGGGCTCAGCACCGTTTGCTAGTGAATCTGACCGTAACACTGTGAGCGCAGAAGAATACAAGACCCGCCATCGCGGGTCTCGCCTATGATGCCACACGCACGACGACCTCCAAGGGAGCCTTCTTCGTGAAAGGTCACGGTACCTCCAGCGTCATCGCCGCTCAGAGCGCATCGCCCTCACCCGTTCAGTCGGGGCAGCGCGTCCCTTTGGCGAGGAAAATTCGCGCGTATATTCACCTGACCAAGCCTCAAGTTATTGAGTTGCTGCTGGTGACTACCGCGCCCACCATGATTTTCGCTGCCGGCGGGGTGCCCAATTTGTGGTTGATGCTCAACACCATGATTGGTGGTGCAATGGCAGCTGGTGCATCCGGCGCCTTCAATTGCTATATTGACCGCGAAGCTGACCGCAAGATGAAGCGCACCGAAAAGCGTCCGCTGGTCACAGGAGAGCTCAACGACCGGGAGGCACTCACCTTTGCCTGGTTGCTCGCGGTGCTCTCTATCGTTTATCTCTACGTACTGGTGAACCCCCTTTCAGCCTTGCTGGGGTTTATTGCAATTCTGTTGTACGTCGTGTTTTATTCTATTTTTCTCAAGCGTCGCACCGCCCAGAACATCGTCTGGGGCGGTCTAGCAGGATGCATGCCCGTACTCATTGCTTGGGCAGCGGTCACTAACTCCCTCAACTGGACACCCTTTGTGCTCTTCACTGTTATTTTTCTGTGGACGCCGCCGCACTACTGGCCCCTGTCTATGAAGTACGCCGAGGACTACAAGGCCGCTGGCATCCCAATGTTGGGTGCTATCGCCGGTGCTAAGAGCGTGTCAGTGCAGGTGGTGCTTTACGGCTGGGCGATGGTTATTTGCTCGCTTCTTTTGGTGCCGGTGGGTGGCGCTGGCTGGGTGTACACACTCACTGCTGCTATTGCTGGTGCATGGTTTCTCTACGGTTGCCACAAGCTCTACCGCCTGGCGCAGCGCGAACAGGCAACCAGCCGCACCGCGATGACTGTCTTTCACGGTTCTATCACCTACCTGACGGTGCTTTTTATAGCCTTGGCACTTGACCCCTTCGTGGGAGAAGCCGTGATGAGTTCCCTGTAAAAATCTTCCCCTCGCTGGCACGTTCACCTACCTGAAAGTTTTAGCGAGGGGATTTTTATGCCCTCACCAGTGCTAACTCGTTCCATTGAGTAGTGCCACAGCGCGAAAGCACATCTCGTTTCATTGACTAAGCCGGTACATCTGCTAGGCTCGCCAACCCTAACCCCTTATTAAGATGGGCTAGGAGTACCGCTTTTATGCCCTTATTGTAGAACATATATTCTCTATGTATAGAATATACGTTCTATTTAGGGTTCTGGGGTGTGCTGCTGTGGCATTGAGGCACTTATTGCGCATTCTTATTATCACCTGCCTTATTATTGTTTAAGGAAGGTGTCACACATACATCCCAAAAGAAAGTAGTGACATGTCTAATACTCCTCACTCAAACAACAACGAGCACGTAGCTCACGGCACCAGCGCCACTGAGCGCACCAACGGCTCATACGCACCCGAAGAAAAGAAGAAGAGCATCTGGCCTTGGTTGCTTGGTCTGCTGGCGCTTCTGCTGCTCATCGGTGGTTGCTCACTGTTGACCAGCAACAACGATAACGAAGAAGAAAATGCAGAGACCACTGAGGTTGAAAAGACTGTTGACCTTGAACTGTCAGTCACTGCTGACGGCGCAGCTGCTGTGAACCACGGCCCCAGCGACGCCAAATCAGCTGACAACGCTATCGAGAACGAGTGGAGTACTACTATTGAGAACATCCACCCCGAAAACGGTTACTCCATGACCGTTACCGGTAAGGGTGAAACTACCGCTAATCTTGCCTGCAAGATTGTTGTAGACGGTGTTGTTCAGGACGAGCAGTTCTCTGCAGACGAAAACAAGATTACCTGCACTCTGCCTTCAGAAATCAAGAAGTAAAACCTTCTCTGATTTTTCTCAAGGTGTTATAACAGCATAAAAGTGGGGCATGCTCATCAGAGCGTGCCCCACTTTTTTGTCTAGCGTTCTAAAAAACTGCGCGAATTACTTGCCGCTCACATTGAGTCTAGCCAGAGCGCGCTTGCGGTTGGAGGGGCGAGAGAGGGTAATCATGCGCTCAATCAGTGAGGCTGCCGCCCAGGTGAAGAGGGCTGAACCGATCAGGTGTAGTTCTACTACCAGAATGGGCAGACCGTTGAAGTATTGGTAGTAACCTACTGCTGCCTGAAAGAGCAGCATGATGATGTTGTAGGTGAGGGCTGAGCGAATAGCGGCGGACCAATCATACTTTTTCGCCAGTACAAAGAGCACCACGATGCCTGCGCAGTACACCCATGCGGTGATGCTGTGAATGCGGGTGACAGTAACAGGGTCAAAGGCGTGGCGGTGGGTCATGGGGTCGCCAGCGTGCGGACCGGTGCCGGTGACGACGGTGCCGATAAAAATCAGTGCCGAAGCAATGAGGGTGCCAATCCAGCCCAGGGTTTGTAGGGCAGACGTGCCGTTGGGCAGGGCGGGGCTGGTCAGTTCTTCTTTCTCAGCTGTGGTGTCGCCGAAGTAGCGGTAGACACGGTTGAGGTAGATAGCGGCGAGCGCAATCATGATGGCTGAAAGAACGTAGTGGGCGGTAATCATCCAGGGGTTGAGCTTGAGCCATACTGAGATGCCGCCAACAACTGCCTGAATGGGGATGCCCCACAGGAGCATGAGGGCGAGATTGAAGAGGTCAGCGTAGTGGTAGTCGGCGGTACGAATGCCGGTGATGAAGCCCTTGCGTTTGAAGAAGATTTCTAAGAATTCACCCACGGTGATGCGGGCAAAAACCAGGCGCAAAATCGCGAGGAAAGCGGCGATGGTGAATGCCATCAGGACGAAGGTAAGTAGGCGGTTGCCAAATTCGACGGCGCCGTGGATGCCCATTTCTGGGGTGACTGTCCAGCTGTCTGCGTTGCATTTGGGCCAGTTGTCACAGCCGAGACCTGAGCCGGTGAGGCGGACGATGCCGCCGGTTGCTACGATGCCGATGTTGGCAAGGAGCATGCCCCAGGCGGTGGCGCGTACCCAGGAGGTGTATTGTTCGGGGATGTATCGTGTGGCAAAACGTGAACCGAGCGTCCGTAGTGACATGTTGCGACCTTAGATGTTGCGTGCGGTTAGATGCGGAAGTCGTGAAAACGGGGGGTGGGGTGTTAGGAGGCTGACCATTTGAAGTATTTGCTGGCAAGTGCTGCGGCGACCAGTGCCCACAGGAGCAGAATGAGATGGGAGGTGGGTGAGAAGTTTCCTGCGATAAATTGGGCGCGGAGGGCTTCACCTAAAGCACCGGAGGGCAGAAGCTGTGTGAACCAGGAGAGTGGCCCGGGAAGGTAGCTGCCGGGGATTAAGATGCCGCCGGCTCCGGCGAGGATTACCCACGCCATATTCACGATAGCGAGGGTGGCTTCGGCGCGTACGGTGCCTGCAATGAGCAGCCCTAGAGAGGTAAAAGCAGTAGCGCCCAGTAAGAGGGTCGGCAGAGAAGCTAAGACGGCTGCAACATCAGGTTGCCAGCCTAGAATGAAGGCTACGCTGCAAATCACCACTACCTGAACCATCAGCACTAAGACCACGGCGAGCAGTTTGCCCGCAATCAGCCCTCCGCGCCCTAGGGGGGTGGTGGAGAGAAAACGCAGTACCCCGTAGCGACGATCAAAACCAGTGGCGATGCCCTGACCTGAAAAAGCGGTGGACATAACCGAGAGCGCTAGGACGCCGGGAAGGGTTGCATCAATACGGCTAATAGAGTGCGCGCTCGCCCAGGTATCGAGGATTCCCGTAAATCGCAGGGTACATAAAGCCATGACGGGGAAAGCGAGGAGCAACATGAGCTGTTCAGCGTTTTTCAGCATTGAAACGGTCTCGTAGGTGCCTTGGGCGATAATGCGGCGGCTTGCCGGGGCAGCGTGTGTTGCCATGGGGTTACAGATTCCGTCCTGAAATATCGAGGAAGACATCCTCTAAGGTTCGCGGTGCCAGCGTGAAGGATCGCGGCATGATGTTACGAGCTTCAAAGTAGGCGGTGAGCTGTGCTAGGTGCGCGGGAGTAATCTCGCCTGAAAGCGTGTAGGTATCTTCCTTGCGTCCTGCGGTGAGACCGGTAAGACGGCGAGGGGAGAGCGCTTCTTCGAAGTCAAAGGTCTGCCCGGCGCCAAGGGTGAAGCTGAGCTGGGTGCTGCCGTTTGCGGTGTTAGCCAGTAGCTGCTCAACCGTGCCTTCGGCGACATTGCGTCCGCGCTTGACGATATATACATAGTCGGCGAGTTTCTGGGCGTCATCTAGTAGATGGGTCGTAAGCACAATGGCGGTGCCCGCATCGCGCTGCTCGCGGATAATATCGAAAACCACCGCACGCGATTGAGGGTCAAGACCAGCAGAGGGTTCGTCTAAAAAGAGCACTTTGGGTTGTCCCAGCAACGCCGCAGCGAGGGCAACGCGCTGTTTTTGACCGCCTGAAAGACGGCGGACGGTAGTGCCGTTAAATTCTGGAATACCCAACCGCTCAGCCAGCTCTTTGACAGGTAGCGGGTGAGCGTACATCTTGGCAATGTGTTCTAGCAGAGGAAGAGGGTGAACCGCCTGCGGTAGCCCTCCATCTTGCAGCATGATGCCAACCTGTGCTCGCAGCTCGGCGGATGCACGCACCGGGTCTTCACCCAGAAGTGAGACGGATCCGCCGTCGGGTTTTTGTAGCCCCTGGGCACAGGAGAGAGTGGTGGTTTTACCGGCACCATTGGCACCTAAAACGACGGTAATCTCGCCGGGGTAGGCTTCAATACTGATGTCTTCAACAGCCCTGTATGTTCCGCGTGTACTCAGCGCATCAGGGTTCGCATCACGGAACTTACGTGAGGGGCGAAATTCTTTGGCGAGGTTCTGCACCGAAAGGACGCAGGGCGCACCGGTGCCGCGTAGTTTCTTCTGGGTTTGATAAGACACCCTCATATCTTATGTCACCGCCCAAACTTGTTCCATTTTGAGGATGTGATGGGGCCTCTGTCAGAGGTAGGTTCACCTAACTAGAGAGTCGGGAATAAATTAGGGCATACTTTAGTTGTGTATTCCGTGAAGCAAGCAGATAAAAAAGATTCAGCCAGCAAGCGCAATACAGAAACAGAAGAGAGGACGCGAGACCGCGTTCTCCACGGCGTTCTCGAACACGGCCCTGTTTCTGCTGCGGCGCTGGGCGAACTTTTGAACCTGACGCCGGCAGCAGTGCGTCGCCACCTTGACGCACTCGAAGAAAATAACCTGATTGAAGTTACCCTGCTTAAAAAGCACGGGGCAGGTGCCGGTCGCCCGGCTCGACGCTACGTTATTGCTCCTCAGGGGCACGCCCAGCTAGGCAACGATTACTTGCACATCGCCCACAGCGCCCTGACCCTCCTCAAAGAAAAAGTAGGGCAGGAGGCGCTGACCAGTTTCGCTCAGGAACGCGCTGACGAGATGGAAGCCCGCTACCGCCCCATCGTCGAAGCTGCCGGGCAAGACGTTGCCGCCCGCACCGAAGCTCTGGCAGAAGCTATGACGCGCGACGGCTACGTAGCATCAGCAAGCACCATGAGCCCCCCACCGGGCGGACGCGCCCTGCCAGCCCACCTGCTCGCGTCCATACAGTTATGCCAAGGTCACTGCCCCATTCGTGATCTTGCCGAAGATTTTCAGGTTTTCTGTGACCAGGAAACCGAAATAATTGCGGATCTTTTGGGAGTGGACGTTCGCCGACTATCCACCATGGCAGCCGGCGCCCACGTTTGTACCACACACGTTCCGCTCAATAGAAGTGTGAATGAAACGTAAGCAGTAACTGCTCACACAAGATTTCGTTGACAAAGATTTTTCACGCACAGTGAAGAACAACCCACCAAGAAAGGCCGTAATGACTGAGAAAGTTGAACGCGAAGCGTCCGGCACCGTCATTTCAGAAATTCTGGAGGCAAACCCCGAACTCGAAGGTATCGGCACCTACGAATACGGTTGGTATGACTCTGATGAAGCTGGACAGTCCGCTAAGCGCGGTTTGAGCGAAGACGTTGTACGCGATATCTCCGCGAAGAAGAACGAACCCGAGTGGATGCTTAACCTCCGCTTGAAGTCACTGAAGTTCTTCGACCGCAAACCCATGCCTAACTGGGGCCCGGACTTGAGCGAAATCGATTTCGATAACATCAAGTACTTCGTCCGCTCCACCGAGGGTCAGGCAAAAACCTGGGAAGATCTACCCGAAGACATCCGCAACACCTACGAAAAGCTGGGTATTCCCGAGGCTGAGCGTAGCCGCCTGGTGGCGGGCGTTGCCGCACAGTACGAGTCTGAGGTTGTCTACCACCAGATCCGCGAAGATTTAGAAGCTCAGGGCGTTATCTTCTTGGATACCGACACCGCTCTCAAAGAGCACCCCGAGTTCTTCGAAGAATACTTCGGCTCCGTCATTCCCGCAGGCGATAACAAGTTCGCTGCTCTGAACACCGCCGTGTGGTCAGGCGGCTCCTTTGTTTATGTTCCGCCGGGCGTTCACGTTGAGATCCCTTTGCAGGCCTACTTCCGCATCAACACCGAGAACATGGGGCAGTTTGAACGCACCCTGATTATCGCTGATGAGGGCTCCTACGTTCACTACATTGAGGGCTGCACCGCGCCCATCTACAAGTCTGACTCACTGCACTCAGCAGTTGTTGAGATTGTTGTGAAGAAGAACGCGCGCGTTCGCTACACCACCATTCAGAACTGGTCGAACAACGTCTACAACCTGGTCACCAAGCGTGCGCTCGCGCATGAGGGCGCAACCATGGAGTGGATCGATGGCAACATCGGTTCAAAGGTTACCCAGAAGTACCCTGCTGTCTACATGGTGGGCGAGCACGCTAAGGGCGAGACTCTCTCCATCGCGTTTGCAGGTGAAGGTCAGCACCAGGACACCGGCTCAAAGATGGTTCACATTGCGCCGAACACCTCATCTTCCATCGTCTCTAAGTCAGTGGCTCGTAACGGTGGGCGCTCGGCGTACCGCGGTCTGATTCAGGTACGCGAAGGCGCTTACAACTCCAAGTCGTCGGTTGTTTGTGATGCTTTGCTGGTTGATACCATCTCGCGTTCAGACACCTACCCTTACGTGGATGTGCGTGAAGACGACGTCACCATGGGTCACGAGGCAACCGTCTCACGTGTGTCTGAAGAGCAGCTCTTCTACCTCATGCAGCGCGGTCTGACCGAAGAAGACGCAATGGCAATGATTGTGCGTGGCTTCGTGGAGCCTATCGCCCGCGAACTGCCCATGGAATACGCCCTTGAACTTAACCGCCTCATCGAACTTCAGATGGAAGGATCAGTAGGCTAAATGTCTGATAACAAGATTATGGGTCACGATGCACCGGTTATTCCGGGTATGGACCAAGAAGGCGAAAAGCTAGCCAGCGAGTTCGTTACTGACGATACTCTGATGCCCACCGGCCACGCCGCTAAGCCCGCTGTCAGTGACAGCTCACGCGCGGGTCGCCCCACCTCTTACAAAGTGGAGGACTTCGACCGTCTGACCGGACGCGAAGAGGACTGGCGTTTCACCCCGCTCAAGCGCTTGGGCGGACTGCACACTGAGGCTCTGACTCAGGCAGGTCTGGGTATCAACATTCAAGCACCCACCGGTGTCACCGTTGAAACCGTAGACCGCGAGGACGCGCGCATCGGCTCAGCCGGTATTCCCGAAGACATCGTGGCAGCTAATGCTTGGTCGCACTTTACCGAAGCAACCGTTGTTACCGTCGCCCAGGAAACCGAGCTGGATGAGCACATCAACATCTCTATCGAAGGCAAGGGCGAAAAGCTCGCTGCCCAGCACATCGTAGTGGAGACCAAACCTTTCTCAAAGGCTGTTGTTGTACTGCGTCACACTGGTGATGCAGTGGTTTCACAAAACGTTGAGTTCATCGTGGGCGACTCTTCAGAGCTGACCGTCATCACCCTGCAGCAGTGGGAAGACACCGCAATCCACGCGTCCGCCCAGTACGCACACTTGGGTCGCGACGCTCGCTTCAAGCACGTGAACGTCTCACTCGGCGGCGACCTGGTGCGCGTGACCCCCTCCACCAAGTTCTCAGCCCCCGGCGCTGAAACCGAAATGTACGGTCTCTACTTTGTTGATGCTGGTCAGCACCTTGAGAACCGCCTTTTCGTGGACCACTCAGTACCCAACTGCAAGTCCCGCGTCACTTACAAGGGCGCCTTGCAGGGCAAAAACGCGCACTCCGTGTGGGTGGGCGATGTTCTTATTGGTAAAGAAGCAGAAGGCACCGACACCTACGAGCTTAACCGCAACCTGTTGCTCGAAGATGGTCCCCGCGCTGACTCCGTGCCCAACCTCGAAATTGAGACCGGTCTCATTGCCGGTGCAGGTCACGCCTCCACTACCGGTCAGCTCGACCCCGAGCACCTCTGGTACTTGCAGGCACGTGGCCTCACCCAGCCGGAAGCTCGCCGACTGGTTGTGCGCGGCTTCTTGAACGAAATCATCCAGCAGATCGGCATCGAAAGCCTCGAAACCGAACTCATGGACGCACTCGAAGCTGAACTGGCGCTGAGCAACAACTAAGTACTGAGCACTCACTCCCTCGCGTCGGGTACCTACCTGCCGCACCCAACTTTTTAGCTCCCCTTCAGAGCAAGGGGCAGCGCAACAGACTTTAGGAAGGCATCAGATATGTCAACTCTTGAAATCAAGGACCTTCACGTTTCAGTGATCCTCGATGATGAAAACACCAAGCCGATTCTCAAAGGTGTAAACCTCACCATCAACTCCGGCGAAATCCACGCCATCATGGGCCCCAACGGCTCAGGTAAATCAACCTTGGCATCAACCATCGCTGGCCACCCCAAGTACGTTGTAGACTCCGGCGAGATTCTGCTCGACGGTGAAGACGTCACCGAAATGAGCGTGGACGAGCGCGCTCGCGCTGGCCTGTTCCTGGCGATGCAGTACCCCGTGGAAATCCCCGGCGTTACCATGTCGAACTTCCTGCGTTCAGCAAAGACCGCTATTGACGGTGAAGCACCCGCTCTGCGTACCTGGACCAAGGACGTCAAAGCAGCGATGGCTGATTTGAAGATCGACCCCGACTTCGTCTCACGTAATGTGAACGAAGGCTTCTCAGGTGGCGAGAAGAAGCGCCACGAAATTCTGCAGCTCGAACTGCTCAAGCCCAAGTTCGGTATTCTCGATGAGACCGACTCAGGTCTTGACGTAGACGCGCTGAAGGTTGTGTCAGAGGGTGTTAACCGCGCGCACGACAACAACGACATGGGGGTACTGCTGATTACCCACTACACTCGCATTCTTCGCTACATCAAGCCCGAATTCGTTCACGTATTCGTCGACGGCAAGATGGTAGATCAGGGCGGCCCCGAGCTGGCTGACCGCCTTGAAGAAGAGGGTTACGTCTCTTACATCGGAAAGTAGAGATAGCTCATGACTGAGACTACCGAAGCACCTGCTGGCGGGCGTCCGTCGCAGGAAGAAATCGAAGAAGCGCTGATGAACGTGATTGACCCCGAACTGGGCGTCAACATCGTTGATCTGGGTCTTCTCTACGGCATGCGCTGGAATGATGACAACGCTCTGATTCTAGACATGACCCTAACCACCGCCGCCTGCCCCCTGCAGGACGTCATCGAGGAACAGGTCGCACAGAACCTGGAAACCATGATTGACGAGTGGCACGTGAACTGGGTCTGGATGCCGCCGTGGGGCCCCGAGCGCATTACCGAAGACGGCCGCGACCAGATGCGCGCGCTGGGCTTCAACATCTAGTCCATCGCTAGAGACACCGCGAGGGGTCAGCTATCGTTCATCATCTTAGGGACTATTGAACGATAACTTACCCCTCGCGTTTTTTGTGAAATTAGCTTTAGCCGGTAGATAAGGCCTGATAGATAAGCTCGTGACCGCCTGCATCGGGGTGAATGCCGTCTATCAAATACTCGGGCAATTCCTCAAGTACGGGGTAGAGGTCGATAACGTCACGGTAGGTACGTGTTCCCCATGTCAATAGCAGGTTGCGGTAATCAAGCACCGTGGAAAGGCTGACAGAAACGCCAAAGTCTTGGGCAGCCTGTTCCGTATTCAACCATAGGGGTGTGAGGACGACGGGACGGCGTCCTTCGACTTCAAGAATGGTGCAGAGATTTTCAACTTCTTGGAGCAGAGCAGCAGATGAAGTGCCTGCGATGAGGTCGTTGATTCCTGCGCCGATGATTACGGTATCAATAGAGCGCCGAGCAAGTTCAGCCGGTGCGTAGTCGGCGAGATTGCTGAGTTTCTCGCCGGGAATAGCAAAGTTCCAGAGACGGTGGCGGTCTTCGTTGCGGGCAAGGTGAGTTGAATGCAATAGCTGCGCCCAGCCTCCCCGCGCGTCGGAACGACCGTAGGCAATGCCGTCACCAATGATGCCAATGCGTTCGGCAGATGCGAGGGGTCGAGCGTTCAGGTAGGCCCAGGCTTGGTTGCCGTCAGTGGTGAGGACGCGGCGGCGGGCATAAGCACTGACCTCATAGGCGTCTGCTTGGGTTAGCTGTTCGGAGCTAAGTGCAAGAAGTCCACCGTCGATGCTACTTCCCAGGTGGCTGGCAAGTCCGCGGTGTACGGCAAGTCCGCTTGCTGCAATAACGGCAGGGTCATTGATAGGTACCTCTGTGAAGTGCATGTTGGCAAGGGAACCCCGGCTGTGAGTGAGTGTGCTACCGAAGACGTACTGCTGCACTGCCGGATCGAGCAGGGTTCCGAAAGAAAAGAGGGGGAGCTGGTAAATCATAGTTTTAGGGTACACGCGATTGGCTGGCTGATGCGTTTGGTTGGGCAAAGTTGAGTAGGGTGCCCGGCGCACCAATTTAATAAGCTCAGCGCTCACAATTTTGCCCTGTAGCAGGGTACTCACAAGGTTTTCTGCGGGACCAATAATAATGAGGTTATCATCACTACAATCCTCATCGGTCTGGCTAAAAGTGAGGGTACTGCCGGAAGAATCAGGGTAATACATGAAGTGCTTATAGTCCTTAACAGGGTAAGGCTAGGGCAGGACATGATTCATGGTGGCGAAAATTTCGTGCCAGCCCGCCGGATAACCTGCTGACTTCAAGGGGGGCGTAATGCATACAATCTACCGTAAACCGTATTCTTAGCACCGTCTATAAAAGAGGTACAGCACATGCAGTCTTATCTAGTATCGCCCGAGCAGGCAAAGACGAGGGTGGAGGGGTTGGGTCTGAGCGCGCTTGATACGCGTCGTGCCTTGGTTTTTCTCTGAACGGGGCTATGATGAGGACCTCCCCTCCGGTTATGGGTCAGAACGCTATGTCAAGCGTTCGCAAGAACTAGCAAAAATCACCTACGGGGCACGCAAGATTACCCGCGAAGATCATGAAGGTCGCACAGAAATCGTGCGAGATAACCTGTGTTTCTACGGTGCACCGCACGTAGCCTTTCTCTTCATGCCCGAAATGGAAGGCACTGAGCGAGAAGCTGCCGATTTGGGTATGTATGCGCAGAACTTTCTGCTCTCACTGGCGGCTCACAGCTACCATGGCATTCCTCAGGCTGCAGTCTCCCTCTTTGCAGGTACTACCCGCAAGGCTCTGGGTGTGGAGCCTGGCTATAAGCTCCTCTTCGGCATTGCTTTTGGTTGCGGTAATGAAGAAGATGCCCTCTTCAACGCTCGCCCCGGCCGTGTAGAGCTCGCCGAATCCATCGTGCTGCACGGATACCCCCGGCGTCCTCTAGATGTCCTGTAAGAAAAAGACCCGCACCTGTTGTGCAACAGGTGCGGGTCTTTATGCAGTGTCTTACTGCTGAACCATGCGCGCGTCCAAACCGTACTGCTCGGGTGCTCCTACGTGCTCGCGCAGAGTTTCGCCCTCGTAGTCGGCATGGAAGAGACCGCGTTCCTGCAAAATCGGTACCACGCCATCCACAAACGCATCGATGCCGTCCTCATACGCATCGGGTGAGAACCAGAAACCATCGGCGGCTCCTGCCTCAAACCACTCGGTCAGGTGATCGGCGACCTCCTCGGCGGTGCCCACCGGTGAGGGGTGAAAATCAATGACGCCGTGGTAAAGAATATCGCGCACGCTCCACCCTTTGCGGGCGATTTCTAGTGCCTTGGCAGAGCGGGGGTCACCGGGGTTCGGACGCGCGTTAGCCAGGAATTCGGGGGAGAGCGGCTGGTCAAGATCATCAAGGGTGAGGGCAGTTCCGAGCATCATTCCCAAGTAACTCACGCGCTGACCAATATTAGGTTCCACGAACCTACCGCGACGATCCAGCGCCTCACGCTTGGTAGCAGCAACGGTCGGCATAACACCGGCAATAAACTTGACCTCATCGGGGTTGCGTCCGGCGCGTTCGGCGGCTGCGCGCACAGCGTTGCGCTGACGGATGGAATCCTCAATAGTGAAAGTCGCACCAATTACCACATTGGCGTAATTACCGGTAATAGTCAGTGAATTGGGGGAGCCTCCAGCATGGAAAATCACCGGCTGCCCCTGCTTGGACGGCGGGATAGGCAGCGGACCTGCAGAAGCTAAGTACTTGCCACTGAGGTTAATAGGGCGAATCTTGGATTTATCGGCAAAGATGCCCTTTTCGGCATCGGCTACCCAGGCATCTTTATCCCAGGAACCCCAGAGCGCCTGGGTGATTTGAATGAACTCGTGGGCACGACCGTAGCGATCTTCGCTGGATTGCATTTGTTCACCGAAGTTAGCCGCAGCACGCGGGTCAGAGCCGGTTACGGCGTTCCAGCCTATACGGCCACCGCTTATGACATCCAGGGTCTTGAGTTGGCGCGCCAGGTTGTAGGGAGCATTCCACGATGTTGAGGCGGTGGTTGCAAAACCAATGTTCTTGGTCTCACGCGCCATTGACGCAATGGTAATGAGTGGATCAAGAGTCATCTGAGGCGCTTCAGCATTCGATGCCTGAGTGTCATTTTGTGAATCGGGAAAGAAAATGAACTGGAACTTGCCGCGCTCCGCCTTTTGCGCGTAACGTACGTGTGCATCGAGATTGGCGTAGTTGAGTGGGTCAACACCGGGGAACTTCCATGCGGTAACTTGGGAGCCGTATCCGTTACCCATCTGCATACCGATGAGCATTTTTTTCTCTGACATTGTTCTTACCTTTCGGGGTGTTTTTCTTCTGAGAGATCTAAGGGATGAGGGTGAGTTAGGCAGCTAGTTGGTGCAGTGTACCGTCATGGAAAACCAGCGGACGCGCGTCGTCTTGGCGTTTGTGCGAGATAACTTTCCACAGGGTCATGATGTGATCGCCCGCTTCAAATGCCTGATTGAGCTCAACGATGAGGTGGGCTGCCGCTGCCGGGAGCACGAGTGAGCCATCACTGTTTTTCTGCACCTCTAGATTCTCGAAGCGCTCAGCGGTGGGGCGACGCAAAAGCTGGGCAGTGTCATAATCATCAGCACTCAGAAAGCTGATGCCCAAACGCTGTATCTTGTGTAGCTGCGGCCAGGTGGTGGAAGTGTGGGCGAAGCTGACGGTTACCAGGGGTGGTTCCAATGAAACAGTTGCGAAAGAGTTAGTGAGCATTCCTATCGGGGTGCCGTCAAGGTGACCTGCGGTCAGGGCAATGCCGGTGGGGTAGATGCCGAAGGTCTTGCGTAAGTTGTGAGAGCTGTGTGAAGTGATAGTCATGCTTCAACCTTTCTAAGTGGAGAATATTTCCGTTTATAAAAAGGACTATACGGAAGCGCTCTCCACTTTTCAAGTGTAGAATGAGACCATGAACTTAAAAACAACAGAAAACACCAAAAAACCCCGCGCTGATGCGGTTAAAAACCGCCAAAAAATTCTTGACGTAGCCCGCATATCCTTCGAAACTGACGGCGTTAACATCTCCATGGACGCCATCGCTAAAGCCGCCGGGGTAGGAGTAGGAACCCTCTACCGCAACTTCCCCAACCGTGAAACTCTCATCGCCGCGGTCCTTGACGAAAAAACAGTCAAAGCCCCCGATATCACTCCGGAAATCACGAGCGACCCAGCAGCGTCACTTCAGGCGCTGACCGCTTGGTTGCGCGCGCTCGCTGACTGGTTTGCTACTTACGAAGGGCTGACCGAACCCATGCGCCGGGCGGTTGAAGAATACAATTCACCGCTCAATATGCAGTGTCAGGACGTGATTGCTCAGTTGGATGCGCTGCTGGAACCTGTGCAGCGGGCTGGGCTGGTGCGTCCCGAGGTAACCGGGCGTGAACTCTATCTGGCAACTTTGGGTATGGCATGGGCTGCCCAGCACAGTGAGAACCCTGAAGTGCTGTACGAACTGCTTGCCACCGGCTGGCGTTCACCCGGTATGTGAAGGCGTTATACTGCGTAAGCGCAGGGCTGGCACCGAGCTGACACCCAAGGATCTAATCCTGGCACCGCGACATACGAAAAACCCACCGATCATCGTAGAATTCTCTACCGTCTCTGGTGGGTTTTTGCTATCGCTAGATAGGTTTAGTCTTCTGGTAGCCCGCGGGCGCTGAGCGCGTCCCCGGTGTGGTGAGCGTAAGCAACAGCCGAAATCACCCAGGGAATCAGCAACCGGTGCGGGGCAGGGGAGACACCGCGAGCTGCTGCCGCCTGCTTGAGCAGCTCGTACTCGTTGAAGAGCACCGGGATCGAGCGAATCATCAGCGCCAAAGCAAGGGCGAACCTGTCCGTCTTAATGCCAACCAGCCGCAGAGGCGAAATGAGATGCAGAAAACCGTCAATGAGGGTCGGCAGGGCGGTGGTAGTGAGTAGGATGCGTGATGCGGCAACAACGGCAAGAAGAGTGAAGATGACATCTGCACCTGTTGGTAGCGTTCTGGTGAGGGTGTAAAAAATAATCAGAATCGCCAGAATCCACCCCAGGGGAGCAAATGAATGCCACCAAGATTTAATGGAAACCCCTCCCGCTGCCCCGATAGCAACAACAATGACGAGGGCAACGGTGCTAATCCACCACTGGCGAGTCAGCGCCAGCGTCAGACTCAAGGCCAGCAAGAAAAGACCTTTAGTCCACAGGGGTGCCCTGTGAACCGGGGTAGTGCCGGGGCAGTAAGTGCCAAAGAGCTGCTGACCGGTCACAGCTCACCTACCGGCTCTGCCGGGAAGCCCTGAGCGCACCACAGGCGATACTGCTCGATGACAGCATCAGTAGGCCCTTTACACCAGAGCCTGCCTTCATGAATCACCACAGCTTCATCGCACCTAGCGGCAAGTTCGAGATCGTGGGTACTCATTACCAGCTGCTGATTTAAGGAATCAAGAACTTCAAACAGGCGCAACCGATTACGAAGATCAAGCAGGGTCGTTGGCTCATCCAGCAACAAAATCTCAGGTTCCACCGCTAAAACGGCAGAAAGAGCAACCAGTTGCTGCTCGCCCCCTGAAAGGTCGTAGACGCTGGAGTGGGCGCGATCGCCCAACCCGCGTGTTTCGAGCAGCTCCAGCGCGCGCGTCCGGCGCTGGGTGGCATCGGTGATGACCGAGCGCAGGGAAAGCTCTAAATCTTCAACCGGTGTGGGCATCAGCAGCTGCGCCAGCGGATTAGAAAACAGCAAGCCCACCCGCGAGCGCACTGCGCTTTCATTGCCCGCTACCTCAACACCATCAACTGTGATAGAGCCACTGCTGGCAGTATTAATGCCGTTAATGAGTTTGAGAACGGAAGACTTGCCACTGCCATTGAGCCCCAGCAAAGCGGTGGAGGGTGCCGTGAGGGTTAGTGAGAGAGCCTCAATAATAGTGTGCTGCCCCAGAGCGTCTGCGAAGGACGCGGCGTTAAAGGCGATTCCCGCCCCCTGGCAAAAAGTGGGGGCGGGTTTCGGGGTTTTCTGAGTGCGAAAAAAACGCATAGTGCTGATTGTAGGTTACTTGCCGGCAAGCTGTGGGAATGCGCGGTGAACGGCAACAGCAACCAGCGCTGCCAACACGCCTTTGATAAGGTCACCGGGAATATAGATAATAGCGGCAGAGAATGCTGCCCCAAGGGTGAGGTGGGCATTGACCATCATGCCAACGATTCCCATTCCTGTAATGATGAGTAAAGCGATGCAGGTTGCCGCGAACTGTCCGAAGAAACCTGCAAGATGTGCGCGGTACTTGCGAATAAGCATGTAGCCCACCAAGCCTGCGACAGCCGCCGCTACGGGATAGCTCAGCAGATAACCGGCGGAGGGACCTGCCAGTACACCAACACCGGAGCCGCCACGAGCAAACACCGGCAAACCAATGAAGCCAGCTATCAGGTAGAGGGTGCAGGCTGCTGCACCTCGCCGGGGACCCAGAACGAGCATCGCGATATAGACGCCGAGGGTCTGTAAGGTGATAGGAACACCAACCGGTCCGATCGGAATCGCGGGTAGAAGGGCACAGGCGGCAATAAGGGCAGCAAAAACAGCGACAAGCGCAATAGAGGTACCCGCAGAAGTGGGGCGGGCAGAGGTATGTGTTGAACTCATGCACTCACTATAAACACTTTTTGAACAGTGTTCAAAACGGGCAGGGTGACCTGTTCCACCGCCTCAAACCCACCCGCCAACCGTTAGACTATAAAAAGCTTAAAAATGCTGAGCCGCGCCCCTGCTCCGTACAGGGAAAACGCGTAACTCACCGCCACGCACACTTTGTCTCGATAAGGATACCCTCTTGATTACAGTCACCAACCTTGAACTGCGCGCTGGCGCTCGCCTGCTGATGGATGAAGTGAACTTCCGTATCGACAAAGGCGACAAGATTGGCTTGGTGGGCAGAAACGGCGCTGGAAAAACAACCATGACCAAGGTTCTCGCCGGGCAGACCCTGCCTGCTGATGGCGATGTAACCCGCAGCGGCAAAATTGGTTACCTGCCGCAGGATCCTAAAGTCGAAGATATGGAGCAGCTTGCGAAAGACCGCATTTTCTCTGCTCGCGGTCTGGACGGTGTGGCGAGTCGGATGCGCCGCGCCCAAGAGATGATGGCAAGTGAAGACCCTGCCGAGCACGCTAAGGGAATGCGTCAGTATGACCGTCTGGAAGCTGAGTTTATTGCCGGTGGTGGGTACGCTGCTGAATCTGAAGCAGCAACTATTACCTCAAATCTTGATTTGCCGGAGCGTCTTTTGCATCAGCCCCTGCGCACTCTTTCAGGTGGTCAGCGTCGCCGTGTGGAACTAGCGCGCATCCTCTTTTCTGATGCCGATATTATGCTGCTCGATGAGCCCACTAACCACTTGGATGCTGACTCTGTCATCTGGCTGCGCGAATTTTTGAAGAATTTTCAGGGCGGGCTGCTGGTGATTAGTCACGACGTTGAGCTCATGGAGCTAGTGGTTAACAAGGTCTTCTACCTGGACGCCAACCGCGCGGTCATCGATATTTACAACATGGGTTGGAAGAATTACCTGACCCAGCGTGAGCAGGACGCTGCCCGTCGCAAGCGCGAGCGTGCCAACGCCGAGAAGAAGGCGGGAGCTTTGATGCAGCAGGCTGAGAAGATGCGAGCCAAGGCAACGAAGGCTGCTGCTGCCCAGCAGATGATTAAGCGCGCTGAAAAACTGATGCGAGGGCTTGAAGAAGAGCAGGTTGTTGATAAGGTCGCTGCGATTCGCTTTCCTGACCCTGCGCCCTGCGGTAAGACTCCGCTGACTGCTCAGGACCTTTCGAAGTCCTACGGTTCGCTGGAGATTTTCACCAACGTTGATTTGGCAATTGACCGCGGTTCACGGGTGGTGGTGCTGGGTCTTAATGGTGCCGGTAAAACTACCTTGCTGCGCATGCTGGCAAAGACTACTCAGCCTGATACCGGTGAGGTGACTTACGGGCACGGGGCGAAGGTTGGTTATTTTGCGCAGGAACACGAAATTTTGGATCACGACCGCACTGTCTTTGAGAATATGAAGTCGGCGGCACCGGATTTAGACGATACGCGCGTGCGCACCATTCTCGGTTCTTTCTTGTTCTCGGGTGATGATGTTGATAAGCCCGCCGGTGTTCTTTCCGGTGGTGAGAAGACCCGCTTGTCGCTGGCGACCCTGGTGGCTTCATCGGCAAATGTCTTGTTGCTGGATGAGCCGACCAACAACCTTGACCCGGCATCGCGCGAAGAGATTCTGAATGCGTTGGCAAGTTATAAAGGTGCTATTGTGATGGTTTCGCATGATGAGGGCGCTGTTGAGGCTCTCAATCCCGAGCGTGTGCTGATGCTGCCTGATGCTGTTGAGGATCTGTGGAACAAGGAATACCAGGATCTTATTTCTCTCGCCTAGTCGGTGAATGATGCCTCCTGTTTTTCATCGGGCGGACGCGCGCAGTTTCCTACCAAGGGGGCTGCGCGCGTTTGTGTTTATGTGGTTTCGCACAGTGTGTCTTGAAATATGAAAGACTCACTCGTTATAAGCCTCATAATAATATGGTATTACCCTTGAAAAGTATACAAAACCCACATCTTGGGCTTCTGTGGTTTCCCACAAACCCTTGAAGCTTGCGTTTTGCCCTGGATAAGATGCCGGTGTTGAGTGCAAAGACTCACGAAACACTGATGAATAGGTGCCATCACAAAGAGGTGTTGGCACAGTGAACAGTTCTTATTGTTCTTAAGTTGGTGCGGGTAACCGCGCGGGTGAGGGCGAGAGAACTGTGAGATGAAAGGATGAAATCCGTGGTTGGCTCATACGCAATGTACCCCGCACAGGTTGAGGGTGTAGAGGTTGATGTTTTCTGGTCAGAAGGCGACGATAACTAAGAGCGTCAAGATATCAGAGATGATTCTGAAAAATAAGCCGGTTACCTAGGGTGACTGCTTAAGAATTGAACCGCCGGTGCAGTTCCTCTTGCTACACCGGCGATTTCTCTTTTTGAAAAACTTCTTCTTTTGTGGGTGGTTGGTGGGTTAGGTACCTAAGAGAGCGGAGGAGAACTCTAGGGGGTAGCTGCTAAAAATGCTGAAGAAAGCACCGGCGTACCAGAGGATGTAGAGGGTAACAGCTGAGGTGATCATGTTTTCTCGTGCTGAACCGGCATCTCCTAAAACAGGTAGGGCGAAGTAGCCGCTTTTGCGCCATATTTTGGTGGGCACCGGGGGCTTGATGACTAATGGCCAGAGGATGTTGACCCCGCGGGTGGTTAGCATATCGCCAAGAATATGAACAATGCACCCGGTAAAAATTGCCCAGGGGATCAGCCACAGGCTTTGCGTGGTCCAGGCAAGATACCCCAGCCCGATAGCACCAATCCATCCACCGGGGGCACCAAAGACCCGCAGAGCAAGACCTCCGGCGAACCCGGTAAGAATCAGTGATATCCAGGGGATGCCCTGATAAGAAAGCTCTTGTGCGAAGTAGGCGATAGCCCAAAAGACGAGAACGCCAAGAATGGAGTGAGTGCCTTTGCGGTGACCGCCGCTGATCGTAGCAATCAGCGCTACAGCAATGTTGGTGAGCGGCGGGATGGAGTGGGCGATGGTTCCTTTTTTGTGGTCGGCGTCGGGGAACATGCCCGCCCCGGCGCACGCTAGGGTCGTGACAACCAAGGTGCTCGCGTCCTGGGTGGGTGTAATTCCTAGCTCGTGTAAGAGAAGCCATGCCCCGGCGGCGGTGACAGAGTGGGAATATCCCATCATGGTGGTGGCTCCTTAGGGCTTTCGGTGCGGGTGGTGAATAAGCTAGGGTATAAAAATAGCACAGTTCGAATATATATTCGAACTGTGCTGTGGTAGTACGCAACCTAAAGACAGCGCAATCTCTATATGCCCAGGGAATCGAGGTAAGCGTCCTCTTCATCTTCATCGGTACGACGTTTTTTACTGCGGGCAGGAGCCGGGCGCATGATGGATTTCAGATGTGAGGGCATATCATCAACCATCTGCATTTTGCGGATGATGATATCCTCGTCCTCTTCGCCGACGTAGTTGCCTTCTTCGTCGTAGAACTGCCCGTAGTACTTCTCAAGTTCAGCAGCCAACTGAGCGTCCAGCTCATCGTTGCGCACCTTTTGACGTGCAGACCAGGCGTAGACCACGTAAATCAAAATAGCGAAAGCGTACCACTGCATGGAGTAAGAAAGATTGGGGCCGGTATCTTGCTCCGGAGCTTCTTTGACAATGGGGGTACTGGGCACCGCAGGGTCTTCACTCACCAATAGACCGTAGGCAGCTTCACCCACCGGCACCCCTGTCATCTTGGCAAGGTCAGGCAGGTAAATGGAAGCAATCTGCCCTTCGGGTGCGCCCCTGCCGGTATCCATCTCACTGTTGTGGTACCTCGCCACAATCGTGACCTCACCGGCAGGGGGAGCGTCAACCTCCTGCTCAGGAGCCAACGCATCACCAAAACCAGCAGGCACCCAACCGCGCGAAATCAACACAGCCTCACCCTGCACCGTCACAAACGGAACCAGCACCTCAAACCCGTTCACCCCGTGATACGGACGGTTGCGTGCTAACACCTGCTCATCGCTGACATACTCACCACGCAGAGTTATAGGCTGCCACTTCAACTGCTCATCAAAAGTATCAAAAGCACCCTCATGCTCACTAAGATTCACCGGAGAAGCATTGAAATTATCGGCAATCAGCTGATTACGGTAATCGACCTCTTCTTTACGCTCCATCTGCCAATTCGCTAAAAACAAACACAGAATCGAGAACGCAACACACAGGGCAAAAGCCCCCACCCACTTACCCGAGAGCAAAAAACGATACACGGTCATCAAACCTTAGAAATAGAAACCATCAGGAGCTCAACTCGCTCTCAAAAGGCTCTGTCGCACGGTGAAACCCGCGTGACGCCAAAAAATCCTCAAGATACCTGCGATGCTCCTGGCACGCCAACCACACCTTACGACGCGACGGCTCGTGAATCTTCGGATTATTCCACACCACCTGCCACTGAGCCGATAACTGGCACCCCTTACGCGAGCACTTAGCCACAGGCACCTCGGCAGCACCTAAACGCAAACTATCAAAAATATTCACGATCAGTCCCCATCAGTTGCGGTAACAATCTCACCATCAATTACCACCGGCTCAGCATCGTCTGCGCCGCTGCTCTGCGAACTTTCACCGCGCGTCCTATCAGCTTCTGCACTTGACTGAGCGGACGCGTCCGCCCGCGGTGAGGGGCTAGCGGCAAGTGCTAGTTGCTGCTCGGGGGAGAGGTGCTGCATGAATTCCCCGCCACCACGCGCCCTGTCATTACCGTTAGCTAGCATGACTGCACCCCACGGTAGAATGGCTGCCAGCGCAATGAAACCCCACCTCAGCCAGCCATCGACAATGCAGGCAAGAACAATACAGACAATACGCAAAAACATTCGAAAGGCGTACTGGCGTGCTCTGCGATCAACATCTACGGAGTGCTTGGTGTTCGCCTCAGTAATTGAGTACACCTGCGGCTCTTGTGCAATGAAACCGAGGTCGGCAAGTTCCTTCTCGGTCCAAATTTTTTGAGTAGCCATGAGCCCCTTTACCGCTGTAAAACTAAAAAATTACGCTGGTATCTAGACTACTACCTGTACTGATAGCGACCGTAACCTTGCATCGAATCTCCAGCGAAAAAACAGCGCGATGCGTAGCCAGGGTTCAAGGCGGCTCTTCGCGGTGATGACAGGCGTTTGCGGCGACTAGGAACCGCTTTTTTGAAATTTTTCCGCAAAAATTTCTAAAAACTTACTGTTTTGGGGCTCCCCGTGTAGTAAACACAGCCCACCAAGCGCGTAAACTTGAGCGAAAGATATCGGATCTCACCCTCGCACACAGCGCGAGAGAAAACGAGTGTACCACAATGACTACAGCTCAGACTGTTCTGGTAACCGGCGGCAACCGCGGCATTGGTTACGCTATTGCCACCGAGTTTAAAAAGGCTGGCCACAACGTTGCCATCACCTACCGTTCGGGTGAGCCCCCAGCAGAGTTCTTTGCGGTAAAAGCTGATGTTACCGACGCGGCATCAATCGATGAGGCATTCAAGCAGGTTGAGGCAGAATTCGGCCCCGTTGAGGTTCTGGTAGCTAACGCCGGTATCACCAAAGACACTCTGTTAATGCGCATGAGCGAAGAAGACTTCACCTCGGTGCTTGATACCAATCTGACCGGTGCTTTCCGCGTCGTTAAGCGCGCCACCAAGGGCATGCTCAAGCTCAAGCACGGACGCATCATCTTGATTTCATCAGTGGTGGGTCTATATGGCGGCGTAGGTCAGGTCAACTACTCATCGTCCAAGGCAGCCCTGGTGGGCATGGCTCGCTCTATCACCCGCGAACTGGGCTCACGCGACATCACCGCCAACGTTGTGGCACCCGGTTTTATTCAGACTGAAATGACCGACGTGCTCTCAGACGATCTCAAGAAACAGTACATCGACTCAATTCCCGCCAAACGCTTTGCAGCTCCCGAAGAAGTCGCGCAAGTCGTTCGTTGGCTATCCTCTGATGAAGCCACCTACATCTCAGGCGCTGTTATTCCCGTTGACGGCGGCCTCGGCATGGGTCACTAAATCCCTCACCTGAACGCATCTTTCCCTGTAATACTTTCTAAGGATTTTTATGTCACTTACTGATAAGACCATCATCATCACCGGCTCATCACGCGGCGTGGGCGCAGACACCGCCCAGATTCTGGCTGAAGCCGGCGCCAATATCGTGGTGAACTACCGTTCCAAGGCACCGCGCGCTAACAAAGTCGTTGCAGCCATCGAAGAAAAAGGTGGCAAAGCTATTGCCGTCGGCGCGGACGTTACCAACACTGAAGACGTAACCACCCTCATCGACACCGCTATCGATACCTACGGCTCACTGGACTACCTGATCCTCAACGCCTCCGGCGGCATGGAAACCAACATGGGCGAAGACTACGCCATGCGCCTGAACCGCGACGCGCAGCTGAACTTCGCCCGCGCCGCGGCCGAAAAAATGAACGAAGGCGGGCGCATCGTCTTCGTTACCAGCCACCAGGCACACTTCATCCACAAGGTGGAGACCATGCCCGAGTACAAGCCCGTGGCAGAATCCAAAAAGGCAGGTGAAGAAGCACTGCTCGCTGAAATCCCCGCCCTTACCGAAAAAGGCATCTCACTGGTTGTCGTCTCAGCTGACATGATCGAAGGCACCGTCACCGCAACCCTACTTAACCGCCTGCGCCCCGGCGCACTCGATGCCCGTCGCGAAGCAGCAGGCAAACTCTACACCGTCAACGAATTCGCCCACGAAGTAGCAAAGATGGTCACCGCCGAGGTCGAAACCGGTCACATCGAACTGGTCGGCGGTGCCAAGGGCTTCATTGACTAAAACCCCATACTTGTGATGGGCTCTCGCCTGTCGGCACTCAAAGAACAAGAGCTGAGGCTCACCTTGATACACAAAGGTGAGCCCCAGCTCTTTTTATATACGTTTACTCTCATGAGCTTATATCTTCATCGAGTGTGTATGGGCTAACCTGCGAGGAACCAATAAAGAGTTTTTCACCCAGGGGGAATAGGACGAATTTCTACTACAAGCCTACAAAATGACGCACCGCGTCCAAGCGCTGGATCTCAATACGCGCATCCGCAACCTCAGCCAAAGCGCTCTTAGAATTGAACCCAATACCCAAGGCAGCCGCCTCAACCATCAAAATATCGTTAGCGCCATCACCCACAGCAATAACCTGATCCTTCGAGACGCCCTCTTCCTTAGCCCACTCCTGCAAAGCATCCTTCTTCGCCTGACCATCAATGATATCGCCCAAGAGCCCACCGGTGAGCACCCCGTTCTCAATCTCAAGAACATTCGCCCGCGCATAGGAAAGATTCAAACGCTGAGCCACCGGCTTAAGCACCTGCACAAAACCACCAGAGACCACAGCCACCGGGTAATCCCGCTCCAAGAAAGCCTCCACCAAAGCAGTCGCACCAGGAGTCAACACAATACGCGCAGCAACCTCATCCACTACATGCTCCGACAACCCCTCCAAAACACCCACACGCGTCCGCAACGAATGCTCAAAATCAATCTCACCACGCATCGCCTGCTCCGTCACCGACGCAACAGCCTCAGCACGCCCAGCATGACCCGCCAACTCATCAATAACCTCCTGACAAATCAGCGTCGAATCAACATCCATCACCAGCAACTTCTTCTCATCACTACTCAGCTCAGGATCAACCACGCTCACCTCAAAGCCCTCCAACAAAACATCCTCACGCACATTAACAGCCGCGCGAAGATCAGCCAAAGAACCCCTAAACTTACCCTCAGCCACATACACCGCATAAGCAGGCCCCGCGGCCTCACCCTCACACTCACTCGCAGGAACATCTATCATGATCCCCGCCTCGATCTCCAAACCCTCAATAGAGCTCAGACCCGCAAACAAATCACCCTCGCCCGCAACACGCACAGCACCATCAACACTTAAAGCAACAATCTTTACATTCGTCATACCCCCCATAATACGTGCCACCCACCACACACCACCACACACCCAAAAAATTCACCACCCACCCCCAAAAACCACTACACTAAAAACCATGACCTCAGTACTCACACTCTCAAACGTCACCGTCACCCGAGGCACCAAAAACCTCCTCAAAAACATCACCTGGAACGTCAACGACGACGAACGCTGGGTAATCCTCGGCCCCAACGGCGCAGGCAAATCAACCCTCCTCTCCATCGCAGCAGCCCGCCTCCACCCCACCCGAGGCGAAGTAGACATCCTCGACGAAATCCTCGGCGCCGTCGACGTCTTCGAACTACGCCCCCGCATCGGCATCTCATCCGCCGCGCTCGCCACCCAAATTCCCGGCGACGAAACCGTCCTCAACACCGTCGTCACCGCAGCCTACGGCGTGCAAGGACGCTGGAACGAAGAATACGACTCAATGGATGAAACCCAAGCCCGAGAACTCCTCTCAGCCTGGGGCATGACAGACCTCACCGACCGCCCCTTCGGCACCCTCTCAGAAGGCGAACGCAAACGCACCCTCATCGCCCGCGCCCTCATGACCGACCCCGAACTACTCCTTCTCGATGAACCAGGCGCAGGCATGGACATCGCCGGACGCGAAGACCTCGTCGCACGCCTCACCGAACTAGCACAAGACACCTACGCACCGGCAACCATCCTCGTCACCCACCACCTCGAAGAAGTCCCCGCCGGTTTCACCCACGCACTACTCCTCAAAGACGGACAAATCGTAGCAGCAGGCCCCATCGAAGAAACCATCACCGAAGCCAACCTAGCTACCACCTACGGCATGGATCTCACCCTCACCCAAACCGACAAAGGACGCTACAGCGCCTTCGCCCGCTAACCAACCCACACCACCACCCACGCATCAGGCGCGTTCACCCACAGAACGCGCCTGAACCCATATACACCCCGCAAGAGAAACCATGAAACCCAAACAACTCACCCCCACACAACTCCAAGAACGCACCCAACGCATCCACGCCCTACCCAACACCCACCCCCTCACTCAGACACCAGAAACTGACACCCGCCACTACACCTCACTCACCGACGTCAAACTACGCTCCACTCAAGAAACCCAATGGGGCATCTACATCGCAGAATCTTCCAAAGTCATCCGCCGAGCACTCGCTGCAGGACACCAACCCCACTCCTTCCTCATGAGCGAAAAATGGGCAGACGACCTGCACGACCTACTCACCCAATACCCCACCACACCCGCCTACATCGGCAGCGAAGAAGAACTCGAAACCATCACCGGCTACCACCTGCACAGAGGTGCGCTCGCCGCCATGCAACGCCCCGAACCAATGGCTCTGGGGGAGTTACTCAAAGATGCACGCCGCATCGCAATTCTTGAAGACATTGTGGATCACACCAATGTGGGTGCTATCTTTCGATCCGCAGCGGCACTTGATGTGGATGCGGTTCTTGTAACCCCGCGCTGCGCTGACCCCCTCTACCGCCGTTCTATCAAGGTCTCAATGGGCACTGTCTTTCAGGTACCGTGGGCACGCCTGGAGAGCTGGCCGGACGCACTCGACCAGCTGCACGAGCTGGGGTTCACTACTGCCGCTCTAGCACTTGAAGAGGATTCTTTGAGCCTCACCGAACTAGCAGAACGCCACGACGAAAAACTAGCGCTCATTCTGGGAACCGAAGGGCACGGGCTTTCACCCCAGACCCTGGCGAAGACTCAGCATACCGTCATGATTCCCATGAGCCACGGAGTGGACTCACTCAACGTCGCAGCCGCCAGTGCCGTCGCTTTCTGGGAGACACGTCCGCGCTAGGGCAATCGTGCTGCACCTGAGGTGATTAAGGCTATATCACTGTCAGCAAATAACTGCCGCTCAGAATAGTTTTTGATAGCCGTCTAATGCTAGAGTGGGTTCTTGGCTGTTCACGCAGCGATAAGATCTTTACCTTGAAGATCGGATCCCATTACAGATGTACCGTGTCTGGCAAAATCCAGGCAAGTAAAGAAGGTAAACAATATGAAGGCTGAAATCCACCCGGATTACCACCCCGTCATTTTCCGCGACTTGGCATCAGGCGAAGCGTTCCTGACCCGGTCAACCATGACCTCATCAAAGACTGAGAAGTGGGAAGACGGCAACGAGTACCCCCTCGTAGAAGTTGAAATTTCATCAGCTTCACACCCCTTCTACACTGGTAAGCAGCGCATCATGGACGCCGCTGGTCGTGTTGAGCGTTTCAACGCTCGTTTCAAGAACTTCGGTAGCAAGGCTTAATCTTTCTAGCCCTGTTATTTCAAACACCCCGGAACTTTTCAGTAAGTTTCGGGGTGCTTTTTATATATAAATCAGTAGAATCTAAATAAATTCCATCTTTACTTTCTGTCTAAGAAGAAAGATTTTTAGTATTTATGAACGGGGGCGTGCATGTCAGTGCAAGCAGAAACCCCACCTCAAAAGAAAAAAGGTAAGAAAATCCTTCTGATTTTGCTTGCACTTTTGCTGGTGGCAGGTATGGGTATTGGCGGTTATATCTACAGCGTGGGACGCGCGTGGGACACCAATACCGAAAAATTTGAAGATACAGAACAGGCATTTCCGAACGAAGACGGTACCGTGCCAGAAGAAGACCTTGAGGCTTTCAAAAAGGCAGTTGAAGCGGGGGAAAAGGCACCTAAGGATGCCGACGGTCCTGAGGGTTCCCTTGTAGCGGCACCTGCCGGTACTGAGTACACTCTGGAGAACTCCGAGGGTAAGACCCTTGCCTCTGACCTTGATCGAAATGGTAACGGTATTCCCGACTCGATCGAAAATGGTAACTGGAGCCGACCCGCTGATACAGCTGCAACTAACGTGCTTTTGCTGGGTTCTGACACTCGCGGTGCTAATAACAGCGAAGGTGTTTCCGGTGCTCGTGCAGATACCATTATGGTTTTGCACATTCCTGAGGACGGATCGGGTGCATACGTCATTTCAGTTATGCGCGATACCTGGGTTAATATCCCCGGTTTTGGTGCAGCCAAGATTAACGCTGCTCTCAACTACGGTGGAGTAGCCCTGCAGGTAAGTGCTATTGAGCAGTTGCTCAACGTTCGCATTGACCACGTTGCTGAAATCGAGTTCTTTGGTTTCAAGAAACTGGTAGATACCCTCGGCGGCGTCACCGTCAATAACGCTATTCCCTTTAGCGCTGGCCCTTACACCTACACTGCTGGTCCCAACGAGATGGACGGCGGCAAAGCCCTGGTGTACGTGCGTCAGCGTTACCAGTTCCTCGACGGTGACTACCAGCGTGTCCGTAACCAGCGTGCTTTCCTGCGCGGAGTCTTCAATTCTCTGAAGTCTCGCGGTATTTTGAGCAACGCTACTGAGTTCAAATCAACGATAGAATCCATTGCGCCTTACATGCGCGTCGATAACGGTTTGGATGCAGGGACCATCACCCAGATTGCATCCCCGATGTTTACCAACCCCAACTTCAGTATGCGCATGATGACTCTGCCGAATGCTGGTACCGGCTGGTCTTACGATGGGCAGTCAATCGTGGTGGTTGACCTCAACGCTAACGCAGCTCTTTCCAACGCCCTGAACACAGGCACCATGGAGAACTACGTAGCCACCTACGGCGCCGACTAAACTCTCATTGCCGAGAAAATACTAAAGAGTGCGCCCTACCTTTTATCGGTGGGGCGCACTCTTTATTTTTTAAGTCTCAGGTAACTCTCAAACCGGCTATGAGTCGGTCACAGTGCTTTCAGCAGCATCAGTGTCGGTAGTTGAGTAGCGACCGAAGTGCAGACCCATGAGCACAAGAGAAGCCCCCAACACAGTGCCCAGAATACCCAGCAGAAGGGGGCGGGTAAAGATGAGGACGATGCCGCCAGCGAGAATCAAACCGCCAAAAACGCCCAGCAGTGCAGCCAGTCGAGAAGAAAAAGCAGGTGCTGAAGCTGTAGAAGTTTCTACAGGGTTATCTGCGGCTGATACCGGAGCGGGAGATGCAGCTGAACCGCCAAAGGCACGACGTTTCTTGGGCGCAGAAACCTGCTGAGTTTCACCCTCGGAAGGAATGTAGGCTGCAGGAACCTCATAGTGATCGCTCTCGGCAATAAGCTCCGGAACATTATTGGGCAGAGTATCAAACCATTCCTGAGGAAGCTCAGAAGGGCGTGCCGCTTGAACTGTCAGAGAGATTTCAAAGGAATTGCCGCGAATAGTGCCCCATGCGCTGGTGAGTTTATTGTTCTCAAATGCGTAGCGGATAACGGGGGCTAACTGCTCAGAAATTTGTGTACTGAGACGACCCACGACCTTGCGGTCGTGGAGAACATCAACAGAATCAACGACGGTGCCGTCGTTAAGCTTAATTTGGTTAGCTTCAAGTGCCAAAATGACTCGACCTTCACCGTTGGAGGGTAGAATCGTGTGCAGATATGACGAATGGTCTTTCTCGTCAAGAACCTTCATGGACGCCCCCTGAGGTAGCAGGGTAGCCTGAGCTGGTGCCTGGTTAAGCGGGAATAGAGAACCCGGAGCGCTGAGTGAGAGAATACCTTGGCTCTCAATGAAGGGTTCGCCCCCATTCTTACGCAAAACAGCGGTTAGCTGAAGGTAAGACATCGCGTCATACCCGCTGGCAACCACACGCGCAATGGGGTTCCAATACTCGGCAGCGTCCTCGGGGGAGAGCCTGCCAACTTTAAGGTCGTCAATGTAGACAGCAATCGAACGTGAGGAGCGGGGGTTATCCGGCTCTGGGACCAGACGAGCCTGACCGCTCCAGATACGTTCACGATCCATTTGGAGTTCTTCAAAGACCTGCAGAATCTCAGCGTCATAAAAATCATGAGTGATGATATTTACTGATCCACGATCGCCCAGTGCAAATTCGGCCAACGTCCAACTCCTTGAAATGGTTGCAAAACTACTTGTATAGCTTCTCACGAAATGCCGGTTTGAGGGGTATTTATGACTCCTTAAACCGGCATTTGTAAGATTGCTTGAATCACTTTGGCAGCATCTTGATAAGCCTACTGTTTATCTCTGAGTGCTCCTTGCTGCTTGTGCTGTTAGGCTGCGGCGCGCATCGTCAACATGTTCGATGATTTTTCGGCGTAATGCGCTCGGAGCGGCTTCATGATCTGCAAGCCACTGCTCGCCTAAGGCTACTGCCGGGTGATCGTTAATAGCAGGTTCGTCTTGAAATGTCGCATCGGGGTAGAGACCATCAATAACGCGAGTAGCCATCACAATCGAACGCTCACTCCACACACGAGTTAGCAGGTCAAAGTATTGCTGCGCATCATCCTCACGCAACTCATGTGGTCCAGCCTGATAACCGTTGGCGGTGGCGGTGAGAATTTCGTTGGAAAGCTCAGCGTTAGTCATCACTGCCTCAAATGCAGCTTTCTTAACCGATGCTAGCGGACGCGCCGCAGTCGCAAACGCGAAACCCCTCTCCGCTGTGGCAGAAGGGTTAAAAGCGCGACCCTGTTCAAGAACTGAACCCTCAACGCGGTCATGGCTAGCAAGAGCAATCAGTGCTGACCATCCTAATGACTGGGTGTAGTTGATTCCCTCCAAGCCAGTGATAGCCGTGCCTTCAAGGTTCTCTAAGGCTCCACGGGCAACGTCTTGGGCGAACTCAATACCCCGATCGGTGTGAGCCGCGCAACTGAGGGTGGCGCGCAAGAGAATCAGCTGACTATCGCTTCCCGGTGCTGCTAGCTGCAGTGCCTGCGCAAAAGCGTCGTACAGAGTGCTCCAGAGAGCAGCCCGTTCATTAGCGGGGGCATAAGACTTGATGGCACTTTGAGACTGACTCGTTATAGACGCCAAGAGGGTCGCAGAGGCTTCGTGAGCCACATGAGAGGCGACCATCTGAACAAAATCAGCCGCTGGTAATAGAGCATCACGCACCTGGTTCCACAAGCTACCCCACATGAGCCCGCGGGTGAGCGCGTCCTCAAGAGTCGAAATGCGTTGCATCACCAGTGACCTGCCATCGTCCTCGTCCAAAATAACTTTGGCGTATGAAAGGTCTTCAGCGTTGAGTAGCAGTACATCCGCATCACTAACGAGTTGCTGATCAGCATCGCTCAGTTCGAGCTTGACACGTACACTTTCGCCCGCAGGAATCTCCAACGCTATGGTGCCGGAGGGTGTTAGAGCGTCACCTCTCAACGTGAAAGTGGCGCACTTGAGCTGATGTGGTCGTCCCAACTGTGCAGGCACGCCGGCTGGAAGTTCCTGATGAACATAGAGCTCAACGCCCCCATTTGGTGTGCGGACGCGCTCGGTACGCAGGGTAGATAAACCGCTGGTTCGCAACCAGGCATGTGCCCAAGTGAAAACATCACGGTTACACGCTTCATCGAGCACTGCTAAGAAATCATCAAGGGTAGTGTTCTGATATTCGTGGCGCTTGAAGTAGGTACGCGCCGCCGCGATGAAAGATTCAAAACCGACAAATGCCACGAGTTGCTTAAGAGCCGAAGCGCCCTTGGCATAGGTAATACCGTCAAAATTCTGCTTTGCAGCTTCCAAATGCGGTATATCCGCCACAATAGGGTGGGTCGTCGGCAATTGATCCTGATAATAAGCCCACGCCTTGCGGCGATTCGCGAAAGTAACCCACGCGTCCTCGAAACCGTTGGCTTCAATGGAGCCGAGCGTACCCATAAAATCAGCAAACGATTCTTTAAGCCACAGATCGTCCCACCACTTCATGGTCACGAGATCACCAAACCACATATGCGACATTTCATGACAAATAACGTTGGCTCGCGCCTCAAGATCTGCCTTGGTGGCTCCCGAAACATAAATATAACCCTCGGTGAAGGTCACGAGACCGGGGTTTTCCATAGCACCGAGGTTGTACTCGGGTACAAAAGCCTGCTCATACTTTTCAAAGGGGTAGGGGTAGTCGAACAAATCCTGGAAGAAATCAAGCCCCTGCTGGGTTACTGCGAAAATGTTCTGTGCATCAAAATGCTCGGCAAGCGACTGACGGCAGTAGGCTACCAATGGAATTTTGCCGGAATTGACGCTGGACGTGGGGGTGTAGATGCTGCGCTCTACATGATATTCCCCGGCAAGCAGGGTAGTGATATAGGTGGAAATACGCTTGGTAGGAGCAAAAATGCGCTTGGAGACCGAGCTGTCTGACGGGTCCTCAAGGGTGCGTTCTAGCTGCGCATTTGAGCTGACCACCCAGTGGCTGGGAGCCGTCACGCGAAAGTTGAAGATAGCTTTCAGATCTGGCTGCTCAAAATTGGGGAATACCCTGCGGCAGTCGGCAGGCTCGTACTGGGTGTAGAGGTATACCTTGCCGTCTTTGGGGTCAATGTAGCGGTGCAAACCCTCTCCAGAGCGGGAGAAAAAGGACCTGCCGTGTATGGTCAGGACGTTCTCTCCGGGTAGGGGAGTGAAGATGATACGAGACCCCTCAACTGCGTGACTGAGGTTGAGATGCTCCCCGTTGAGTTTTACGGAGTCGATAGACTGGTGGATGTAGTCAATGAAGGTTTCTTGTGCCTGACCCACCGTGAACTTTACGGTGGTTGCGGTGGGGTAGGAGGCAAAGGATGTATCTGCAGCGTGGGTGAGATCGACGTGGACATCGTAGGTATCTACGGTGAGCAATTCTGCACGCTGGGCTGCTTCTTCTCTCGTTAAGTTTTCGTTATTCACATCACCTATCGTATATCTGTCGTCGATGGCGGTCTAATAATTGTCAGATATTCAGGACTTTTGACATGATAACTTATCAGCTAAACTGATTATCTTCGGGTGTGGCTATTAGAAATTTTTAGTAATGGGGCAGGAATACTCTTTCGCATAAAATTTTTAACATTGACAAACCGGTTTTGTCTGCCAGATTGGTAAAGTGATGCAACTTATAGTTGAAAAGCTGTCTTTGGTTTGCGCTGTGGCGGGGGGAGCGTGTAGATTGTTACCTGTTGCTTACAAGAGTTCAGCTTTTGTTGGTCACCTTGCGCGGGTGGCGGAATAGGCAGACGCGCTAGCT
Organism: Rothia sp. ZJ1223; assembly: GCF_016900985.1. Taxonomy (NCBI): domain Bacteria; kingdom Bacillati; phylum Actinomycetota; class Actinomycetes; order Micrococcales; family Micrococcaceae; genus Rothia; species Rothia sp. ZJ1223. The sequence goes on along the minus strand of NZ_JAFEUT010000001.1, from coordinate 176,506 downwards.
TGAGGTGCTAGTCCTCGTATTAGAGGGTGGGGGTTCAAGTCCCCCCTCGCGCACAAATCAAACCCCGGTTACTGAATCAGTGACCGGGGTTCCTTGTTTTTAAATCTTCCTTCCGCCGAGATCCTGATTTGTTGCTGAAATCCTGTTTTAAAACAGGAACTCGACGATTAATCAGGATCTCGATGGGAATGCTGCGGCAAGGCTAGTGTCCCATGTCTATCATCGTCCAGTCGGCGTTCTCCCAATCCCGGGAAACCTTTGACGGGGCATATTTGTGCCTCGTTGCGCCCGGTCGGTGCAAATGTGCGTATGAGATGCATCAAGAAGTTGCCCTGTGATTATGTGTGTTTATGAGGGTTTTTGGGGTTAAAATGTTGCTTTCCTGGTTTAAATTGTAGTTAAAGTCAGTTGAACCCAACATAAACACATATTTTTGTGTCATAATAGAACTACCAGAACAGGTAAACCTCTGAAAGGCATGAAACCCATGGCTACTCATAAGGCAACCAAGCTCGGCGTTATTGGTGCAGGCGGTGTAGGTTCTGCAACAGCATACGCTGCAACTCTGCGTGGCGCTGCAGATGAAATCGTCATCTACGATATTGCAGGTGAGCGCGCCGAGGCTGAAGGGCTTGACATTGCCCACGGTACAATGTTCGCCTCCGAAGCAAAGGTTTCCGGTGGCGGCGACATTGAAATTTTGCGTAACTGCGACATGGTAGTGGTGACCGCAGGTGCTCGCCAACAGTCCGGTCAGTCACGGCTTGATCTTGTTGATGCTAACGTCCGTATCTTTGAGGCAATGCTACCCAAGGTGATCGAAGTTGCTCCCAGCGCAATTCTGATGATTGTCACCAACCCCTGTGATGTGCTTGCCGTTGTGGCTCAGAAGATTACCGGTCTGCCGACCGAGCGTTGCTTCGCATCCGGTACCGTGCTTGATTCGTCACGTCTGCGCTGGCTTATTGCTAACAAAGCAAAAGTTTCTATCAAGAGCGTTCACGCTAACGTCGTCGGCGAGCACGGCGACTCGGAATTTCCCGTGTGGTCTGCTGCCAATATCGGTATGGTTCCCCTGGACGAGTGGACCGGCGAGGACGGCAACAAGCTCTTCACCGAGGACGTCAAGAAAGAAATTGCCAACGACGCTATGCGTGCAGCCTACAAGGTTATCGAGGGTAAGGGCTCTACCAACTACGCAATCGGCATCTCGGCAATTCGCATCGTTGAAGCGGTTTTGGGTGGCGAGGACGCCGTGCTCAACCTTTCAACTCAGATTCGGGGCAAATACGGCATCGAGGGCGAGGCTGCTGTATCACTTCCCTCCATCGTCAATCGTGCCGGTGTAGTGCGCGTCCTGGATGTTCCCATGAACGAAGAAGAAATCGAGAAACTGCGCAAATCTGCAGGTGAAATCCAGAAAACTCTGGAATCAGTCGGTTACGGAGACTAAAAAGTTCGCGCGTTCCTCAAGCATGCCAATCGATTCAATAAAAAGGTGACCCCAGACAATCTGGGGTCACCTTTTAGTTGAGGAAAACAAAGAGCAGTGTGCGCGGGTTCTACAGAAACTGTGTGGTGCGTTGTACGCGCATAATGCGGCGACGCAACCAGTAACGGCGACGCCCGCCGTACAGAATAATGCTGCGTGATAGTTCCCATTTGCCGTACTCGGCGTGCTCGCCGATTCTTGCTCGCGCCTCTTTAAGGGACTCACCGGGTTCTACCGTGATGATGAGATATTCGTAACGGTCGTGATCGGTTTTGCCCCGTAAAGCCGGGCTAGCTATGGATTGTTCTCGCAAATTTCTCTCCAATGTAGTTCCAGAACACGGCTTTAAGCGATAACGTCTTATATATGAGCAACGATCCTCGCGCAGCGCTTTCCGTTTTGACCGGAGCACTCGAAGAACACCTTACCGCTATTGTCAACCGTCGCGGCGAACATGACACCGCCATCGACAATGCCTACGTGTCTATTGCTAACGCTTTCGAGCGTTACGAAGACGCCCTTTTTGAGGCTTTTGAAGAGGTCACTCCTTTGGAAGTCTTCATTGAAGATGATGAAGACGACGAGGACTTTGAAGACATCGATGAGTTCGATGACGAATTCGATGATGAAGATTTCAGTGATGACGAACTCCCCGGTGAGGGCGATAACCACTAAGAAACACATTTTCTGAACTTTGTTAGAACTAACACAGCAGTACAAAAGTACTGCTGTGTTTGTTTTTTAACCGGTACAGTTTTACAGGTGGAATGGATTCAAGCGATTATATTGGGCCTCGTTCAGGGGCTGACGGAGTTTTTGCCGGTCTCGTCATCCGGTCATTTGCGTCTTGTAGGGCAGTTTTTGCCGGATTCTGAGGATCCCGGTGCTGCTTTCACCGCAATTACCCAGTTGGGCACTGAAACCGCCGTGCTGATCTTTTTCTGGCGCGATATTGTGCGTATTCTGAAAAATTGGTTCGGTTCTTTGGTGGGCAAGGTCGATAAGAAAGACCCGGACGCCCGCATGGGCTGGTTCATCATTGTTGGTTCGCTGCCCATTGGTATTTTGGGTCTGCTCTTGGAGGACTACATCGATAGCACCTTCCGAAGCCTGTGGATTGTAGCCACCATGCTGATTGTGTTTGCTATTTTCTTGGGTATTGCTGATCGCATTGGTAAAGAGCAGCGTGAGCTGAATGACTTGACCGTTAAGCACGGCATTATCTTTGGTTTCGCTCAGGCGTTGGCTCTGATTCCCGGTGTTTCTCGTTCTGGTGGCACTATTACTGCCGGCTTGCTCATGGGTTACACCCGCGAAGCTGCTGCCCGCTATTCTTTCTTGCTGGCGATTCCTGCTGTTTTCGCGTCTGGTCTGTACAAGCTGGTCGATAGCTTCTCAGAAGGTTTTAACGGTTACTACGGTCTGGGCTCAACAGTTGTGGCAACTATTGTGGCTTTCGTCGTGGGTTACCTGATGATTGGTTGGTTCTTGAAGTACGTTTCATCTAAGAGCTACGGTCTGTTTGTTTGGTACCGCATTGCGCTGGGTGCTGTGATTTACGTTCTGCTGGGGCTCGGTGTTCTGGTGGCGTAACCAAACGCTCACAGTGTAATACCCGCTCACGCTTGGCGTGGGCGGGTATTGTTTTATGCAGATTAAAAGTTGTATGTGAAAGGTTTTCCCCTTGAAGTCTTGGCAGTCGCCGTCCGTTCCTGTTCTACCGGGTACTGCACCTTGGCCCAGTATTTTCGATACTACGCAGCAGGCTGTAGTGCAGTTGCCGAAGGAGGACGCAGCTAGTCTTTATGTTTGTGGTATTACTCCCTACGATGCAACTCATATGGGTCACGCTTCAACATATGTGGCTTTTGATTTGCTCAATCGTGCCTGGCGTGATGCCGGTGCCTCTGTTGCCTACGTGCAGAACGTGACCGATGTTGATGATCCTTTGTTAGAACGTGCAACAGCAACCGGTGTTGATTGGCGAGATCTGGCGCAGGAGCAGACGGAACTTTTTCATACTGATATGGTGGCGCTCAACGTTCTGGCACCTGATCACTACGTCGGTGCGGTTGAGTCGATTGAGTGGATTGTTCCGGTCGTTGAACGCTGGGTAGAGCAGGGAATTGCCTACCGCGTTCCCGGTTTCACTGACGAGCACGGTCTTGTTCACCCCGATGGCGATGTTTACTTTGATAACGCTGCTGCCGAGCGAGCTACTGCCGATTTTGAGGACGCGTGGTCACTCGGCGATGTTTCGGGTATGAGCAGAGAAGAAATGATGCCTATTTTCGCCGAGCGCGGTGGTGACCCGCAACGCGCGGGCAAGCGAGATGCTCTTGATCCGTTGCTGTGGCGCGTGGCACGCGAAGGTGAGCCTTCCTGGGATGGTGGCGCTTTGGGTGCAGGACGCCCTGGCTGGCATATTGAGTGCACCATGATTTCTCAGAAGTTCCTTCCGGCTCCTTTCACTGTTCAGGGCGGCGGTTCTGATTTGATTTTCCCGCACCATGAGATGGGTGCCGGTCATGCTTATGCAGTAGACCGTAAACCCATGGCACGCCATTTCGCCCACACCGGTATGGTAGGGCTGGAGGGCGAGAAAATGAGCAAGTCTTTGGGCAATTTGGTGCTGGTGTCTAAACTACGCGCGGCTGGAGTGAATCCCGGAGCTATTCGCCTGGCAATTATGAGCAATCACTATCGTTCTGATTGGTTCTGGACTGACGATGTTCTCACCCGTGCTCAGGAACGCTTTGAACTTTTTACCACTGCCAGCCAGCTTACCGGTGATGATTCAGCGGCACATGAGGCATTGGCAAGCGTCCGTGAGTATCTCGCGGATGACCTCAATGCCCCTGCAGCGCTCGATGTTCTTGAGGCTTGGGCACGGAACGCGGTGGCGAAGGAGGGTATCGGCGGCGGTGCTCTACTGCGCGATATCCTGGACGCTCGTCTTGGCGTAAAACTCTAAAAACATCATTAAAACGGCGGGCACCTCTGACAGTGAGAAGGTACCCGCCGTTTTATTTACTGTTCGCGGCGTTTGAGGAACTGCTCAAACGCCGCCGCGATGTCTTCGCCTGAGGGTGTGGTGGGGTTCTCGGCGTCGTAGATTGATTCGAGTTGGCGGACGTAGTCGGCGAGTTCGCTTTCTTCTTCTAGCAGTTCAGCGGCACCTCGCTCCCACGCGTCCATCTCATCTTCGAAGGGACGCAGAGGAATCGCTATACCCAACAGTGTTTCTAGGCTGCGTAGCAGCGCGAGGGTTGCTTTGGGGTGCGGTGGGTGACCGACGTAGTGGGGAACTGATACCCAAAGACTGGCTGCCGGCAGATTGTCAGGTGCGGCAAGGGCGGTTACTCCCGTGATGCCTGTTGGGCCTGTGTAAGTGGTGCGTTCGACGAGCGGCAACTGGCGTAGCAGGGGTGACTCGCTGGTTACTTCAACGGGGAAGGGGCGGGTGTGGGGTGTTTCTGCCATGAGAGCGCCGAGAAAGAGCACGGTATCGACGTCCAAGCGCTGAGCGAGCGCGTAGAACTCGTCAATAAATGTTTTCCAGCGTTGTGCGGGTTCTGGGCCGGTGAGTACGATGAGGCGGATGTTTTGGTCGGGCAGGGTTGTTTCGGAGACTGAGAGCTCTGGCCAGTGGATTTCTGCAGGAGCATCGGGTTGGGACATCATTAGCGGACGTTGTTGGGTATAGATGAAGTATTCGTCGTCGTTGAAGCCGGTTTGTTCTGTGAAGTCCCAGACGCGGGTGAGGTACTGGAGGGCTTCGCTGGCTGCGTCACCGGCGTCGTTCCACCCTTCAAAGGCGGCAAGGAGAACGGTGGTGTGGTTCTGAGATGATCGGGGGAGGTTGTTGAGAGTGGTGAGCGATTCCATATATGAAGTGTTGCGTCCGTTCTGTGTATAGGTCGTTTTACTCTGGTATTGATTCTACTGCTCGTGTTAGGGAGTGCGTTCACCGGGTGGTGAACCTCTTGGTGCGTTGATGGGGGTGGGCATAAGATGGTGGCTAGTTGTTAGACAGTGTGGGGGAGTGTATGGCACCTTCGGTGCAGGGCGTACAGGTGGGTAGGGTGTTTGGTGCGCCGATTTACTTACGTTCTTCTTGGTTTATTTTTATGGCGGTTGTGGTTGTGGGGTATGCCTACTATCTCAATCGTTCGCCTTTGGTGAGTTTGGGCGATGCTCTAACGGTTTCTGCGACTGTTGCTTTCACTGTGGCGTTTGCTGTTTTTTGTCATGAGTTGGCGCATGCTGCTGTGGGTGTGGTGCGGGGGCAGAGGGTTTCTTTTATTTCGCTGACGCTGTGGGGCGGGCTGACGAAGCTGACCCAGGGCAGCCCGACTACTTCTTTGTTGGTTTCTTTGGCTGGACCGGTGGTGAACCTGATCTTTGCCCTGCTGGGGTACGTTCTTGTGGAGATTTTGCCCGCTTCGCCTTTTCGGTGGGGGTTGCATTTGGCGTCGGATGCCAACCTCGCGATTTTTGTTTTTAACCTCCTACCGTCTTACCCGCTAGACGGTGGGCACGCGGTAGAAGCGTTCGTGCATAGGGTTGGTGGTCTCAAATCAAGAGCGGTGAGGGTAACTGCCTGGTGCGGTGTGGCTTTGATTCCTGCCCTCGCGGGTTTTGCGGTGGTGACAGGTTGGCTTTCTAGTCTGTTCTCCGTGGTGATTTTGATTTATGTGGCGTCTTATCTGTGGCGTAACGCTCAGGCGCACTTGAAGGTTTTGAAACAGCAGGCGGTGGGTCACGACCCTCTGCTAGCGACTAATCTCATGCGTCCTGCCGCTTTTTTTAGTGGGCAGACTCCGGTGGGAGTGGTGAGGGACGAGGCTGCTCGGGGATTAGCTGTTGTTATCGCTGATTCACCGGTAGCGGGCGGACGCATATGGTGGGTTCCGCAGGCTTTGCTGGAAGGTGCCGCTGAGTCTACGCCACTGGGGGAGTTGGCTCTAGAACTAGGCGAGCCAGCGATTGCCCACACGGCTTTGCGCTATGACCTCATGGAGTATTTCAACGGGTATATCTGGGATCAGCAGCCGGTTGAAGTGAAAAATGGTTTGGTTCCTGCGGCATGGCCTGTAGTTAATGAGGCGCAAAGGATTTTGGGTGTCATTACCTATGCCGATGCCGGTAGCATTCTGACCCGCGAATCCCGCTACCTGCGCGGTGGGTGAGACTGACTTCTCACGGATGGGGTGCTCGAAATCGCTCCTTACCGGCAAATTTGAGACAATAGTTAAAACTCAACATTTTTCAAGACTTTTAGATTGTAAGGAAGCAGATGACCTCTTCAACTCCCACCGGCGCTAACAACCGCCGTGGTCCCTTCCGCCCCGGCGAGCGCGTCCAGATTACTGATGAGCGCGGGCGTATTACCACCATTACCCTTGAGACTGATGGTCAGTACCACTCGCATCGTGGCTACTTCAATCACAATGATTTGATTGGCAATGATGAGGGCACGGTGATTACTAACTCTGAGGGGTTGATGTACCAGTGCCTGCGTCCGCTATATAAGGATTTTGTGCTGTCTATGCCTCGCGGTGCTGCGGTGGTGTACCCTAAAGATACCGGTCAGATTGTCACTATGGCTGATATTTACCCCGGTGCGCGTGTGATTGAGGCTGGCGTAGGTTCGGGTGCGCTGTCCATTGGTCTGTTGCGGGCTATTGGCGATCAGGGGCACCTGCGTTCTTTTGAGCGTCGTGAGGAGTTTGCTGATATTGCTCGCGGCAACGTGGAAACCATGTTCGGCGGTCCGCACCCCGCGTGGGAGATTACCCTGGGTGATTTGGCGGAGACTTTGGGCGATGTTGAAGAACCCGGCAGCGTTGACCGAGCGGTGCTGGATATGCTTGCCCCCTGGGAGTGTTTGGATGCGGTAGCGACCGTGCTGGCTCCCGGTGGCGTTATTATTTGCTACGTTGCAACTGTTACCCAGCTTTCGCGTACTGCTGAGGCGCTGCGCGCTGATGGTCGTTTTACCGAGCCTGAATCTCACGAGACGATGGTACGTGGCTGGCATGTGGAGGGTCTGGCAGTACGTCCTGACCACCGTATGGTTGCCCACACCGGTTTCTTGATTACCGCCCGCCGACTGGCAGATGGCGCGATTCGTCTAGCTCCTAAGCGTCGCGCGTCCAAGACCGACTTTTCTGAAGAGGATATGAACGCATGGACTCCTGCTGCCTTGGGTGAGCGTAACGTGACAGATCGTAAGCTGCGCCGCGCCGCTCGCGATGCTCAGAACTTAGCATCGCACGCTGCCGAAGCTAACGAGCACCTCAACCACGAGGGCTAGGTCTTCAGCAGTTAGCCCGCAATCACCACCATCCTTCGAACAAAGAAGCATCGTATGAGCGAGAACTCCCAGGTATCAACCGCTGATTATCAGAGGGCTTTGCGTCAGCTCAATCTCACCAACGAGAACCGGCGCAACCTTGACCGGCAGTTGCGTGTTGCCGGTGAGAAGAATCAGAAGCTGGTGCGTGCTTTAGAGATGACCAAGGCTGAGATTGAGCGTATGCGCGTGGCGATGGCTCAGCAGGTTTCACCGCCGCTTAATTCAGCTGTGGTGCTTGAGGTGGGTCGGGGCATGATGACTTATTCTCAGTTGGCGTCAGGTAAAACCCCTGCTGAGGTTGAGCCTTATCTTGATGTGTTGATGGGCGGACGCCTGGTGCGTCTTCCCTTATCACCGCTGCTGAACCCCGATGAGGTTGAACCGGGCATGACCGTTTTGCTCAATGAGCATTCTCAGGCTGTGGTGAGCTTAGGTTATGAGAACTATGGGGACGTGGTGGTGGTTCGGGAGGTTCTTGATGCTTCTCACGTAGTAGTTGAGCTTCCAAACCAGGCTAAGACTGTTGCCCGTTTGGCTGGGAGCGTCAGCGGCTCTGAACTGTCTACCGGGGACGCTGTCATCTTCGATTCCAAGGTTTCGATGGTGCGCGCGGTGGTGCCTTCGACTGATGCCCAGGAACTTATTCTTGAAGAAGTTCCCGATATTACTTACAGCCAAATTGGTGGTCTGAGTTCACAGATTGAGCAGATTCAGGACGCCGTGGAGTTGCCCTTCTTGCATCCTGAGGTTTACCGTGAGTACCACCTGACTCCGCCCAAGGGTATTTTGTTGTATGGTCCTCCGGGTAACGGTAAGACCCTCATTGCCAAGGCGGTGGCTAATTCGCTGGCTCACCGGGCTGCTGAGCTGAGCAAGGATGGCTCAACGACCGGTTACTTCCTGAACATTAAGGGCCCGGAACTGCTCGATAAGTTTGTGGGTGAAACTGAGCGTCAGATTCGCGATATCTTCCGTGCAGCCCGCGAAAAAGCAGCCGAGGGTAATCCGGTGGTGGTCTTCTTCGACGAGATGGAATCGCTCTTCCGTACCCGTGGTTCTGGGCGTTCATCCGACGTTGAAACGACCATTGTTCCGCAGCTTCTGGCTGAAATTGACGGTGTGGAAAGGCTCGATAACGTCATTGTTATTGGCGCTACCAACCGCGAGGATATGATTGACCCCGCCGTGCTGCGTCCGGGGCGTCTTGATGTGAAAATCCGCATTAACCGCCCCGATGCCGCTGGTGCGCGCGAAATCTTTGGGCTTTACCTGAACTCAGAGCTACCGGTACACGAGTCTGAGGTTGAGCGTGCAGGTTCGGCGCAGGTGGCACTGGAATCCATTATTGACCGCGCGGTCAATTCTCTCTATTCATTTGATGAGTTCAACCGCTATATCAGCGTGGAGTTCGAGAACGGCATTTCCCGTTGGCTCTACCGGGGTGACTTCCTCTCGGGCGCCGTCATTCGCAATATTGTTGATAACGCTAAGAAGCAGGCTATTAAAGACTTCTTGGCAACCGGTTCACGGGGTTTGAGAGCGGAGCATGTGCTAGAGGCAATCCGCGCTGAGTTTGAGGATCAGGTCGATGTTCCCCAGGCTGCTGAGATTGAGGACGTTCTGGCTCAGAAGAACTTGCGCCTGCGCTTTTTGAGCGCCTCACCGGTTCGTTCCGGGCGGGGGGAGTAACACTATGGGCGTTCAGCGGGTGATGGGGGCAGAGACCGAGTTCGGTGTGATTGCACCAACGACCCCCGAAGCTAACCACACGGTACTTTCTGCAACCATCGTGAATACTTATAATGCGATGGTTTTTAGAACTGCCCAGCGAGCGCAGTGGGAATACGATTCTGAGCAGCCCCTGGAGGACGCGCGCGGTTTCGCTATGCAGCGTGAGCTGGCGCATGAGTCGCAGCTGACCGATGAGGCATATGTGCTCACGAGTGAGGATATTGCTGCTGAGGCTTTGCGTGAATCGGGGATGTATGCTGAGCGGTTGGATTGGGATAAAGTCACCATGAACTCGATTCTTCCCAACGGTGCCCGTCTATATGTGGATCATGCTCACCCCGAGTACTCATCACCTGAGGTGACGAACCCGTTTGATGCTGTACTGTGGGATGCTGCCGGTGACTTTATTGCCGCTGAGACGGTGGATGCTCTGGCGCGTTCAGCGCAGAATACTGGGGTTGAGCCTATTCACCTTTATAAGAACAACACTGATGGCAAAGGTCAGTCTTATGGTTCTCATGAGAATTACCTGGTAGATCGCGGTGTTGATTTCGAGTATCTGACCTTGGTGCTAGCGCCGTTTTTCGCAACCCGCATTATTTATACGGGTGCAGGACGCGTGGGCTTGGGTGCCAGCGGTGAGCAGGCGGGTTTTCAGATATCGTCTCGGGCGGACTTCTTTGAGCGGTTAGTGGGTTTGGAAACTACCATTCGCAGACCTTTGGTGAATACCCGCGATGAGCCGCACGCGGATCGTGAGAAATACCGCCGTTTGCACGTGATTACGGGGGATGCGAACCTTTCGCACACTTCTAATCTTTTGAAGTTTGGTACCGTGGCTTTGGTGTTGGATGCGATTGAGCAGAAGGTGGCTCCGGTGTTTCGCTTGGCTGATCCGGTAGCAGCTATGCACGCGGTGAGCCGTGATCTGTCGATGAAGGCTCCGGTGAAGCTCAGCGATGGTAGCTCTACAACTGCTGTGGAGATTCAAAAAACTTTTCTTGCCGTAGCCCGTCAGGCCAATCCTCACCCCGATGAGATGACTGCCCGCGTCCTGACACTGTGGCAGGAGGTACTGGACGCTCTAGAGCAGAACCCACTGAGCCTTGCAGATACTCTGGATTGGGTAGCGAAGTATAACCTCATGCGAGCCTACGTAAATAAGGGTGTCAGCTGGGATAACCCCAAAATGCGAGCTATCGATATTCAGTACTCTGATGTGCGCCCCGATAAGGGGCTGTATTTCAAACTGATTGCCCTGGGCAAGATGAAAACGCTCTTCACAGAAGAGCAGATTCGTCAGGCAGCGCACCAACCGCCTCATGATACGCGCGCATACCTTCGAGGGAAGATTGTGGAGATCTGGCAGCACGAAGTTGTCTCGGCAAGCTGGGATACGATAGTCACTCGTAACCCTCTAGATATCGTGACCTATCGTTTAACGATGGATGAGCCTTTGAGCCTTACTCGCGCAGAGATCGAACCCTATTTGGCTGATGAAAGCTCCGAAGGGCTGATGCGAGCCTTAGGCGCTCACGCTGTTACTCACTAAAACTACCTGTCTGATATTCAAGAAAAGAGAGAAAAAACCTGTGGAACAGAAAAAAGTTCAAGCACTGTCAGCCCAGCAGAGCCCTCAGGAAACTGAAGACTTTGAGCTGGCGCAAGCCACCGCGGCTGTTGATGAAGACCTGTTGCTTGAGGTTGATGATCTTTTAGCTGAAATCGACGGCGTGCTCGAGGAAAACGCTGAAGAGTTCGTTCGCGGTTTCATTCAAAAGGGTGGTCAGTAACCGACTCGGTTACCGTCTTGACCTCATTACGCACCTAGAGAGAGCACAGCATTCGTGGAACGCAGAATTTTTGGTATCGAAACGGAGTTTGGAATCCGCTACAGCCCCCAGGGGGTCGGTCATTTGGGGCCGGAGGAGGCAGCGCGTAAACTTTTCAAACCTGTAGTCGATTCGTGGCGTTCCACCAATGTTTTTTTGCCCAATGGCTCACGGCTATACCTCGATGTGGGATCTCATCCCGAATACGCCACCGCCGAGTGCGCCAGCATGCGAGATCTGATCGCCCACGATAAGGCAGGCGAGTATCTCTTCAACGATTTGGTCAATCAGGCAGAAGACCACTTACAGGAAGAGGGACTGACCGGGCACCTTTATCTTTTCAAGAACAATGTTGATTCAGCCGATAACTCTTACGGTTCTCACGAAAACTACATGCTCTCACGCAAAGTAGAGTTCGCTAAGCTCGTGCGTTCTCTCATTCCTTTTTTGGTGACCCGCCAAATTCTAGTGGGCGCGGGCAAAACTCACCGCCAGGGCCCGCCTTCATGGGGTACTGCAGAGGCCCTGAGCCAAGACTCCAGCTACTCTTTCTCCCAGCGAGCAGACTACATCTGGGAGGGGTCATCCACTGCTACCACACGCTCGCGTCCACTCATTAATACCCGCGATGAACCTCACGCAGACGCGCAGCTCTACCGCCGATTGCACGTAATCAACGGCGATTCAAACATGTCGCAGACCACCACTCTTCTCAAAATGGGTGCCACCGACATTGTGCTGCGCATGCTAGAAGATCGTTACCCCCTCAACGATTACGAAATCAAAGACACCGCCACAGCGCTACGAACCATCTCCCATGATCTGACGGGTACGGCTTATTTCATGCTGGCTGATGGTTCTCGACGCAGCGCCCTTGAGATGCAGCGTCATTATTTAGCTAGCGCTACTGCCTACATCGAGCAACACGGCGCCCACCATGAGGACGTGCCCTATATTCTAGATTTGTGGCAACGCGCGCTTGACGCCATCGAATCCCAAGATTTTAGCGCTATTGATACCGAAATTGACTGGGCAATTAAGAAAAAACTTCTGGATACCTATATCATCGAGGGTGTAGCACGTGGTTACGGTGACCCCAAGATTGCTCAGCTTGATCTTGCCTACCACGATATTGACCAGACCCGCGGCGTTTTCAATATTTTGGCGAAGAAAGGACGCGTACGTTCAGTAGTGTCTGCTGAGGCAATTGCCCAGGCGGCACTAGAACCGCCACACACTCGCGCACGTATTCGTGGTGAGTTCATCAATGCGGCACGAGCGGCGGGGGAACAGTTCACAGTGGACTGGGTACACCTGAAACTTAATGCTTACCCCCAGTTCACGGCGGTTTGCAAAGATCCCTTTGCCACCGAGTCCACCAGCGTTGATGAGCTCATCAAGGTTCTCAACGATGTGAAACCCACCAGCTCGTGGGCACCGCCCTTTATCTAAATCACCAGAATTTCTAGAGTAAATACTAAGAAAACATCTGTAAGATGAGTGAGCGAACAGTCTTTATCCCTCTAACCGAAAGTAAATTCGTGAAGAAAAAGATGACCTGGGCAGCGACTTCTGCTGCTTTAGCTTTGGCACTAACCGCCTGCGGTGCGGGTACTAGCGACCTCTCAAAGGTTGATTACGATGTGAAGTCAGCAACTGCAGAGCCCTCCGTTAGTTTTAAGACTCCGTTTGCTGCTACCTCGACCCAGATTCACGTGGTTGAAGAGGGTAGCAGTGACGATATCAATGACGGCGATATTCTTGTACTTCAGGGCACTATTTTCTCTGGTGCTGACGGTAGCTCTCAGGGCAGCACCTATGCAGGTGCTCCTTTGCAAATTGTTGAGGTCAACGAGCAGCTGAAAAAAAATGCCCCCGAGCTTTACGATTTGCTCTCATCTAACAAGGTGGGTACTACCTTCTCGTACTCTTCAAACGAATCAGTGGGTAAAGACGGCGCCATGGTGACCGCTAGCCCCGGTACCGCAACCAATGTTGAGGTTTACACCGTTGCTCGAAAAATCCCCAGCATCGTTGAGGGTGAGCAGAAGGACTTGGGTGAGTCAAAGCCCAAATTCAGCTTGGAAGGCAATAACGCTACTATTGCCCTGCCTGAGAACAAGGGTGATGAACCCCTCGAGCTGGTATCTGACGTGCTCATCGAAGGCAACGGTCAGACCGTGAATAAGGGCGATACCCTCTTTGTTCGTTACTTGGGTGTGACCTGGAACAATGGTGAAGTCTTTGACGGCAATTACGCCGAAGGTGCTGCTCCCGCGTCCTTCCCCCTCAACGAGAATCTCATCAAGGGTTGGGTAGACGGTTTACAGGGTCAGAAGGTTGGCTCACGTGTGATGCTGACTATCCCCACCGAGATGGCGTACGGCGCTAATGCCGCTCAGAACAAGGCACCGGAAGGTCCCTTGGTATTCGTGATTGACCTCTTGGGTAGCGTTGAAGGTACAGCACCCGCTGAAACTTCTGCCCCCAGCTCTAGCGCAGCAGCTTCAGAATCACCGGCACCCGCGGAGTCAGCAAACGACATGGCTCCGGCAGGTGATGCACCTCCGAGCGAATCAGCACCCGCTGATGCTCCTGCCGCAGAGCCTAGCCCCTCTGAGTAAATTACTGACCATTTCATAAAGATAAGGAAATTCTCTGATGTCATTTGGCGAACGTAAACTTGATCGTACCAAGCCTGAAATCGACTTTCCTGAGGGCGATGTACCCACAGAACTCGTGATTACTGATCTCATTGAGGGCAAGGGCGCCGAGGTTGAACCCCGCAACTACATTCAGTGCCACTATGTAGGTGTTTCATGGTCAACCGGTGAGGAGTTCGACTCTTCATGGAACCGTGGCGAGCCCTTAGGATTCACCGCTGGCGTAGGTCAGGTCATTCAAGGCTGGGATCAGGGTCTTCTCGGCATGAAGGTGGGCGGACGCCGTCGCCTCGAGATTCCCTCACATCTCGCCTACGGCGAGCGCGGCGCCGGTGCTGCTATAGGTCCCAACGAAACCCTGATTTTCGTGGTTGATTTGGTAGATGTTCGCAAGTAGCGCATAGCTTATAGCCCCCGATTTTAAGAGGTCGGGGGCTATTCTTGTATCTATGAGTAGAAGCAGTGTTGAGCGGTTGCTGGGCGTTTTGAACGTGCTTGCCGCCAGTGAGGTTGGATTATCGCGCGCACAGATACGTGATACCATCACGTCGTACCGTAACGCACCATCAACGGCCGCCTTCGAACGGACGTTTGAGCGAGATAAGGATTCTCTGCGCAAGCTGGGGTACACCCTGGTGACGTCTAAGGTGGGGGTTGAAACGCTGTATCGCATTGAGCATGCCAAAGGGAGCGCTCACCATTTATCTGTTGTAGATCTTTCGTTGCTATCGCTGGCTGCCGCGAGCTGGCAGGAGGGCGTAGCTCACCGCTCTGTGGAGCGGGCACTTGCCAAACTAGGTGTTGAACAGACCCAGAGTGCCCATTGGCACTCTGAGGTTGTGTTTAAGCAGGCACCTTATTTGGAGCAGGTGATTGAGGCGCTAGCTGAGCAGAAGGTGTTGAGCTTCGATTACACTAACGCTCGTGGTGAGACGCGCAGTCGCAGGACATCCATCTGGGGCGTAGGCTTTACCTTCGGCACCTGGTACTGCATGGGGGTTGAAGCGACCGAGCGTCAGCCTCGGGTCTATCGCCTAGACCGCTTCACCAAAGCGGCTTTAACTGCTGGAACCTACCGGTCTGCTGATGGCTCTTTTTCTGCTTACGACTATCTACAAGGCATTGCTTCAATCCCTGTTCCTCGAGTGTGGCTACGTCGTCATGGTGAGCTTTTGAGCATTCCCGCCGTGGTAGCAGATAAAGCGGCAGCACGCATCCTACTGTCGGGGGCTACTGTTGAGCCGAATCGCCCCGCTGATATACCAGCTCAACAGGTTTTCGACGATCACATACAGTTGAGCATGAGGGAGCGTTGCCGCACGATGAAAGCCGCGGTGGCAGGCAGACACCGGGGGAGTGAACCCTGCGATACCTCATCTATGAGATGGGAAGAGCACGGGGCACCGCGTACCCGGGCGGACGCGGCGGAGCTGTTTGTGCGCATCCTTAACTACGCGGAGTTCGCGTTTGAAAACGCCCCCGTGAGCGTGAAGGATATCGCTGAACGTTTCGCAGTCACCCGTGCTGAAGTGGTGCGCGCCCTCAACCTACTGTGGATCTCCGCTGATGAACAGAGCGTAAGTTTAAATCTCACCCACGATCAGGTGCAGCGTATGGAGGCAGTACAGCATTTGCGTACTGCAGCACCATTGTCTACGGAGGAAATTATTTATCTTTTGCTGGCACTGCGTGCATTGGGTGCGGTCATGCCTGAAACGAAAATCCTGCGTCAGCTTGAAGGTAAGTTAGTGCAGCTTTCTGCACAGGGGGAGCGTCTTTCACACCAAATAGCTGTTATCGCCGATGACAGCGCTCCTGCCTGGCTGATTGCCGCTCTGGAGCGGCGTGAGACCGTCGACATCACCTATTCAACGGGTACATCAACCACTTATCGCCGTATCAAACCCCTGGAACTTCGTATGGTTGATGGCGAACTTTACGTTCGCGCCCAGTGCTTACTGCGTGATGCTGAAAGAACTTTCCGACTGAGCGGAATAAGCCTCACTTCTCAGCAAGAACAGCTACCCCCAGCCCATCACATCGAGACTGCACCGGATGCACGCGCGTCCTTCACCGCCATCGCCAAAGCCCACTTACCCGGCACCTACCACCGCCAACTATGTCAGCGCCACAGCAATCAAGTATCAGGCGACTACTTTTCTTTTGATGTGTTTAACCCCAGCTGGTTCATGGAGCTTATCCTTTCATCGTACGGGGAACTTGAAATCATCGAACCGCACTCGTTACGTGCTTACTGTGCAACAGAAAACGGCAACCCCGAGAGCCTTTTTGACCCTCAGATATAAAACGCTGATTAAGAAACGGTAAATTACCTGCTATCTCACAGCGAAACCACACACGTTATAGGGCTGGAGGTTTTATACTTGGTTTTATGCCTTGGTGGTTTTGGATGCTTCTCACAGGAGCACTTGCAGCAGTTTCGTTAGCAGTCGTAGGTTTTTTGCTGTACTCAATAGTGAAAAAAGGGCTGAACGTCATGGGATCTGTTGAACAATGGGCAACCGATTACTCCGAAAAAATGGAGCAAGCGCAGCAGGTTAGCTACCTGACTGTCGAAAAAACTTCCAAGCCTGCAATCTTCACCCCACTCAATGAAGCTGTTTCAGACTATGAGTTGGGTAAAAAAGAACGTAAAATCGATCGTGCAACCAGGCGCTACCAGCGTCGCCAGACGCTCGGTCAGCCCCAACGCGTAGACGATATACGCATTAACGCACAGAAAGGTGCACTCTAATGGCTCGTGGCCTCTTTGACAACCCGGTAATGCTTCTTATTCTCCTGCTCATCATCATTCTTCTCTTTGGTGCGCCGAAGCTCCCCGGCATGGCTCGCAGCTTGGGTCAGTCCATGCGTATTTTCAAGTCAGAAGTTGATGACATGAAGAAGGACGGCAAGAACAAGAACGCGTCGGCTACCACCCCTGTTGAGGGTGAAGTTATCAACAACCCTTCACACGGTTCGGTTTCTTCAACTGATCCCGTCGTTGATAACCACAACAAGTAACTAAAATCTTTGATAGCCCGTATTTGCGTTACCCCGCGAGGTGCGCAGATGCGGGCGTTTCTTAGTGTAAAGATTTCTGACTTTTCGGAGTACCCATGGCGAGTAAAGTGACCAGTCGAAAGAATAACCCCCAAGCGAAAATGGCGTTGGGGGAGCACTTCCGCGAGTTCAGAAACCGTTTGATTAAGGCTGCGATCGCTACTGTCTTGGGTGCTATCGGCGGTTTCTTTCTCTATAACCCCTTCATTGACGCTATCTCCGGTCCTTTACAAGAAATTAACTCGATTGAGGGTCGCGAAGCGGTATTGAACTATGCGACCCCGGCAGCCGCTTTCAACCTTATGATCGTGGTTTCGCTTTACATCGGTTTGGTACTTGCCTCACCGGTTTGGCTGTACCAGCTGTGGGCGTTTATTACTCCAGCTTTGTACAAGCGCGAAAAACTTTACGCCATTGGTTTTGTTTCCGCGGCTGTTCCCATGTTCTTCCTGGGTCTGGCAGTAGCGTGGTGGTGTATTCCAGCAGCTATCAAGGCGCTGACCATGTTCAACCCTGAGGGCACTTGGAACGTGATGACCGCTGAGGTTTACATTTCCTTCTTCGTGAAGTTTATGGTGATCTTCGGTATTGCTTTCGTTCTTCCCGTTGTTCTGGTGGGTATCAATATGGTGGGTCTGATTCGCGGTCGCACCATTCTCAAAGCATGGCGTTGGGTTGTTGTTGTAGTGGCTACCCTAGCGGCAGCGGTGGCACCGGGTACTGATCCCATGACCATGTTCTACCTCGCGGCGCCCCTGCTTTTCTTCTTCTTCCTTGCTATCGGCATTTGTATTCTCAACGATAAGCGTCGTGATCGTAAGAACGCTAAGCTCGCTGCGGGGCTGACCTCCGAAGAACTGAACCGCGCTACCAGTAAAGAAGAATTGGATCAGCTTGGTCGCGTAGAACAAAACTAAATATCGCCTCAATTTTTCTTCGATAAGCCCAGCCACCGATGACGATGTGCTGGGCTTATCCGCTGAGAGCACAAGTCGGTGGAGGGTACTGATCTCCCTGCCGTAGGATTAGATATATGTCTATCTATGCAGAACGCTACCGTCACGCTAAAGAACGAGCTGCCCATTCTAAAACGCAGCTCGGCATTTTTGAATCCCAGTTGGGTTTTGAGCTTGATACTTTTCAGAAAGAGGCCTGCCGCAGCGTTGAAGCAGGACGCGGGGTGCTGGTAGCTGCCCCCACCGGTGCGGGCAAAACCATCGTGGGTGAATTCGCTATTCACTGCGCCCTTACCCAGGGAAAAAAGGCTTTTTATACTACCCCCATCAAGGCGCTGAGCAATCAGAAATACAATGACCTGGTAGAGCAGTACGGCGAAGATGCCGTGGGTCTACTGACCGGTGACACCTCCATTAATTCTGAGGCGCCGGTGGTGGTCATGACCACCGAAGTTCTGCGTAATATGCTTTATGCAGACTCTTCAACCCTGAATAACCTCGCTTTTGTGGTTATGGATGAGGTTCATTACCTGGCTGACCGCTTTCGCGGGGCAGTGTGGGAAGAAGTAATTATTCACCTGCCAGAGCACATCTCTATCATTTCTCTCTCGGCGACAGTATCGAACGTTGAGGAGTTCGGTGCCTGGCTTGATACCGTGCGTGGTAGCACCGATGTTATTGTCTCTGAACACCGCCCAGTGCCCCTGTGGCAGCACGTGTTGGCTGGTAAGCGCCTGGTGGACCTCTTCGCTGAAGAAACCACCGTAGGAGAAGCGGCTGATGCTCTCAGCAATAAGTCTGATGATGCACCTGCGGTTAACCCCGAGCTACTTAAGATGCGTACCCATAGAGGGCGGCCCTCACGCGCTCGTCCGCGAGCGCCCCATCAGCGCGGTCGTCGCCGTGGTCCCAGAGACCGTCGGGGTGCAGCTCTCAATACGTCGGTAAGCGGTTTTTCTTCGCCGCCGTCTATGCCAGCTCGTATTTCGCGTCCGGCAATGATTGAAACACTCGACGCGAACGGTCTGCTACCGGCTATTTGCTTTATATTCTCTCGTGCTGGGTGTGATGGCGCAGTATCGCAGTGCATCGACGCTGATATTCGGCTGACTACTGAAGCCCAAGCGCAAACCATCCGCGCCTACATTGCTGAGGCGACCGCGTCCTTGGACGTCCGAGATCTCAAGGTGCTGGGATTCTACGAATGGCGTGAGGGGCTCACTCGCGGTGTAGCTGCTCACCACGCCGGTTTGCTCCCTGTTTTCAAGGAAATTGTTGAGACTCTTTTCTCTGAGGGTCTCATTAAGGTGGTTTTTGCAACGGAGACTCTGGCGCTGGGTATTAACATGCCCGCCCGTTCCGTGGTGCTTGAGAAGCTCACCAAGTTTAATGGCGAAAACCATGTGGACATTACCCCCGGTGAGTACACTCAGCTGACAGGACGCGCGGGACGCCGCGGCATTGATGTCGAGGGGCACGCGGTGGTGATGTGGCGCCCCGGTATGCAGGCTGAACAGGTTGCAGGTTTAGCTTCGCGCCGTACATACCCGCTGAACTCTTCCTTCCGTCCCACCTACAACATGAGCGCGAACCTCATCGCACAGTTTGGGGCCGAGCGTACCCGTAAAATCCTAGAATCCTCTTTCGCCCAGTTTCAAGCTGATAAGTCAGTGGTGGGCATCGCCCAGCGTGTGCGTAAAAACGAGCGTGCTCTTGAAGGGTATACTGCGTCCATGGAATGCCATCTGGGCGATTTTACCGAGTACGCGCGTCTTCGCAGGGATATTAAAGAACTTGAAAAATCAGTGGAAAAAAGCCGCAAAAAGCTCTCATTATCGCAGTCCATTGCTTCTTTGCAGCAGCTAGTGCCCGGAGATGTCATCGAAATTCCCCGCGGTAAAAACAGGGGAGAGGCAGTAGTACTAACCCGTGCCGAGTCGAATGATGACCCCCGCCCGTCCATCTTGACGATTGACGCCCACATCCGTCGCCTTGATGTGCGCGATTTGGTGGGACCGATTGTGCCTGTTTCTAAAATCAAGGTACCCAAAAAATGGCAGGGTAAAACCCCCAAGGAACGTCGCGATATGGCTTCTCGTATGCGTAAGGCGCTCTACAAGAACATTCCTCCGCGTGAGCGAGCGCAGAACACCTGGTTCGATCATAAAGAATCTCCTGATTACGCGAAACTTGAGCAGATGCGCCAGGCTCTGCGTCAGCATCCCTGTCACGGCTGCTCTGAGCGTGAGGACCACGCACGCTGGGCTGAGCGCTGGTGGAAGCTGGACCGCGAGACGGATGGTCTGCGTCGGCAGATTTCCCGCCGTACTAATACCATCTCGCAGGTCTTTAACCGCATTACGGATCTGCTGGCATCCTATGGTTATGTAGAGCAGGGTGAAGACGGGTCTGTTTCGCTCACTCCTCAAGGCAGAAGCCTGCGTCGTATCTACGGTGAAAAGGATCTCCTGACCTCACTGTGCCTCGAAAAAGGCTTTATGGACGCGCTAGACTCAGCGTCAGCGGCTGCCGTTGTTTCTGCGGTGGTCTATCAGGGCAAACGAGATGACGGTGGTTTGCTCAGTCGTTACCCGCGTCCTGACATCGAATCATCCATTACCACTCTCATTACGCAGTGGAGCAAGCTTAATGATGCTGAGCAGCGGTTCAAGCTACCGCAGACCCCTGCGCCTGATCTCGGGATGGTGTGGCCGGTATATAAGTGGGCACGCGGGGATTCCCTCTCTAAGGCTTTGGAGGGCACTGATTTGGCTGCTGGTGATTTTGTGCGCTGGATCAAACAGGTTATTGATTCGCTGGATCAGATTGCGCATGTTTCTCAGCAGGATCCCCATCTGAGAACCCTCTGCGAAGCAAGTATAGGTCTCATCAAGCGCGGCGTTGTCGCCGATCAGATGTAAAGAAGTTTGGAGTTATTCGTGAATGCAGTGTACCTTTTGCGAGATGGCAGTGTCTACAGCCCTGCTGATCCTTTTGCCAGCGCAATGCTGACTAACGGCGAGAAAGTGGAATGGGTGGGGTCAGACGCTGGTGCTACGTCAATAGCCGATGACAGCATGAAGCAGACTGGTCTTGACGGTTTATTGGTGACTCCGGGCTTTGTTGCTGGGGGAGTAAGGGTAGATTCCACAGCTCACCTACAGGAGCTTGGAGAGCAGCTGGTTGCCCAGGGGTACGTTGCTGCTACCGTTTTTGCTCCCCTGAACCTTGTGCCCGATTTTTCGGCTTCAGAGCTAGCGTTGCGGATTTTTCCCTATGCAATCATTGAGCACTCAGAAGATGTAAGCCCGGAGTCTTTGACTGCAGCTTACGGTGTGTACTGTGACCCGCTACAAGAGAACGCCGGTGAACTGGTTAACCTGGCAATTGATGCAGGGGTAAAAGTTTCTCTAGCTACCAGCAACACCCGCCAGGTGGATGCTGCACTTGAAATTATCAGGGCGGTGGACGCTCACAGCCCATTGAGACGCCTGCGCGCCGGCTTCAGGCTGGACGGGGTATCAGTAGTTACTGATGAACAGCTCGCCGTCTGCGAAAAACTCAACCTTAGCCTGGGCTTTAACTCCTCCTTGGAAGATAGCAAGAATAGTCTAGTTCGCAGTATCACCGCTGGAATCTCAACCTTTATAGGTTCTGATCCTGAGGGCACGAATAGACGCTGGGGCTGGCAGCTGGTCAGCGACGCTATCCATCGGGCGGACGCCTCCCACAATATTTCAGCCCGCGCTGCCTTCAACGCGATGACCCGCGGTAACTGGCGTGCTCTCGGCTTTGCCGAACCCACCCAGGGGCAACTAGTACCCGGTGGTAACGCTGACTTTGCAGTGTGGGAGGCACCTGCACTTATGGTGCAAACAGCTGACGATAGGGTAGCTGCGTGGAGCACTGATCCACGGGCTAGAACTCCTATGCTTCCTGAACTCGATGGCATTGTTTTTCCTCGATGCCACGTAACTGTAGTTCGCGGTCAAGAAGTTTTTGCCCTCTAGTTGATGTACCCCTTTCTCACCTACAGAATGGGTGGGGGAGCTGCACCCAAATTTATAGCAGGGAACTCGGTGCCTTATACTGGTAGTTGGTCTACACGTCTTCGCGCAATCGGCCCAGCGCACAAGGAGTAAATGCACATGCGAGTTCTCACGGTTATTCCCACCTACAACGAGAAAGACAACCTGCCGGTTGTTGTAGCTCGTTTGCGCGCAGCCGTTCCTCACAGTGACATCCTTGTGGTCGATGATAGCAGCCCCGACGGCACCGGAGATCTCGCTGACGCTATGGCAGCAGACGACTCGGCGATTAACGTCCTGCATCGTACCGTCAAAGACGGCTTGGGCGGCGCTTACCTGGCAGGTTTTGAGTGGGGCTTAGAGCACGGCTACGATGTCCTAGTTGAAATGGATGCAGACTGCTCCCACCAGCCCGAGCAGCTTCCGCTATTGCTTGAAGCCATCGAGTGCGGGGCTGAGCTGGCTATCGGTTCACGCTACGTACCGGGTGGCAAAACCAAAAACTGGCCTGTTCACCGCCAGATTCTTTCACGCGGAGCTAACCTTTACACCCGCCTGATTCTGGGCACAGGTATCAAAGACATTACCGCTGGCTACCGCGCTTACACTAAAGAAGCCCTTGCTAAGCTAAACCTTGAAGGTATTGATTCAAAGGGTTATGTTTTTCAGGTAGATCTCGCATGGCGTTCCGAGCAGGCTGGCTTACGAATTGTCGAAGTTCCGATCACCTTTGTGGAACGTGAAATCGGCGATTCCAAGATGGACGGCAGTATCATCTTCGACTCGATGGCGAAAGTAACCCAGTGGGGTCTTTCTGCACGAGTACACGGTCTCAAAAAGTTGCTCAAGCGCACATAAAGCACTGCATAAGTACTGAAAAAGGGCGATTTCCACTAAGAAATCGCCCTTTTTCAGCAGAAAAGTGCCTCAGAGGGTAGTTAGCTCTAGAGGGAATGACGCTCGCGGTAAACCTCAAGACGCTTCTGGAGGGTTTCTTCAAGCTCTTCCATAGAACGACGTTCCATGAGCATATCCCAGTGGGTACGGACGGGCTTTTCAGCGGTTTCTTCCTGAGTGGAATCACCATTGACCAGGTACGCTTCTTTACCTGATTTAGCCATCCACGTCGCGGGGATTTCGGCTTCTTGTGCAAAGGTCACAAAAACACGTTCACCATCGGGGGTACGGTACTCAACGCGCTGGCGGGGTGCCGGTTCAACACCAGCTTCGGTTTCCATGGACTGTGCACCGAGGCGC
Source organism: Rothia sp. ZJ1223 (assembly GCF_016900985.1). NCBI lineage: Bacteria > Bacillati > Actinomycetota > Actinomycetes > Micrococcales > Micrococcaceae > Rothia > Rothia sp. ZJ1223. The sequence goes on along the minus strand of NZ_JAFEUT010000001.1, from coordinate 153,123 downwards.
ATACCGCGCAAGCTGCGATCGCTCATCGTGTTCCTTTCCTCAAGAGGCTCTCTAGACTCTAAAGATCTCAACTGTTTAGTTCACTGACTAAACACATAACGTACTACTAACATTCCATTATAACGGGGTGTGCAAATCACTGTTTAGGGACGTGAAGTCAACGGGTATAGAAAGCCGATAATCTATATTATGTAAAGTAGTTCTAAAAGTACTACCCTATCTTGCCTACCATCGTTCCTCAGTTGCCCTACCTAGTGCGTCGATCAACTGGTGAGTCAACTGTTGACAGGTTAGAGTTCCTGTATGAACCTTTCAACGCCACACAAGCTCATTGTCCTTGGGATGGATCTACTAGCAATATTGATCTTTGCAGTTATCGGGCGCGCCTCCCACGGTCTCAACCTACTGGGAATTTTTGAAACAGCATTACCTTTTATGGTGGCAGCTCTGGCGGGATTCTTCCTGTTCCACCGCTGGCTACCTGCATGGTTGGCGCAGTGGCTTATTGTCGCGAATCTTGGCATGGCTTTACGAATACTTTTAGGTGGCGGATTCGCAGCCTCTTTCTGGGCGGTCGCCCTGATCTTTACGGGTATCATCTTAGGCACCTCTCGCTTTATCACCTATAAGCTGTTGAGTATCGAGCACTCCTAAAATGAAAAACCCTCAACTCTCTATCAAAGAGTTGAGGGTTTTCTGTGTGGTACTTGTACTTACTGGTTGGTATATGCCACCCACTGATCTAGCACTCTGTGTGCAGCACCTGAGTCGATTGATTCTTCTGCCCGAGCAATCGCCTGTGCGAAGCGGTCCTTGAAATCTGTTGATGAGCCCTGAGGCTCAAAAGCGACAATGGCGGAGGCAGCGTTGAGTACAACCGCGGTGCGAATAGCACCTTGCTTTCCAGATAAAGTATCAATCACAACCTGAGCGTTATGCTTTGCATCTCCCCCGCGTAAATCATCCAGACTGCCTTCTTCAAAACCGAAATCAGTCGGACGAATAATGTGCTCAACGTATGAGCCGTCCCTGGTCTCCCAGACTTGTGACTCCCCCGTGATAGTAATTTCGTCGAGACCATCAGAGCCACGGAAAACAAGGGCGTGGTCGCCGCGGGATGCGAAGACCTGAGCGATTTTTTCTGCCATTTTTGCATCAGCAACACCGATGGCGGATGCGCGGACGCGTGCAGGATTGGTCATGGGGCCAAGGTAGTTGAAGGCGGTGGGAACGCCGAGGCTTCGGCGAACGGGAGCCACAAATTTCATAGAGGGATGGAATACCTGTGCAAAGAGGAAGGTGATGCCGGTTTTATTGACTGCCTCGGCTACCTGCTGGATGGGGAGAGCCAAATTAACGCCAAGAACCTCCAGCACATCAGCTGAACCTGAGGACGAGGTTGAAGAACGGTTACCGTGTTTAATGACGGGAATACCTGCGCCAGCGATGACAAGTGAAGCCATCGTTGAGATATTCACCGTATTTTGAAGATCGCCACCGGTTCCAACAATGTCAACGGCGTTTTGTGTGACCTCAATGGGTTCAGCCTTATCAAGCATGCCCTGAGCCAAGGCGTTGAGTTCATCAGGGGTCTCACCTTTGACGTGGAGGGCGACTAGGAAAGCACCGATGATTGCCTCAGATGTCTGACCGGTCATGATTTCATTCATTGCCCAGTCAATTTGTTGTGGTGTGAGATCTTTACGTGCAACGAGGTCAGCAAGGATCATCGTCCAGGAGTGTTCAGCGTGATAAGTCATATCCCAAATTGTATGCCTCACTCCCCCACGTCTTCACCTTCACGTAGATTGTTTCTTCGCTCCATCCTCTGATGAGTAAAGTAAATGTCACAAAAGCACCAAAAACCGCGAAAAATAAGGGTTCAGATGCAACACACCCCCCTGTCAAATCTCTAACCTGTTGGTTCTGAGAGAGTTTTACAGACATAATGTCTATGTGACAACTGCAACCCATACACCCAGTAAGTCCGCACATGCGACTCTGAACCGACCCAACGCTGTATCAGTAGGCACCGTTGTTTGGTTGGCTTCTGAGCTCATGTTCTTTGCCGGACTATTCGCAATGTACTTTACGCTCCGTGCTGCACGCCCAGACATTTGGGCAGAAAACGTGCATCACCTCGAGGTTCCGCTGGCGCTCGGTAACACTATCGTGCTCGTTTTGAGTTCGGTTACCTGCCAGTTTGGTGTCTTTAAAGCTGAGCAGCTGAAACCTCGCCGCACCGGCTCACTCTTTAACTTCAAAGAGTGGGGCATGATTGAGTGGTTCTTGTTGACCTTCCTCATGGGTGCTTTCTTTGTTTCAGTTCAGGCTTATGAATACTCAAACCTCGTGTCAGAAGGCATGACCATCGCTTCTAGCGCATACGGCTCAGCCTTCTATATCACCACTGGCTTCCACGCACTTCACGTGACCGGTGGTCTTGTGGCCTTCTTGTTCATTATTGGACGCGCTTACGTCGCTAAGCGTTTTGGGCACTACGAAGCAACTTCAGCAATTGTTGTTTCTTACTACTGGCACTTCGTTGATGTGATCTGGATTGTCCTGTTCTACATCGTTTACTTCTTGAAGTAAACCTTGAAGTGAAACTTTAAACTCAGCATATTTAGCACACACTAAAGGAAATCAACGTGAAGGCACTTTCTCAAAAGCGTCGCCATCCGCTGGCTGCTGTTGTGTTGCTTGCAATCGCTCTGCTCCTTACCGGCGGCCTCTACGCAGTGGCATCCGCAACCAACCAGGCGCAGGCTGCTGTTAGCACCGCATACAGCGAGCAGGACGTAACCGAAGGTGAAAAACTCTTCGTTTCAAACTGTGCAACCTGCCACGGTATGAACGCCGAAGGCTCTGCAGATGGCCCCTCCCTCGTAGGTGTGGGTGCAGCTGCAGTTGACTTCCAGGTAGGTACTGGTCGTATGCCCATGCAGATGCAGGGCACCCAGGCACAGCTTAAACCTGCGCAGTTCAACGATGAACAGACTCGTCAGCTTTCAGCTTACGTAGCTTCATTGGGCGCCGGTCCCACCATTCCCGAAGCAGAGTACCTTGATGTTTCAAAGGGCGATGCTGCAAATGGCGCCAAGGTATTCTTGGCTAACTGCGCAATGTGCCACAACGCTGCTGGCGTTGGTGGTGCTTTGACCCGAGGTAAGTGGGCACCCACTTTGATGGGCGTTTCAGAAAAACACATCTACGAAGCGATGGAGACCGGTCCTCAGAACATGCCTGTCTTCAACGATGCAAACATCACCCCCGAAGAGAAGCGTGACGTTATCACCTACTTGAAGTCCCAGGAAGTTAACGCTTCACCCGGTGGCTTTAAACTCGGTTCACTCGGTCCCGTTTCTGAAGGCTTGTTGATCTGGACCTTGGGTCTTGGCATCGTTATTGCTTTCACCATTTGGCTCACCTCGCGTGCAGCCTAATGAATCGCACACACATTATTTGAAATAGTTCTAGGAAGATTGAGGCATCACATGGGAAACCATCGTGACGGCGAACAGGTTAACACCTCAGCCGTAGTTACCTCTAACGAGGCAAGTAAGGAGAAGTTCCATGATCCGGGACTTCCTCCGCACTCCCCGCGTCTCACCGACGTCGATCCTAAGCAGAACAAAAAAGCAGAACGCCAGGTCTCACTTCTCTTCGTAGTTTCGATTCTTGGTGCACTCCTTTTCTGGTTTGCTTATTTTGGCATTCGCGCAGAAGGAAACTTCTACGATGTCACCAACCCCGCAGCGAACAACGCTCTGCGCCTGCAGAACCTGTTCCTGGGTCTCGGTATCGCTCTATCAATGTTCGGCATTGGTATTGGTATCGTTCACTGGGCACGCGCTCTTATGCCCGACCACGAAATGGTCGAAATGCGCCACCCCGTTTCTTCTGAAGAATCCCGTGCAGAAGCACAGGAAATCATGGAAACCATCTTGGACGAGTCAGGCATCAAACGTCGCCCCTTGTTGCGTAACACCCTGATTGGTTCAATCATTCTTGCTCCGCTGACCTTCGTCACCCTCTTCCGTGACCTCGGTCCGGCTGATCCCTCGGTGCTCAAGCACACCCTGTGGGATCAGGGCGTTCGTTTGGTTCGCGACCCCTCAGGTACCCCGATCAAGGCTGCTGATGTCACCATCGGTTCTGCTTACCACGTGCTACCTGAGAACCTTCAGTCATTGACTCACGAGACCGGTTATATCGAAGAAAAGGCTAAGGCCGTAGTTCTTCTGATGCGTATCGATCCTGACGAGCTCAATATCTCTGAGGATCGTAAAGACTGGAACGTAGACGGCATCTTGGCTTTCTCCAAGGTTTGCACCCACGTGGGCTGCCCCATCGCTCTGTACGAGCAGCGCACCCACCACCTGCTGTGCCCCTGTCACCAGTCAACCTTTGACGCCGCTAACGAGTGTGAAGTTATCTTCGGACCGGCTGCACACCCGTTGCCCCAGCTTCCCATCACTGTGGATGAAGAAGGTTACCTGGTTGCTCAGAGTGACTTCCACGAGCCTGTTGGTCCCGGTTACTGGGAGCGTGGCAAGCACGTGAAAGAAATGGCAGGTGAAGCTTAATCATGGCTCAGCATATCGTTGAAACTGAGAATAACTACCAGGCGAAAACTGCTACCGGTAAGATCGCTAACTTTGTTGATACCCGCGTGGGTCTGTCAGGCATCGTTCGTGAATTCGGTCGTAAGATCTTCCCCGATCACTGGTCATTCATGTTCGGTGAAGTTGCACTCTACAGCCTGGTTATCCTGATTATCTCGGGTACTTTCCTGACCTTCTGGTTCAACCCCTCAATGGCATCTGTAACTTATGACGGCACCTACCTGCCGCTTAAGGGTGTTCATATGTCTGCAGCTTACGCATCTGCTTTGGATATCTCTTTTGATATCCGCGGTGGTCTTCTGCTGCGTCAGATTCACCACTGGGCAGCACTGCTCTTCATGACTGCTTTGACCATCCACATGCTCCGCGTGTTCTTCACCGGTGCTTTCCGTCGCCCCCGCGAGCTTAACTGGCTCGTAGGCTGCGGTCTGTGGTTGCTCGGTATCTTTGCTGGCTTCACCGGTTACTCACTGCCTGACGATGTTCTCTCCGGTAACGGTCTGCGCATCGTTGACGGTATCATGAAGGCTATTCCTTTGGTAGGTACTTACCTGTCAATGTTCTTCTTCGGCGGTGAGTTCCCTGGAACCCTGCTGATCAGCCGTTTGTACTCACTGCACATTATGGTTATTCCTGCCCTATTGTTGCTGCTCGTAGCAATCCACCTCTTTATGGTGATTGTTCACAAGCACACCCAGTACCCCGGTCCCGGTCGCACCGAAGAGAACGTTGTTGGCTTCCCTGTAGGTCCCGTATACGCTGCTAAGGCTGGCGGCTTCTTCTTCATCGTCTTTGGTATCATCGCGCTTCTTGCTGCGACCTTTACCATCAACGCGATTTGGAACTACGGTCCCTACGACCCCTCACCCGTTCAGGCAGGTACTCAGCCTGACTGGTACGTAGGTTTCGGTGACGGCGCCCTGCGTCTATGGCCCGGTGTTTTCCCCTGGTCATGGTTGATCGACACCCCCATCGGTACCTTTGTACTGGCAGTTCTCTTGCCTTTCATGCTGGCAGGCATCCTCGTGATGTTCCTGTTCGGTTGGCCTTGGATCGAGCGTTGGGTTACCAAGGACAACCGCGTCCATAACATTCTGGATCGTCCCCGTAACGCTCCCTTCCGTACCGCTGCCGGTGCAGCCGGTGTTACCTACTACGCAGTGATGATGATTGCGGCAAGCTCCGACTTGATCGCAACCCACTTCCACGTTTCGTTGAACGATGTTGCATACGTTCTGCGTTTCCTCTGGTTCTTTGGACCTATCATCGCCTTCATCCTGGTACGCCGTATCTGTCTCTCCTTGCAGCGCAAGGACCGCGAACTGGTACTGCACGGTATTGAAACCGGTAACGTTGTTCAGCTCCCCCACGGTGAGTTCATTGAGGTTCACAAGCCCCTCGATGAATACCAGCGTTACAAGCTCGTAGCTTTCGAGTCACCCGAGTACCTTGCCGCTCAGCCTAACGCTAAGGGTAAGATTACTCTCGCTGAGAAGAGCCGAGCACGCGTTTCTAAGTTCTTCTTTGAAGATCGCGTAGCACCTGTTACCCCGGCTGAGCTTGAAGCTGCTCACGGTCATGGTCATCACGACCATGAAGCCGTTGAAGCTGGTCCCAAGCCCACCGGCACCCTCGGTGGTCACTCCAACCACTAAGGTTCACAGGCTATAAAAGATGCCCCGCACAATATGTGCGGGGCATCTTTTGTTAACCGGAAACGCTATTTTGCGGATGCTGGCTGGAGCTAAAGTGCGCTGGGGTAACTCCAAAGAAAGTCTCCTAAACAGCCAGAGACTCCCCTGCCCGAAGGAATTTTCCGGTGCCATGGGAGTTTGAGATGAGCACACAAAGGTGGGTAGCTCTTCCGCCCTTCCCCTTACCTGTATCTGGGTATGAGGACGTTCCAGTGCCGGCTAGCAGACATTTTTAAGGCTTTTTAGCGGGTTATTTTCTCCAACGTGCTTCTTATAGAGATTCACCGCAATCACTGCGAAGCCCTCCTCTTGGGTTCTGCTTCTAACGGTCTCAGGCTCAGCTCCTGTCATCGGCAGAAAAGGGATCTAAGGATGTTTTTGGCAGTTAGCTTACGATAAGGCACAGAACTAAGCCTTCTTACCGTCTTGGCTCTGCCGCAGATGCTCGCCCCTCTATATATACCTTTCTAAGGCATTGGGGGTAGTTCTTACTAAAGAAGGCTGCTCACCGACATGCTGATGGTTTAGAGGCTCCTTTGCGGTATTAGAGAGATAATTCCTGAAGTACTACCAGCATGTCGAGACAACCTCTAAAACTCGGATGATAATGAGAGCCGCGGATTTTTTGTTGCCTGCTAGATTAATGGCCTCAGCGCTAAAGACTTTTTGCATCAGCGACGCAGTGGGGACGACCAAAGCTCCGTACGTATTTCTTATGGCTCTGTGAGGTCAAATATCTCCTCTCAGCAGTACAAGGGCTAGCATCTGTTGGGTCAATAAATCCACCCACTCTGAACGGCTGTACTCGGCTACAGTCTTGTAGGTGTGGCGTAGAGCTATGAGAAACACACTTGGGGCTGGTAGAACTCATTGAGTAAGACAAAACTCATCCTCTATAAACGGCACCTCACTCGTGACAGTTTTCGTACGGGGCTGAGCCCACTCATGCAACGTGCGCTCACCGCTAGATATAGAAAAAATGGTCGGTCTCAGAAAATTCTGAGACCGACCATCTGTCAGTATGCTAGGGCGCTTTCACTTTTAGTGTGAGTGCGCTCCGCGGTTGTATTCGTAGACCCAGCCTACAAGAGCTGCGATTGCTACGGGCAGTGCCAGGAGAAGTACCCACCAGGCAACAGCCAAACCAACGACTGCAATGGTGCATACGATACCGATCACCAAGGGCCACCATGACCACGGTGAGTAGAAACCGTAAGCGCCAGCCTGGTCAGCAATTTCTCCGTCCAGATCCTCGTAAGGCATGTCCGGGTGCTTCTTATCAGTGAAGCTCAGGAACCACCAGAGGAAAAGACACATCACTGCGGTTGCCAGAATTGCAGGGAAACCTGCCCACTCAGTGAAGTCAGTCATAAAGCCGTAGACAACGCCTACAGGAATCAAGAAAACACCGATGATGCCGAAGATATTCGAAAGAAGTTTCATTCGATTAGCTCCTTACGCTGTCAGTTGCTGCGCGGCGTGCCGCTGCTGCAACATCGTGGTTAGTGGACAGCTCGGGGTGGTGCAGATCCAACGCAGGACGCTCGGAGCGGATGCGGGGAAGAGCAGTGAAGTTGTGGCGCGGAGGGGGGCATGAAGTTGCCCATTCCAGTGAGCCACCGAAGCCCCAGGGGTCATCTACTTCAACCTTCTTGCCGTGGCGGCTGGTTGAGTAGACGTTCCAGAACCAAGGAATCATGGAGACTGCCAGGATCATTGAACCCACGGTTGACATCTGGTTCATCCAGGTAAAGCCGTCTTCGCGCAGGTAGTCTGCGTAACGACGGGGCATACCGTCAACGCCCAACCAGTGCTGTACAAGGAAGGTGGTGTGGAAGCCGATGAAGAGCAACCAGAAGTGAATCTTACCGATCTTTTCGTTCAGCATCTTGCCGGTGAACTTGGGCCACCAGAAATAGAGACCCGCGAACATACCGAACACGATGGTGCCGAAGATGACGTAGTGGAAGTGTGCTACCACGAAGTATGAGTCAGACAGGTGAAAGTCCAGCGGCGGGGTTGCCAAGATAATACCGGTCAAACCACCGAAGAGGAAGGTAATCAAGAAGCCGATAACCCAGAGCAAGGGGGTTTCAAAGGTGATTGACCCCTGCCACATGGTGCCGATCCAGTTGAAGAACTTCACACCGGTGGGAACACCAATCATCATGGTCATGAAGGAGAAGAAGGGAAGCATGACCGCACCGGTGACGTACATGTGGTGTGCCCACACGGTAACCGATAGCGCTGCAATCGAAATCGTCGCGAAGATCAGACCCTTGTAACCGAAGATGGGCTTACGTGAGAATACCGGGATAATCTCTGAGACGATGCCGAAGAAGGGCAGTGCCAGAACGTAAACCTCGGGGTGACCGAAGAACCAGAAGAGGTGCTGCCAGAGAACTGCGCCACCGTTTTCGGGGTCAAAGATGTGACCGCCCAGACGACGATCCATACCCAGAGCAAACAAAGCAGATGCCAGCGGCGGGAAAATCATGATGATCAGGATTGCGGTGATCAGGGTGGTCCAGGTGAACACGGGCATACGCCACATGGTCATACCGGGGGCACGCAGGCAGAGGATGGTGGTCAAGAAGTTGACGCCACCCATGATGGTGCCGAAGCCCTGAAGCGCCAGACCGAAGACCCAGAGGTCACCGCCGACTGAGGGGCTATAGGTAGCGCTGTTCAGCGGTGCATACGCGAACCAACCGAAGGATGCTGCACCCTGAGGGGTAATGAAGCCTGCGATTGCTACGAATGAGCCGAAGAGGAAGAACCAGAAAGCCAGTGAGTTCAGACGAGGGAAAGCCACGTCAGGCGCACCAATCTGTAAAGGAACCAGGATGTTAGCGAATGCGGTAAACAAAGGAGTACCGAACATTAGCAACATCAAGGTGCCGTGCATGGTGAAGAGCTGGTTGAACATTTCCTTGGTCTCAAGGAACTGCATGCCGGGAGCAAAGAGCTCCAGGCGCATCAGCAAGGCCATCAGACCGCCAAAGCAGAAGAAGATGAACGCTGAGATGAGGTACATGTAACCGATGGTCTTGTGGTCGGTTGAGGTCAACCAGTTAACGATGATTCGACCTTTTGACTTGGGAACCACGCGAGGGGCTACTGAACCTGTACCTTCGGTTGAATATTCAAAAGTAGACATTTTTTCACCCCTTATTTCTTAATCTCGTTGAGGTTGGGATTGCGGTTGTACTCATCACCGAGTCGACCTACGTTTTCCATGTCCTCAAGCGACTGGATGTAAGCGTCGTAGTCTTCCTGAGAAACGACCTTAACGTTAAAGAGCATTTCTGAGTGGTACTCGCCGCAGAGCTCTGCACACTTACCTGCATAGGTTGCAGGCTCTTCACCGGTGGTGAAGTACATGTGGTTGGTCTGACCGGGCAAGGTGTCGCGCTTTTCCAAGAAAGCGGGAACCCAGAAGGAGTGAATAACGTCGCGGGTCTTGAGCTGCAGATCAACGGTGGAGTTAACAGGGAGGTAAAGAGTGGGAAGGGTTGCTGAAATCCCGTCTTTACCGTAAACCATGTCTTCTTCAGCCATCTGCGGACCTTGGGGGTTATCCTGTGTGCTCAGGCGAGCCTGAACACCGGAGAAGTAAACGCCCTCGTTGATGTAGTTGAAGTCCCATGCCCACTGCTTGCCGTATACCTCTACGGTAACGTCTGCGTTGTCAGCCTTGGGAGCGGTGATTGCGCGTTCTGCGCTATCGGAGAAGCTGAAGAGGCTGACGATCATGATGACCGGCGCAATGGTGTAGAAAATTTCCAGCGGTGCGTGATACGCGAGCTGGCGGGGGTAACCGACTTCATTCTTGCGACGACGGTAGGCGATGAAGCACCAGAGCATCAGACCCCAAGTAATAAGGCCTACTACCAGTGCTGCCACCCATGAACCAATCCAAAGATCCATGATGGTGTCGGCATTGTCGGTCACACCGCGTTTGGTGGGTAGCCAACCCACCTTTGCCTGATCTGAACATGCTGTCAGAAACAAAGCGGAAGCCAGGGTTAATGCTGAAACCTTCAGCCCCTTGTGCTTGCGGCTGCTGGTTCGATGCTGCGAACTCACAGTCGGCCCTTCCTTTTTGGTGTGCGTGAAATCCTTGGATACCGTGTGTGGACAGTGTTTACCCAAGAAAAAACTTTCATACACGAGCTTACCCGTTCTTGGCGTGTTGTGGTGACAACCTGTCACTTATTGCAGTGTGTTGTGCGAAGTATTTCATCTGTGTGTCGTGATGATCTGCATTCCAAGCCCTCGCACTGGTGTCTAGAACCACTGAGGACGGCCTCTGGGACACAAAAAAGCTGGCTACCGGGGTACACAGTAGCCAGCTTTTTGATGGAATGACTCGTGCAGGTGATAACTACCCGTTCAAGGCTTAGTTGAAGGAGTCACCGCAGGCACATGAACCCTGAGCATTGGGATTATCAATAGAGAACCCCTGCTTCTGGATAGTGTCCTCAAAGTCGATAGTTGAACCATCGAGGTAGGGAACGCTCATGCGGTCAACAATAACTTCAACGCCGTCATAGTCGCGGACGGCATCACCGTCGAGTACGCGCTCATCAAAGTAGAGCTGGTAAATCAGACCTGAGCAGCCACCGGGCTGAACGGCTACGCGCAGACGCAGGTCGGTGCGTCCTTCCTGTTCCAGCAATGCGCGTACCTTACCTGCGGCAACGTCGGTGAGATTAACTCCGTGAGTGGGCATCTCGGTTGCAAGCGCTTCAGTAGTCATGGGATAAACCCTTTCGTAGCTAGACCAGCCGGTGCGGTTGGTCAGAGTTCTCATAGTTTTTCTGTCACCTATAACTCTAAAAGTTATCGGTCTATTCCGCCAGAAATAAAAATTCTTCCGCGGCGCGTCTTTACTGGGCAGATGCGCTGAGTTCTGCCAGCATGAGCGCCTCAGCAAGTATTGCTTTCTCAAAATCGGGGAGGTACAGCGATTCGTTGGCACTATGTGCTCGAGTATCAGGATCTTCGATGCCCGTGATGAGAATATCTGCGCCGGGGAAAACCTCGGTGAGATCGGCAATGAATGGGATTGAGCCTCCCAAACCGGTGGTGACGGGGTCGACCTGCCATGATTCTTTGAAGGCGGCGAGTGCCAGCTGTGCCCCGGCAGAGGATGTGTCGGTGCTAAATGGCTGACCGGAATCGTCTGCGGTGTAAGTAACCTTTGCCCCCATCACGTCAAGATTCTTCAGGTGATTTTCGAGAGCGGCATGAGCTTGCGCAGGGTCTGATCCGGGTGCCAATCGCACGCTGATTTTTGCGCGCGAGGTAGCAGCAATAGTGTTAGAAGCTGTCTCGACGCTGGGTACATCCATACCAATGATTGAAATAGCTGGCTGCGCCCATAGGCGAGATGCAATGCTACCGGTTCCAGCAAGTTCAACCGAGTCTAGAATGCCAGAGTCTGCCCTGAAGTTAGCTTCAAGGTATTCAACCTCAGGTTCAGGTGCATGAATTAAACCTTCAACTGCAACTGAACCTTGAGAGTTGTGAAGTGATGCCAGGGTACGCACCATCACAGTGTGGGCATCAAGGAGGGGGCCTCCAAAGACCCCGGAATGAACATTGTGGTCTGCGACCCTGACAGAAATCGTGCCGCTAGCAACTCCTCGCAAGCTAGTGGTGAGAGCAGGTACGCCCACCTGCCAGTTTGACGAATCAGCAACGATAATGACGTCTGCTGCTAACTTATCGCGGTAAGTGTTCAAAAAATTAGTAAAGCTGGGTGATCCCGCTTCTTCTTCGCCCTCGATAAAAAGGGTTACGCCAGCCTTGAAGTCATCACCCAGTACCGTACGGGTAGCTTCAAAAGCTGCAAGGTGGGCTAAGACGCCTGCCTTGTCATCGGCAGCGCCGCGTCCGAACAAGCGATCGCCCTTACGGGTGGCGACGAAGGGGGCGGTTTGCCACTCTTTGAGATTTCCCACCGGTTGAACGTCGTGGTGGGCATAGAGCAAAATGGTGGGATGCCCCGGTGCCGCTTCTTTGCGTGCAACAACGGCAGGCATACCGGCTGTATTTTCAGGACCGTAGGTAGCGGTCAGGATTTCAACCTGCTCGAAACCCACCGCGAATGCTAGTTCTTTTACTTTTTCAGCGCTACGTTCCACCTGCGATAAATCGTAGGCTTCCCACGCAACTGACGGAATAACAACTAGCTCTGTCAAACGCTGTAGAGTGTGTTCAAAATTGCTACGGACCTCTGCTTCGAGAGTATCTTTGGCACGAAACTGAAATTCTGGTGAGATATTCATAGAACAAGCCTACTCCCGAATACGCATAGTGCTTGTATCTTCGATATTCTTATAGGGTGTTAGGACGAAATAAAAAGAACGAGAAATCCCCCGCCACTCACGGGTCGGTAGCAACCTCTACTGCAGCTACTGACAACGGTGAGCAGCAGGCAGTTACCGAGAACTCAAAGAAGACAACCCCGCCTAAGGGACGCCCCACCCCCTCGCGTAAGCAGCAACAGGCTGCCCGTAAACAGCCACTGGTTCCTGATGACCGCAAAGCAGCAAAAGAAGCGCAACGTCAGCAGGCACGTGAACACCGCCTGCGGGAGCAAGAAGCTCTACGCACGGGCGAAGAACGTTACCTGCCGCTACGTGATCGCGGTCCCCAGCGCCGTTTCATTCGCGATTATGTAGACGCGCGCTGGAACGTTGGCGACTTCGTCATTATCGCTCTGCTCATTTTCTTCTTGGCGTCACTTTTCTTGGGTCAATATCAGCTAGAAACCACCATAATTATGTGGGGTCTTATCTTGCTCTGGGCATTTGATACCTGGTTGGTATGGCGCAAGATTAAGGCACGTCTTGTGGAGAAGTTCGGTGACGTTGAACCGGGCTCAGCAATGTACACGATGAACCGTGTTCTCATGATCCGCCGCATGCGTCTACCCAAACCTCAGGTTGCCCGCGGGCAGTACCCCAAGTAATTCGCTGAGGGATTATAACCTAAAAGGGCTACGACTGATACACAGTGGTAGCCCTTTTATAGTACTCTTACCGTTTAGGAATTACGACGCAAGGCTTTGAGACCGCGGTTGATGCGGTATGCCCACAGCGGCCCCTCATACAGAAAAGCTGTGTAGCCCTGCACCAAGTCCGCGCCCGCGTCCAGGCGATCTTGTACATCTTGAGCGGTGGTTACACCGCCAACCGCGATGAGAGCTAGCTGCTCCCCCACTTCTTCCTTGAGAATGCGCAGGACCTCAAGCGCTCGCGAAGCCAGAGGCTGACCGGAAAGACCACCGGCACCAATCGCATCAATTTTCTCGCGGGAAGAAACCAACCCCATACCGTTCCGGGCGATAGTGGTGTTGGTGGCGATGATTCCATCGAGCTTTAGCTCCAGAGCCATGCGCGCCACATCGATGATGTCTTCATCGGCAAGATCCGGGGCGATCTTCACGGTGAGCGGCACCCTACGATCGGTGACAACGCGGTCAGCTTCAGCGCGCACTGCCTCCAGCAGAGGCTTAAGAGTTTCCACCGCCTGGAGATCGCGCAAGCCAGGGGTGTTGGGTGAGCTAACATTAACCACCAGGTAGTCAGCCTGCGGTGCTAGGGTGCGGGTGCTCATGAGGTAGTCTTCAATTGCGTCCTCAAGTTCAACCACCTTGGTTTTGCCGATATTGACGCCCATGATGGGGCGAACGCTCTGACCGTAGTCGTGGTCAAAATCAGCGCGTGCGGCTGCTAGTCGCGGACCAACCGATGCGGCCCCGTCATTGTTAAAGCCCATGCGGTTGATAACAGCTTTATCGTCAACTAACCGAAAGAGACGAGGCTTGGGATTTCCCGGCTGAGCTTGACCGGTCACGGTACCAATCTCAATATGACCGAAACCCAGGTTGCCCAGAGCATTGATAGCTCCGCCCTTTTTATCAAAACCGGCTGCCACGCCAAAGGGCGAGGGAAAGGTCAGACCCATAACAGTTGTCTGTAGGCTGGGGTGCGGAGCCAGAAAGCGCCGTGCTACTGAGCTCACGCCCACCTGCCGTAAGAAATTAACGCCCCAGTATCCCACCTGGTGGGCTTTTTCTGGGTTCATCGGAGTAAAAAATACTTTGAAAAATGTGGGGTAAATGCGCATGGGCTGACCTCGGTTTCTGATTTCGATGCGAATACTGCTACTTTTTAGCTATCTTGTCGACGGCGCCGCCGTATCTGCGGTCGCGTTGGGCATACTGTTCGACTGCTTCCCAGAGCGTTAGACGGTCAACGTCAGGCCATAGAACGTTCATAAAGACCATCTCTGCATAGGCACTTTGCCAGAGCAAAAAGTTTGAGAAACGCTGTTCGCCGCTGGTGCGCAGAAAAAGGTCTACATCGGGTAGGTCAGGTTCATCGAGGTAGCGCTGGAAAATCTTTTCGTTAACACTCTTAGGTTTAATTTTGCCGTCTAATACATCTTGAGCGATGGCAGCAGCAGCGTCCGCAATTTCGGCACGTCCGCCATAGTTTACGCACATGGTGAGGGTACAGACCGTATTATTTTTGGTCTCTTCTTCGCACTGCTCAAGCTGGCGAATCACTGATTTCCAGAGTTTAGGACGCCTACCTGCCCAGCGAATGCGAACACCCCAGCTTTTGAGGGTTTCAAGCTGGCGGTCTAATACGTCGGTACAAAAGCGCATGAGGAAGCTGACCTCATCCAATGAGCGCTTCCAGTTTTCTGTGGAAAAAGCGTAAGCAGACACGTGGGGAATGCCCATTTCAATAGCACCTGCCACGACGTCCAGCAAAGCCGCTTCACCAGCCTTATGTCCCTCGTTACGGGGCAAGCCGCGCTCGTTCGCCCAGCGACCGTTGCCGTCCATTACCACCGCAACGTGCTGGGGAATGAACTGGCGCGGAATGGCAGGAGCTGTAGCACCACTGGGGTGAGCATAGGGCTTAACGTGCATTGGTGTCCTTCACTAGAGCGTCCAAAGTTTTTACGGGTTTTTCAAGGTGCCAGCGTACGTAGAGCGATACAAGATACAGTGACCTCGACCGAACGGTATGCTCTGTGAGGGTATCTACGTGTTCCCAGCGTCCTTGAAAAACTGCGCGTATATACAATTTTACGGCATCGCTCAGCGGGTAGAATCGATCAGCCAACGAAGCAGCGCATCCTGCGTCAACAAACCCATATTCCGGGGAAAAATAGTTGGCACTTTCTGCGGCACCGCACACTGAACAGGCATCAAGAACAATACTCCACCCTGCTAACGCCATCGTACGCAAAGCAAAAGCATTAAGTACATCAAGGGGGTGGTGGCTGGCTTGGGCTAGCGAAGATAAAGCACCAGCTAACACATTGAAGAAAGCGACCTGCTGCTCAATATCGTAGGTAGTCAAGGCTTCGGTGAGCTCCGATAGCACGCATGCCACGGTAAAAGCATCGTAGTCCCCCATAATCGCTGCCGTATAGGCTTTGCGAGTTACTACCTGAGAAACAGTATCGAGATTTTTGCCCTTCACCAGCGAAAGGTCAACCACCATAAAGGGCTCAAGACGGGCACCAATTTTAGAGGAGCTACGACGAACTCCCCTAGCCACAGCGTGAACAACCCCGTGCTGCTGGGTCAGGGCAATAATAATACGATCCGCCTCACCCAATTGCTGGGTGCGCAACACAATGGCGATATCTCTGTACGAGCGAGAAGAAAGGGCTGAAGCATGACTCACTTCCCCATTATCTCACGCCTACATTTCTCGAGACACAAGAACAGAAGGGGCGAAAGAAAAAATCCCTCGCCCCTTATTACCTTCACTTCGCTAACAAAGCTGCAGCTTAGGCAGCAACCTCATCGCGCAAAGCACGGTTAACCGCACTAATCATAGCCTTCAAAGACGCGCGAGTTGTCGAATTATCGATGCCGATACCCCACAGCACGCGACTACCCACAGCAGCCTCAATGTAGCTTGCTGCCTGAGCATTAGAGCTGGCACCCATGGTGTGCTCTGAGTAATCCATCAGACGCACATCGACCCCCTCTGCTGAGAGGATCCGCTGCATCGCATCGATAGGACCATTACCGTGACCGGTGCGTTCAAAGCGGTGCCCATCAATGAGCAAACCGATGCGCAAGGCGGTATCGCCGTTCTCTTGCGAGTCGATGTTGATGGTGTCAATACGGTACTTGCCCCAGCGCCCTTCAGCGGTGTGCGCAGGCAGGTACTCGTCGTGGAAAATCTCCCACAGGCTTTCACTACTGAACTCCCCGCCCTGGCTATCGGTACGGCTCTGCACAATCTGTGAGAACTCGACCTGTGCGCGGCGGGGCAACTCGATACCGCGATCACGCTTAAGCAGATAAGCAACGCCACCTTTACCCGACTGGGAATTAACGCGAATAACCGCTTCATAGCTGCGTCCGACGTCCTTAGGATCAATTGGCAGGTAAGGTACTGCCCAGACCAAATCCCCAACCGAGACACCCTGCTCAGCGGCGTCGGCTTCCATGACCTCAAAGCCCTTCTTAATCGCGTCCTGGTGCGAGCCAGAGAAAGCGGTAAAGACCAAATCGCCACCGTAGGGTGAACGTTCATGGACTTTCAGCTGGTTGGCATACTCAACAGTACGGCGAATCTCATCAATATTCGAGAAATCAATCTCTGGGTCGATGCCCTGAGTGTAGAGGTTCAGCCCCAGAGTCACCAAATCTACGTTGCCAGTGCGCTCGCCATTGCCAAAGAGGCACCCCTCAATACGGTCAGCGCCCGCCAAGTAGCCTAGCTCTGCTGCCGCAACACCGGTGCCGCGGTCATTGTGGGGGTGCAAAGAAATAATGATGTGCTCACGATTGGTGAGGTGGCGACCCATCCACTCAATCGAGTCAGCATAAACATTGGGGGTAGCCATTTCAACGGTGGCGGGTAGGTTCACAATAACCTCCCGGCCCTCACCGATTTTGAGTTCATCGGTAACCGCGTTACATACACGTACAGCAAATTCGAGCTCTGTACCGGTGAACGATTCGGGTGAGTACTCGTAGCGCACCTTAGTATTGCTCTGCAACTGTTCCTCGTACTTCATGCACAGGCGGGCACCGTTCAAAGCAATGTCAAGAATACCGTCCTGATCCTGCTTAAAAACAACCTTGCGCTGGAGAATCGAAGTGGAGTTGTAGAAATGGACGATAGCCTGTGGTGCACCGTCAATAGCCTCAAAAGTACGTTGAATGAGGTGTTCCCGTGCCTGAGTCAATACCTGAATGGTGACATCTTCAGGAATGTGACCGTCTTCAATGAGGGTGCGCACAAAGTTGAAGTCTGTCTGTGAGGCTGAGGGGAAGCCAACCTCGATTTCCTTGTAGCCCATCTTCACGAGCAGAGTAAACATCGCCAGCTTGCGCTCGGTATCCATGGGGTCAATCAGTGCCTGATTGCCATCGCGCAAATCTACGGCGCACCAGCGAGGCGCCTTGGTAATGACCTTTTCAGGCCAGGTGCGATCAGGCAGCGAGATATCAATCTGATCTTGGAATGAGCGGTACTTATGAACCGGCATGGGTGAGGGCTTTTGCTGATTTACCACGGTTTTAATCTTCCAGATGTGGGGGTGAATAGTTGAACGGCTAACTCTAAAGCACACAAACACCGCAGCGAGGAAGTCAGTCCTAGTGGGTAAACTCGCTGCGGCTCAGGAGCTCTCGTCGCATGATAACCGTCATCACACTCTCAAAGTAGCAGATGGCAACTACCTATCCCCTACCCCTCTCGCCTTGTCTCAATATTTGGTCTCTGGTGGTGGTAAATAAAACCCCGGAACCGTTCGTGAAGAAGGTGCCCAGGGCGGAGCCTTGGGTGAGATTTAGTAGGAAAATGACTGCTGACAGGTCACCTGGTCAGCGGTCTGACCGGTGGCACCACCTGCGATTTCGGTGGCGCTCTGCCCCAGTACATCCCCTTCTGCAAAATCAGTGCCAATGATGATTTCGATAGCGGTGGCTACACCAGAGGGAGCGACCGCGGTGATACCCAGCTTCTCAGCGATCTGCTGTGCCTCAGCCTCAAAGCCATACGGGTAAGAGATAGAGGATGCAGCGTACTCGATGTCGCTTTCGCTACCGGAAACAGCAGAGTAGTCAAGGGATTCTACGAGCTTGACGATGTGCTCTTCGCGATTATCGGCACCAGAGGCATTGAGTACGTTGACCTCAATGAGGGTCTGGTAAACGATTTCCTCGGTTGCAGGAGTCTCAGCTGACTTCTCCTCACTGGCAGCTTCGGGTTCCGGTGCTGGCTCGATGAGGCTCTCATCATTGCGTAGCTTTTTGAAAACGGTGGAGGCTTCAGTAGAAAGCTGAAGCTTATTGGTATCCAGTTCATAAGGTTCAGTCGGAACAGTAGCGAACACAACCTTACCCAGGTCAACCTGACCAAAAACCGCGCCCATGCCCGCCAGCGTCCGCACGTTGGTCAGCCCTTCATCAACAGTCACGTTTTGAGTAATAGCTTCAGCGATGTTCAAAAGCATACCGGGGTTGGTCAGTGTACCTTCAGCCTGAACCTTACGCAGCAGCGCAGCCATGAAGCCCTGCTGTGCCTGAATGCGACCGGTATCAGAACCATCACCAAAACCGTGGCGTGAGCGCAAGAAAGACAGTGCCTGCTCACCCTCAACAGTTGAGATGCCCGCAGGCAGTTTGAGACCTGAGTATGAGTCATCAATTTCTTGGGTGACACACACCTGCACACCGCCCACAACCTGGCTTAAAGACTTCACAGCGTTAAAATCAACCAGCATAAAGTGATCAATATTGACGCCGGTAATTTTAGAAATGGTGGCTACAGTACAACCGGGACCACCGCGTGATAACGACTCATTGATCTGGGTATCTTCGGTGGCAGGGTAGACGGTGTCAGTTTCAGTATCGGTACACTGCGGAATATCAACCATCAAATCGCGAGGAAAAGACAGTGAGGTAATACGCTTGCGGTCCTTGCTGACCTGAACTAGCATCATGACATCTGAACGTGCCGCTGACTGACGGTCAGACTCATCACCGTAATCAGCGTTAGCGCCAGCACGGGTATCTGAGCCAATCACCAAAATATCAAGGGCGCCGTTTTCAAGCTCAGCGGTTTTCTCGCCAAGGTTGAGGGCAGCGGTTTGAACGTTGTTCTGCAGGCGCAAAAAAACGAAGCCGCCAAGACCCAGCACAAAGACTAAAGAAGCAACTACTGCAAGGGCGAGCCAACGGAATCGGTGGGAACGTTGGGGTTGCTGGCGCATGTGGCGACCAGCAGCTGCATACCCTTTGTCCTGGTGTGAAGCCATCTGAATTGAAAACCTGTTCTATACCTATACTGCTCGGTGCATTGAAGGGCCCCGGAGCATAACCTTTAGTCTAAATGTCAGCTTAAGCTGGGAGAACCTGAGGCTAGAAGCCCAGTCTGCCTAGTGCCTTGGGGTCTCGCTGCCAGTCTTTAGCGACCTTGACATGAATATTGAGGTAGACTTTGGTTCCCAGGAGCGCCTCGATATTTTGACGTGAGGTTGCCCCAATTTCTTTCAGACGCGAACCACGTTTACCGATAATAATAGCTTTCTGCGAATCACGCTCCACGTAAAGATTGACGTGAATATCAAGCAGAGGGTTGTGCTCGGGGCGACCTTCGCGCAGAGACATTTCCTCAACGGTGACAGCTACAGAGTGCGGCAGTTCATCGCGCACACCCTCCAAAGATGCCTCACGTACAAGCTCAGCCACCAGAGTTGCCTCAGGCTCATCGGTCAGCTCACCCTCCGGGTACAGCGGGGGCGAATCGGGCATCCGTGATGCCAGCAGCTCAGCGACCTGCTCCACCTGGTAGCCATTGACTGCCGAGACAGGAATAATATCTGCCCAGCCACCCTTGCCATCATTTGCCGGGGTGGACGCGGTTGCACCGGTTTTGCGACGCTGAGCAGCGGGCCCTGAATCCTTACGGAAAGGCAGAGCCAAATCACCCTTTTTGCGTGAAGTCTGCTTGCGTTTGCGCTCGGCACGCACCGCGCGCTCAGCGCTCATGATTTCCTCACCCATACGCGAAACCTCAAGAAGCTGCGCCGCCAGGTCTTCCTGACTCACGGTATCTGCCTTGGTTACAATCGCCACGATAGGCTTGTTACCCGCAGCAGCGAGCTGGGTAGCGATGTAACGATCACCGGGACCGATTTTCTCATTAGCCGGAATGCAAAAACCGATAACATCAACCTCAGCCAGAGTCTGCGCCACCAAATCATTCAGACGCTCACCCAGCAGAGTGCGGGGACGGTGCAAACCGGGAGTGTCTACCAAAACCAGCTGAAATGCGTCCCGGTGTACAATACCGCGAATAGTGTGACGGGTGGTCTGGGGGCGGTTAGAAGTGATTGCTACTTTCTGCCCCACCAGCGCATTCGTCAACGTAGACTTACCTGCGTTGGGGCGTCCGACGAAAACCGCAAAACCTGCCTTGTAATCATCGGGGAAAGAAGCAAAATCCATACCGTCTCCTCATAAAACATCAAAATAAATGAAACCTTTGGAGTTTACTTTACCCCGTGATGGAACCCTGTGGTACCTCACCAAGCAATCACGCACTGTGATTCTTTGCCGAGCACCTCATAATTCATCCAACCAGTAGCTGCCGCCCAACAGGTACCAACAGACACAGAAAAGGGGCTACCTATCAAGAAGATAGACAGCCCCAAAATCCTTACGGAGTCACAGCAGGTTTAGGTTCTGCCCAGACCAACAAGGTTGCAATCTGGTTGCGTCTGCCCTGAGTGCCAATAGCGCGAATATGAAGACCCTCGACCACCACTTCACTACCAATGATTGGCACACGTCCCAGGTGCTTCGACAGCAGACCGCCCACAGTTTCGACCTCTTCATCCTCAAGATCTACATCGAGGGTCTCCCCCAGTTCTTCAATACTCAAACGTGAGCTAATCTTGAAGGTACCATCTTCTTGCCTCACGACCTCGGGTTTATCGTTATCATACTCATCGGCAATTTCACCCACGAGTTCCTCGATGAGATCCTCCAAAGTCACCAGACCTGCGGTTCCACCGTACTCGTCAATCACAATCGCGACATGTGTAGATTCGCTCTGCATCTGCTGTAGCAGCTCCAAAGCTCGCTTAGACTCGGGCTCAAAGCGCGGCTCACGCATGACCTCAGCAACGGTAGGCAAAGTCTTACCATCTGCAGCGTCCACATAGTTCTGGGTAACGTCCTTGAGGTACAACAAACCCTGCACATCGTCAACAGTCTCGCCCAACACAGGCACACGGGAATAGCCCGAACGCAACATCAGATGAAGCGCGTCCTGCAAATCTTCGTCCAGTCCAACCGTCACCATATCGGTGCGGGGCACCATAAGGGAGCGAATAAAGGTTTCATCCATCTCAAAGATAGAGTGAACCATCTGTGCCTCTTCGTCCTCGATAGCGTCTGAGATGGTAGCGCGATCAACGAACTCTCGCAGCTCTTCTTCCGTGAAGTAACCGGCTTTTTCTTCAGCTTCGGTGGGATTTCTACGCTTGGTCCAAGCAATCATCAAATCGGGTAGCGGACCCAAAACGACCCCAAAGAAAGTGATAATCAGACCAAAAAATCTGAACACCATGTAAGAGTTAGCGCGCCCCAACTGACGCGGTGCAGTGCTGAAGAAAACAAAACCCACCGCGCTCATCACCAGCACGGTAATGATGGTCGCTAACCAAGAAACCCCGGCAAAATAAGCAACAAAGAGGAAGAAAAGTACCGTTGCCGCAGTCTCAAAAATAACGCGCCAGAACCTGACGGCAAACATGAACCGTCCAGTTTCTTGCAGCAACGTCAGTGTACGACGCGGAGATTCTTTGATACGCTTTGCATCTGCGCGCGAAAGGTAGACAAAAGCTGACTCCGCAGCTGTCATCACATAGCACAAAAAGACCAGAAGAACACAGCCCAGTATCAGAAGTACAGGTATCACCGCTTAGTGCCTCGTCTCTACGGGAGCTTCACGTCCCAAAAACTCTCTGAGAATATTGCGCTGAATACCGAACATCTCAGCTTCTGCCTCAGCGGTAGCGTGATCGTAACCCAGGCAGTGCAAAATTCCGTGGACTGTCAAAAGGCACAGCTCATCAAGAGTACTGTGACCGGCATCCGCGCCCTGACGAGCAGCAACCGGCGGGCACAGCACAATATCGCCAAGCACTCCCTCACTAGGTTCATCAGGAATTCCCTCGACCATCTCGTCCATGGGAAAAGACATCACATCGGTAGCGCCGGGTAGATCCATCCACTCCAGGTGAATACGCTCCATCTCGTCCTCACCCACCACATTGACAGAAAGCTCAGTATCGGGTGAAAGGTAAAGACGCTCAAAGGCGAAGCTCACCAAGCGAGTCAGCTCAGCAGTATCAACCTCAGCAAAAGATGCGCGCACCTCAACCGATGCGTTATCGCCGGGTTCTTCGATATCAAATTCAACTGCCACGTTCGCTACTCCCCACGGGGCTTTTCGTCTTTACCGTCAATGCCTGAACGCTCAAGCAACTTCTCAGCCGCCGCTTCGATAGTTGCCCGCTTGACCTTGCGGTTACGCTTGCGTTCCATTGCGGTTTTATCTTCATCCCACTGGTCGTAAGCAGTCACAATGTCCGAGACCAAATTGTGGCGCACTACATCAACAGATTCGAGAATTGAGAAGTGAATATCATCTACATTCTTCAGGATTTCACGTACCTGCTTAAGACCGGATGCCTGCCCATTGGGCAAATCAATCTGCGTCACGTCACCGGTAATAACCATCTTGGAGCCAAAGCCCAAACGGGTTAGGAACATCTTCATCTGCTCCACGGTAGTATTCTGAGCCTCATCGAGAATAATGAAGGCGTCATTGAGCGTACGACCGCGCATGTAAGCAAGCGGAGCAACCTCAATAGTGCCTGCCTCCATCAAACGCGGAATAGACTCAGGATCCATCATGTCGTGCAAAGCATCGTAGAGCGGACGCAAGTAAGGGTCAATCTTGTCGTTCAAAGTACCGGGCAAAAAGCCCAGGCGCTCGCCAGCTTCAACAGCCGGTCGCGTGAGAATAATACGATTGACTTCTTTCGCTTGCAATGCCTGAACAGCCTTTGCCATCGTTAGGTAGGTTTTACCGGTACCAGCCGGACCGATGCCGAAAACTACGGTGTTGGCGTCAATAGCATCAACGTAGGTTTTCTGATTGACCGTTTTAGGGCGGATGCTTTTACCACGCGAACTCAGAATATTCTGGCTCATCGCTGAGGCAGGGTTCGCCATTTCAGCAGCGAGCATAGTCAGCATGCGCTGAATAACGTCCGGGGAGATGATGGTGCCACTACTTGCTAGCACGCGCAGTTCAGAAAGCAAACGGACGGTAGTAGCTACGAGGGCAGCTGGGCCGGTAACCACAATATCGAGGTCTTTGGGTCTGATGGTGATACCCGGGAACTGCTGCTCAATGAGTTTCAGCGATGAATCGTGCGCACCCAAGACCGTCACCATTTCACTGCGTGATGAGAAGGTGAAAGTACGAGCCACATTGATGGGACGGTAGGTATCTGTTGTTGGTGTAGTCATATGTCAAGACGCCAGCGGTAGACAGCTGGCAGTCGAACTCCTTAGAGGGTTGAAAGTGACTGTTATTTTTCAGGTTATATCTAGGGCGGGGTGAGCACCCACCCTCCTCACGTTTTTTAAAAGAACTTTTGGTTACCAGGCTTTGCTCCACAGATTCAGTGCAGAGAGAGCAGCGGCTCCCGCGGTTGAGCTACGCAGAACCTCTGTTCCCAATAATCCGACAGAGGCCCCTGCCGCCACTAGCGCGTCCACCTCGGCATCGCTGATACCACCTTCAGGGCCGACCACCACATAAACCTCGGGTACCTGCGCGACGTCTAGAACGCGCAGGTGGTCAGTAAGACGCTGATTGCCCTGTTCGTGAAGGATGAACACAGCAGCACCCTCAGAGGTAACCTCGGCAACCATCTGGGCAAGCTGCTTGGACGAGTGCAAGTCATAGACAGTGGGAATCAGTGCCCGCCGAGACTGCTTAGCTGCCGCTTGAACAGTTTTCTGCCATTTGGCGTAGGACTTGGACGCGCGTTCACCCTTCCAGCGCACAATGGAGCGGTCAGCTGACCAGGGCACGATACCCACCGCACCTAGCTCTGTAGCCATCTCAATCGCCATTAAATCGCGATCGTTTTTGGCGAGTGCTTGCACCAGATAGATGCCAGTTGCCTTAGCCTCCTGCGTGATCGCCCTAATGCGAACAGCTAGCCCTTCTGGAATAACCTGCGCTACTTCCCCCACCAAGCGGGTACCGCACCCATCAGCTATATCAATAGCTTCACCCACGCTCAATCGCTTGACGTTTTTAGCGTGGTGCCCCTCGTCCCCGGTCAGCGTGACGGTATCGCCCACCGCTAACTCGCCCACATCGAGGTCATCGGGGTAGAAAATGGGTGCGGTCATTTTGGTGTACTCCTACTGAAAGCGTTCTTTGAAGCGCGAGAAGAAGCCGCTATTGTGCTTCTGCTCAACGGTTTCACTCACTGCCAAGTCTTCATTACGCGATGCTGCGAACTGCTGCAACAAATCGCGCTGGTGGTCGGTGAGGTCAGTGGGAATCCGAACTTCAAGGTGTACGCGGAGGTTACCGCGTCCGCCCGCACGTAAACGGTTCACGCCCAATTCCTTGAGGGTGACAACATCACCTGACTGAGTGCCGGGCTTAACCAAAATTTCCTGCGGACCATCATAGGTCTCAAGGGTGATAGTGGTACCCAAAGCTGCTGCCGCCATCGAAATAACCATAGTGGCGTGCAAATCATCGCCCTCACGGGTGAAAGTTGAATCCTGGTTGACGTGCAACTCAACGTACAGGTCACCGTTAGGACCACCTGCCACACCCGCTTCACCCTGACCAGCTAGGCGAATACGAGTACCGTCTGCTACACCCGCAGGAATTTTAATAGTGAGCGGCTTGCGCTCGCGCACGCGTCCCTCACCGTAGCACTCGTTACAGGGGGTCTTGATAACGGTGCCGTAACCGTTACAGCTGGGGCACTGCACCGGCTGAACAACGGTACCCAAGATTGACTGCACCTGACGCTGCATGTACCCCTGACCGGCACAGGTATCACAAGTTTCGGGGTGGGTACCGGGCTCAGCTCCTTCACCCGCACAGTGAGAACACACCACAGCTGTATCAACGGTGATTTCTTTATTGATGCCGAAAACAGCTTCACGTAAATTAATACGGACGTTAATCAGCGCATCCTGACCCTGGCGGGTACGGCTTGCCGGGCCCTGGGGCTGCTGGCTGAAGAAGGTGTTGAAAATATCTTCAAATCCACCGAAGCCACTGAAACCGCCACCGCCGCCAAAGCCCTGGGCGTTGCCGTTTTCGTTGCCCGTACGATCATAGATATCGCGCTTCTGCGGGTCAGAAAGAACCTCATAGGCGTGCGATACCCTCTTGAACTCTTCAGCTGCCTCTTCGCCAGGGTTGATATCGGGGTGCAGCTTGCGAGCTTTCGTGCGGTATGCCTTCTTAATCTCTTCAGCGGTGGCATCGCGTGAAACGCCGAGGGTGTCGTAATGGCTGCTCACTAAATATTCTCTTTCTGTAGATCGCTGTGTATTTTTAGAAAAAATGTGGGAGTTAGTGGTTCAAAGTTTTGGAAAGGTAAGATGCTACCGCTCGTACCAGAGTGATATTGCCGGGGTAGTCCATGCGAATGGGCCCCACGATACCTATTTTCGCGGTGTTGTTAAAGCCGTAACCTGTTGCTACCACGGCGGCGTCGGTGAGTGGGTCGAGCTGACTTTCTGCACCGATTTTAACTGAAAATCCCCGTTGATCGTGGGAAAGTTCCTCTAACAACCTTAAGACTACTACCTGTTCCTCTAGAGCATCGAGAATCGGGGCGATGCTGTGAGGAAAATCTTGGGTTGATTGGGCGAGGTAAGAAGTCCCGGCAAAAGTCATACGGTGAGGTTTCGCTTCATCTGCAAGCTGTTGTAGAGCGTCGTTGAGGGCGACGGGGTATGAAGTAGTTTCTCCTGTGCTCGCCGGGCAGACACGTCCTAGTTGTTCCAGGGGTTGCCCGAGGTAGGTGCTACGTAAGAGAGCTGCGATTGCGGCGCTATTAATGTGCTGCCGTTGGCTCTGCCCATTGTGGTCAGTTGCGTCAAACGTCAAGACCCTCTGCAGAACTTCTGCGTTGCTGAGCACCACCAAGACCATGAGCTGTCTATCAGCCACCTCAATAACGTCGATATGCCTAATGGTGAGCGATTCCTCTACTGGGTGCTGAATCACAGCTACCTGCCGGGTGAGTTGCGAGAGCAACCTGACGGTTCGATCCATCAGCTGGTCAATGTCGGTCGCCCCGTCGAGAAACTGGGCTATGGCTCGACGCTGGGGTTCGTTGAGGGGTCTAACTCCGGCTATTTTGTCGACGAAAAGACGGTAGCCATCGTTGGTAGGGATTCTGCCGGCGCTAGCGTGAGGTGCACTAATCAACCCCTGCTCTTCAAGATGAGCCATATCGTTACGAACAGTTGCACTTGAAACACCAAGACTATGACGCTCAATGAGGGCTTTGGAGCCAACCGGCTCACGCGAATGAACGTAGTCCTCAATAATTGCTTGTAAAACCTGAAAATGTCGTTCACGGTTCATGCGGGGCATCCTCCTTTCTCTACGCAGCAGTCCGATAAAAATTAGCACTCTTAGGTGCCCAGTGCTAACACTAACTCTAATACTGTAGAGGCAGTGCGCTCCAGTTCGTACGCTCAAGGCTCAAGGGTAGCGCGTAGAATACTGATGTAGATACGTGCGCTAACCACCAAGGAGACACTATGAGCCAGCCCTGGGGTGCCCGAGATTTGGGTGCTTTATCTCAACAACACCGTGGTACGGCATCCCGCGCCCTCTACCTAGCGCCTAGGCTTCTTCTAGAGGATGTTGAGAGCGGCTGGGTAGGGGTCGTTGTCTCTTTTGAGACTATCGGAGGCATGCAGGTGTTCGGTCTAGAGGACGCTGCCGGGCGGGTTAAAAAGTTCCCGTTGGGCGCCGGTTTTCTTCTAGAAGGGCAGCCTGTCACGGTGGTTGCACCCAGGAGTAAAAAACAAGCCCCAGTGCGTAAGATTTCCCGTTCGGGCTCCTTTGAGGTTGCCAATGCGCCTGCGAAGGTGGCGCGCGCGTCCCGTCTGTGGGTTGAAGGTACGCACGATGCAGAATTGATTGAGAAAGTCTGGGGTCACGACCTACGTGTGGAGGGCATTGTCGTAGAGCCCCTGCACGGTGTTGATGACCTTGCCGCTGCTATGAGGAGTTTCGCACCGGGGCCGCAGCGTAAACTCGGTATTTTGGTGGATCACCTCATCAGCGGAACCAAAGAAAGTCGCATCGTTACCGAAGCGCTCGCCGTTCCCGGTGCCCGCGGTAACGTGGAAATTGTTGGTCACCCCTTTGTTGATGTCTGGCAGGCTATCAAACCCCAGGCGCTGGGATTAAGCCGCTGGCCCACCGTGCCCCGCAGCGAAGAATGGAAAAAGGGCATGCTCAAACGGTTAGGGCTCCCCCACGATTCGCAGGAAGACATCGCTCACGCCTGGAAGTTCATGCTCTCAAAAGTTAATTCGTACGCTGATTTAGAACCCAGTATTTTGGGACCGGTAGAATCCCTCATTGATTTTCTCACCGACGATGTGAAGAAAGTGTGACATAAATCTTTCGAAGATTTACCGTAAATGTGGGGTTTGAAACTGCGCCTGTTACCGCTCAGTATCTAAAATATTCAAGAACCCCGTAGCCTGTTGTAATGACACTAACAGAGCTTCACCCTGCTTGATCTTTACCCTTTTATGAAAACGAGTACATTCTTGAAAACAACCTCACAGGTTCCCGCCGAATCGCAGTTTAATGGCACCGCAGCAGCTGCCGGCAAACTGAGCGTTGCTGAAGACAGAAATATAGCGACGCTCGCCCATTTTGGTGGTGTACTGGGTTGCATTCCCTCAGCAGTTATCTACTACCTGTACAAAGGACGCGCGCCTTTCGCCCAGCAGGAAGCCCGCGAGGCATTGAACTTCACTCTGCTGCCTACCATTATTGCGTTGGCATCATTCTTCTTATCAAGCCTTCCCGGCATTGGATGGATTTTCGGTTTGGTAGCAGCGCTAGTGTGGGTTATACTGGCGAGTATGTCGCTCTATGCAGGTATTCGTGTTAACCGCGGCAACCCCTACCAGTACCCACTGAACACCCGCCTCTTCGATGTGATTCGTGTTCGTCGCTAGGGTTATCTGTTTCACCAACAAGTTTTCATAGATAAACCGCCTCTCTTCATTTCATGAAGAGAGGCGGTTTCTTGATTAAAAGAACTGTTTATAGTTCGGGGAGCAACTCACGAGTAACAGCATCGCCCAGCAGTCTGCCATTGAGGGTGAGAACAAGGCGTCCGTTTTTCAAGGCTTCAGGCTCAACTAAGTCTTGGTTCAGCAACCACTGAAGTTTAGCGTCCAGAGCCTGCCCGTGTACCTGCTGTAGTTTGTTGATTGAATACCCCTCAATGGTTCGCACCATGAGCATGATGTCCTCAAAGTTCTTGGTCTTTTCTCCGAGAACTTCACGGGCTGCCGCCGGGGACTGCCCGAGGCAGATCTTACCGGAGTAAGCCACGGGGTGCTTAACATTCCACCATCGGGTGCCATTCAGATGTGAATGAGCACCGGGCCCAACACCCCACCAATCCTGGTTCTTCCAGTAGGCAAAGTTGTGGGTACTGCGGGTTTCCCGCGATGAAGCATAGTTCGATACCTCGTACCAGCTGTAGCCAGCAGCGGTGAGATGTTTCTCTGCCAGCAAGTACATATCTGCCATCAGATCATCGTCGGGCATCTCATACTCCCCACGACGAATCTGTGCCGCGAGCTTGGTTCCGTCTTCAACAATCAGTGAGTAGGCAGAAATATGATCGGGCGCGTAAGAAATAGCGGCTTTGACAGACTTCTCCCACTGTTCCAGACTCTCCCCCGGCGTGCCGTAAATAAGATCAACAGAGACCTGCAGACCGGCATCTTTAGCCCACTGCACCACCTTGGGAACATTCGCTGGGGTGTGGGTGCGATCAAGCACCTGCAAAACCTCCGGCACCGCCGACTGCATACCAAATGAAACTCTGGTAAACCCACCGGCAGCTAAAATCTGTAGGTCTTCAGCAGTCACAGAATCAGGGTTGGCTTCGGTCGTAACCTCAGCGCCCTCTTCAAGACCAAAAAGCTCAACAGCGCGCTGCAAGATTTTCACCAGGTCTGTAGCCGGTAATTTGGTTGGCGTACCACCACCAAAGAAAACAGTGTGCAGCTTCCGCTCAGGTAGGGCGGAGGAGCGCATCACCTGCTGCGCAAAGTCCAACTCGGCACACGCGTCCTGAGCATAGGTTTCTAACCCCACACCATTACCGAAATCGTCAGTGGCGTAGGTATTGAAATCACAGTACCCACAGCGCACCGAACAAAAAGGAACGTGAACATAGAGACTTAACGTGCGCTGCTCCGCACCGATAGCAGATTC
Source organism: Rothia sp. ZJ1223 (assembly GCF_016900985.1). Taxonomy (NCBI): domain Bacteria; kingdom Bacillati; phylum Actinomycetota; class Actinomycetes; order Micrococcales; family Micrococcaceae; genus Rothia; species Rothia sp. ZJ1223. The sequence goes on along the minus strand of NZ_JAFEUT010000001.1, from coordinate 123,180 downwards.
CTGTGGAACCATTCCATCAAGCGGAGCAGGCATGCCCAAAGGCTGAGCAGGGGTCACTTCTTCGACTTGTCCTTTGACTCTTCGCCAGATGATAAAGCAGCGATGAATGCCTCCTGAGGCACCTCCACGCGTCCCACCATCTTCATGCGTTTCTTACCTTCCTTCTGCTTTTCCAGCAGCTTACGCTTACGCGAAATATCGCCGCCGTAGCACTTCGACAGAACGTCCTTGCGGATAGCGCGAATGTTCTCACGGGCAATAATACGTGAGCCAATAGCTGCCTGAATGGGCACCTCAAACTGCTGGCGAGGAATCAGCTCGCGCAGCTTGGCAGTCATCATCACGCCGTAAGAATAAGCCTTGTCCTTGTGGGTGATGGCGCTAAATGCATCCACTTTTTCGCCCTGCAAGAGAATATCGACCTTGACCAAATCTGATTCTTCTTCGCCATCGAGCTTCCAGTCCAAGGACGCATAGCCGCGGGTCTTAGACTTGAGCTGGTCGAAGAAATCAAAAACGATTTCAGCCAGAGGCAGGCGGTAGCGCAGCTCCACGCGTTCCTGCGAAAGGTAGTCCATACCACCCATTGCGCCGCGACGCTGCTGGCACAGCTCCATAATCGCACCCACGAACTCGTTGGGGGCAATAATAGTGGTAGCAACCATCGGTTCTTTGATGGTCGCGATTTTACCCTCAGGGAACTCACTGGGGTTGGTCACGCGCTGAGCGGTACCGTCTTCAGCAACCACATCGTAAATAACGTTGGGTGAGGTGGAGATCAGGTCAAGGTTGAACTCGCGCTCCAGACGCTCACGCACAATCTCAAGGTGCAAAAGACCCAAGAAACCAACACGGAAACCGAAGCCCAGAGCCGCCGAAGTCTCAGGTTCATAAACCAGAGCCGCGTCATTGAGCTTGAGCTTATCAAGGGCATCACGCAACACGGGGTAATCAGAGCCATCAATCGGGAACAAGCCTGAGAACACCATCGGCTTGGGATCCTCATAACCACCGAGAGACTCTTCAGCACCGTTTTGAGCAGAGGTGACAGTATCACCCACACGCGACTGGCGAACATCCTTCACACCGGTAATCAAGTAACCAACCTCGCCCACACCAAGACCCTTAGTCGGCACAGGCTCAGGCGAAATCACACCGATTTCCAACAAATCGTGCTCAGCACCCGTAGACATCATCTTGATGCGCTGGCGAGGCTTCAAACTGCCATCAACCACACGAACATAAGTCACTACGCCGCGGTAAGAGTCATAAACAGAGTCAAAAATCATCGCTCGGGCAGGTGCGTCCTCTTTACCTTGAGGGGCAGGCAGCAAATCAACGATGCGGTCAAGCAGCTCAGTGACGCCCTCACCAGTTTTACCCGAAACACGCAATACGTCCTCAGGCTCAACACCAATCAAATTCGCTAACTCTTCTGCATACTTATCAGGCTGCGCAGCAGGTAGGTCAATCTTGTTCAGCACCGGAATAATGGTCAAATCATTTTCCATTGCAAGATAAAGGTTCGCCAGAGTCTGCGCCTCAATGCCTTGGGCAGCATCGACCAGCAACAAGGCACCCTCACACGCAGCCAGAGAACGAGACACCTCATAGGTGAAGTCAACGTGACCGGGGGTATCAATCATATTAAGTGCGTAGTTCACGCCATCTTTTTCCCAGGGCATGCGAACAGCCTGAGACTTAATGGTGATGCCGCGCTCGCGTTCAATATCCATGCGGTCAAGGTACTGAGCCTTCATCTCGCGGGGGGTCACCACACCGGTTGCCTGCAACATGCGATCAGCAAGAGTGGACTTGCCGTGGTCAATGTGCGCAATGATGCAGAAGTTACGGATGATAGAGGGCTCTGTAGAGGCCGGAACCGGAGGGTTAGTCGCCAAAGGTGACACGTAGGTTGAGTCCTTTCCGCATGCGCGTGGGCGCGAAACCGAAAATAGTGATGAAACGAGTGCACGAAGAAAATCAAAAGTGCATATTTACACCACAGTCTAGCAAAAATTCATATCTGACCCGCTGTGCATGGTATTACAGCCTCTATCAAGTTGGCGAGCCACCGCTAAAGTGAGAGGTATGAAATTTAATATTCGCACCCTGCTTAGTCTCGGTCAGCGTGCCTACAGGGAATACCAAAAGATTCAACGTAAATCTCAGGGGTCAAGTTTCGGCACCGACTCTTCCCCTGCCAACAGCGGCGCATCACGTCCATCTCGGCAGCAGCCCTCAACCCCGATACCTCGCTCTGACTCGTCCATCTACCCCGGTGATTTCCGCGGACGTATTCGCCCCCAGTACTCTCCCGCTCCCGATGGCTCCCCTGACCCCGGTGAAGTGGTCTGGACGTGGGTGCCCTACGAAGACGATTACAATCAGGGCAAAGACCGCCCGGTACTACTTATCGGCAAAGACGGTGAATACCTGCTGGCACTGATGCTCACCAGCAAAGACAACACCAACGCCTATAATCGTGACCCTAACTACCTTGATATTGGTTCGGGCCCCTGGGACAAGAAAGGGCGACCCTCAGAAATTAAGCTCAACCGAATTATTCGGGTACGCGAGGACGCCGTGCGGCGAGAAGGTGCCATCATGCCCGAATCAACCTTTAACACGGTTATCAATGCGCTAAATAATCTTGCTTAGCCCCTTGCCCTTGCGCCCCGGTCTTTGCCCTATCAACACGGTAAAACTGTGGTACACATCGTAAAGCCCTTTACCTTTATTTCTGGTAAAGTTCATACTTGTGTGTCCGATGGTCATCGGATACAGCTGGTTGATTGCCATAGGCATCCCCACGCCGCTCAGTCGATGATCGACCAGCGTCGCCCTCACCGACCAATTAGACAAACAGAAAGTTTATAAACGTGGCTAACATCAAGTCTCAGAAGAAGCGCATTCTCACCAACGAGAAGGCTCGCCTGCGTAACAACACCATCAAGTCAGACCTCAAGACCAGCATCCGCAAGGTCAACGAGGCTGTTGAGGCAGCGAACGTAGAAGCAGCGAACGAAGCGCTTCGTAACGCAAGCCGCAAGCTCGACAAAGCAGTTTCAAAGGGTGTTCTTCACAAAAAGAACGCTGCAAACAAGAAGTCAGGTTTGGCTGCTCGCGTCAGCAAGCTTTCAGCATAAGTTTTCGCTTATGAACCCGGTACCCCGATAAAGGGTCTGTGGTAAACACATAGGGCTCCACCTTGAGGTGGGGCCCTATGTTTGCAAGTAAGATTATGCGGGACGCAGCCACTGGTATCTAAGATTCACGAACGTCCGGCGCGAGCTATTGCTAACACAGCTTTTTCTAGGGGATAGAGAGAATCCGCAGCTTCTCCTTTGAGAGCTGCATCGGCATCAGCTAGCACGCTAAAGATATGGGCAAGGTCTGCGGCGGAGAACCTTCGAGAGTCACGCTGTGCTTGCTGAGCCTGCCAGGGTGCCATGCCCTCCACGCGTCCTGAAGAACCGTGTACTTTGGCGATATTACGCATTTTTAGGGCGAGAGCCCCGACTAGCGGAATAGGTTCAGCACCTGAATCTAAAGCATTTCGCAGGAGTTTGAGAGCAAGAGCAGGTTGAGCCGAAACGGCTGCATCCGCTACCTTGAAAGCTGTCACTTCTACACGATCACCGTAGTATTTTTCAACAAGTTCAAGGGATATAGCACCGGCAGAATCATCGATGAGCTGCCTGCAGGCTGAGGCGAGTTCAGCGACATCGCTACCAGTTGCAGCTACAAGGGTGCGTACAGCTTCTGGGGCAATCTGGCGCCCGGCACTTTTTACCGTAAAAAATACAAAGTCTTGTTTATCTTTATCGCTTTTGAGGGGCTTGGTCTCGATAAAAGGAAAAGGGCTCTTTTTGAAGGTGTCGAGCAGTTTTTTACCCTTGTTACCCCCTGCGTGAGAGAAAACTACCACCGACTCAGGATCAGGTGATGCCAAGTAGTTCAACGCATCGGGCAGAAAATCATCATTCATCGAAGCTAACCCATCAACCTCAACAATCTTCGCCCCACCGAAAAGTGAGGGGCTAGTCTCTGCAATGAGCTGACCGCTAGTGTAGGTACTGGCAGAGAGAGAAATGATTTCTACGTCGTCATGGACGGCACGGAAGTCAGCTCGGATTTTCTCTTTGGCTTTCTGCGTGAAGTACTCTTCAGAGCCATAAAGCATTACTACGGGCGCCGGTGCTACTGTACGCCAAGCGTGGGTTGGTGCTGCGGTGCTACGTGCCATTGAAGACTCCTCGCCTTGAGCTGCGTGCCAGATTCTGCTCATCCAAGCATATAGGTCGCACGCAGTTTCGGGCTACTTAGAGGTGTGTAGACGCACTTGGTCAGTATCACGGTAGAGGGCAATGTGCCCATCGTGGGCAGTGTTGTACAGGGCGACACCTCCTGCTGTAAGGTGGTCGGTAATCTCTCGGTGCGGGTGCCCGTAGTCATTATGAGTTCCCGCAGAAATAAGGGCTACTGTAGGTTGAACTTTTCGGTAGAGTGCCGTTCCCGAGCCCTTAGAACCGTGGTGGGGTACTGCCACCACATCAGCCGAAAGATCGCCTGACGTTGCCAGCAGCCGTCTGACGCCTTCTTCTTCGAGATCACCCGGTGCAAGGTAGGTCAGTGGGTCACTGCCAGCGCACATCAGCTCAGTGTGGCTCACGAGTGACGCATTATTTTCGCTGGCAGAATCACCTCTGCCCTCTCTTCGTGCCCGGTAGGGCTGAGAAGACAATCGGTCAGATTGAGCGTTCGCTGCAGGCTCCTGACCTCCAAACGGCGCTAGGATGCGAGTCGTTAGCTGGCAAGCACTCCCCTGCCAGCTAAGAGTATCTCCCGCTGCCAGGTGAATAGCTGCTCTTGATGATGTGCCAAAAACTTTTGAAGTATAGAGGGGCGGCTCCCTAGGAAGAGCCGAGAGAGCCCCCACATGGTCACTGTGGTTATGGGTCAGTATCACAGCATCAATACGTTCTACCCCGGCATAGCGCAGGCAGTCGGTGAGCGCGTCCGGAGAGTCCCCCGTATCAATGAGCACCGCGCTATTGTCATCGGTGCGTAGTAGCGCTGCGCTCCCCTGCCCTACATCGCACGTTATTACCGCCCATTGAGGAGGTACCAGATGGTGTTTGCCGCCAAAATGCAAGCCAGCGATGATACCTACGACGGCTGCAATCGTCCACAGAATCACAGTGGTTTTGAGGCGGTGGTTCTTTGCACCACCGTTGGTGGATTTCATAGCTGCCCCCGATTACTGCTGAGGTAAACGCGAGCACCGGTTCGCCAATCACTGACTATCACGAGGGCACTCAGAGCAGCCACTGCTGCAAAGATAAGGGCGATGTTCAGGACGCTTGGTTCAACAGGAATGCTGCTAGAAGGTAGCGCTGAAGTAGCGGTAGCGATGTTAATCAGGAGTTGTACCAGCGCTCCCGCTGCGGTTGAGCAACCGTCAACGATAAAGCTAACAGCCGGTGATGCAGCACCGGGAGTAAGCACCACAATTACGATGCCCAGAACTGTCACGGGAGCTACCAGCGGCGTTGCCAGTACATTGGCAAGGACGGTATATGTTTGGATTTCTCCTACCATGAGAACGAGAAGGGGTAGGCACCACAGCCCTGCTGCCACAGGAATTGCTATCACTTCAGCTACCACCAGCGGTAGCACGGTTGCCATGTGCCGAGCCAGAGCCGGTGCCAGCAGAATCAGCGCGGCAGTAGCACTGACAGAAAGAGCAAAACCAAAGTTGAGGGCATAATCAGCACGGGCTACTAAGCTGATGATAACAGCGCTTGATAATAAAGGCAGTGAGTAGCGTCCTGTGCCCAAAAGCATGGCGCTAGCTCCTAAGAGACCCATCGTGAGAGCCCGCAGGGCTGAAGGCTCATGCCCCACCATCAGGGCGTAAGCGATAATCACCGTCACGCCGGCAACGATGCAGAAACTTCTGCCAGCTCTTAGCCACTGCAGCAGTCTGTACCCCAATAAGAACATGAGGGTAATATTTGCTCCAGAGACAGCGGTGAGGTGAGTGAGCCCAGCCTGTTGAAAACTGGTCTTGGTTTTCTCGCGCATGCCTGCGTCATCGCCGTACGTCATGCCCAAGACGAGAGCCGTTTGGTCATCGTTAAGAATGCTTGATACCTGATGACGGGTTGTTTCTCGCATTGTGTTACGCCAACGGTCAATGGGATGTACCTGCTTGCCCAGTGCTACACCGCTCCATGAAGCGAGGGGCACAGCCGTTGCAGAGCTTAACCTGAGGTAGGAACCTTGGATCTCTAAGACTCCGGTGAGCTTCACTTTCTGGGCTTGGGGAAGGATCTGTGGGGTGAAGACCGTCAAAGAAATTTCGCGGTGCGGGGTGTGAAGGTGCTGCCCGCGGTGTAAGGCTAGAACTTGCACGGTAGTTCGCGCAGAATGATTGACGTGTTCGCTGGCTGTTACGACACCCTCGATTCGTACCAGCTCGCCGTGTGCCGCCTGAAGGTGGCGTGCATCTGCCACGGTGCCGTTGACGCTCAGAAGGGCAAGCTGCACCAGCGTCAGCAGACCTGCAAACGTAATGGTGACCGGTACACCGTGCGCCATTCCGGCAGCTGCGCTCAGAGCAGTCACAACTACTAGAAAAACAACCAGCTGCGGGCGTGCAAGCACCATTGCAGTTACCAGCCATACGCTCAGGGCAGCGGGTACCAGCCGTACGTCAATGATTCGCGGTTTAGCACGGGCATGTTCGTTCTTGCTCCGAGCTTTAGATGGGGCAGATGTGAGGGCGAACATCAGACGGTCACCAGCGGCAGTAGGCGTTCTAGCGTCGCGGGCCCTATGCCGCTAACCTGGTCTAGTTCTTCGGGCAGCTGAAAACTGCCGTTGGCTTGCCGCCAGTCAATAATCTTTTGGGCGGTGGATGGTCCCACGCTGGGCAGGGTTTGCAGCTCTTCACTGGTAGCTGTGTTGATATTAATTTTCTGCCCAACAGCAGCTGAATTGGTGTTCCTTGTTTCGGGCACCTTGGCAGAAACGGGCTGCTCAGGACGCGCCTGCTCACCGATTACCGGAACATAAAGCTGAGTTCCATCGGTCAGCGGAGCAGCCAAATTAACCGTTGAGGTATCAGCCTCAGAGGTTACTCCCCCGGCTTTCTCCACTGCCTCGATAGCACGAGCACCAGCTGGTAGCTCAAAAACCCCCGGAGAGTTCACCGCACCTGTGACGTGTACTAGTAGGGGTTGTTCGCCAGATTGCACAAGCTGGGCAGAGTTTCCCCTCTCGGCGGTGGCAGGGTCAGGTTCCGAAGTAGATCTCATCACATCACCTGTTGAAGGTGGTTGGGTCTCTAATACCTGCTGCGTGAGGGATACCGACTGAGAATCTTCCGGGGTGCTGAGAGTAAAACCAATAATTACCGCACTGATTGCCACCACTGAACCAATGAGCACTTTTGGAAGTGCCGGCGGTCGCCAGCGCACTACGCTACGTCGCAGTGGTTGAGGTTGAATGCCCTCTTCTGAGTCGGCGAGCTGTTCATAGTGGTGGGCGCTGCGAGACCCGGTGAAGTCCGGGCGGACGCGCCCCGCAGCTTGCCGCCGTCTAGCAAGCAGCTGTGCGACCGCGTCCGTGGAGTCGTGAGGTTCTAGGGGTTCTTGGTTCATGCCCCCAGAATAAATCTAGATTCTCGGTGTGCCCAGAGAAAGCTGAAAATCTGTGGATACCCCGCCTCTAAACGGTAGTATCCACACCTGTGGGTGTCCACAATTGCTGTGTGTCCACAATTTTTTACTGTGGAAAATTCACCCCCATTTTCTCTCAAGCTGAAAGATACGCGGCTTAGTAAGTGACCGCAGCAAGCACGCCCACCCCGGTATGTGCCGCCAGAACATCTGGCAGCGGAGTAACGGTTGCCTGGGGCGCGTTAAGTTCTTCGACAAACCGGTGTGCTTCAGCTGTATTTCCGCTGTAGTGAACAGCGACAACTTTGCCTTTTGGTGCTAGTAGACCTTCCTCAGGCATCCAGAAATCTCGGGGACGCTGCGATTCGCGCTGAATATAGTGTACTAAAGAGGCTTTAGCACGGGCGATGGTGCGGGGGCGTTCAAGATAGACCAGCTTGCCGTCGTCCACCGTTGCCACCGGTCTAATTTGGAACATCTGCCCCACGGTCGCGAGAGCGGGGTGTATACGTCCGCCCCGTCGCAGTGCTTCGAGGGTGGGTACGTAAAAGAAGAGACGGGTGTTATCGGCAACGTCCATAGCGTACTCAGCAAGTACGGGTGCCTCTAGCCCCAGGGCGCTGGCGCGCATCAGCTGCTCAACCACCAGCCCCTGAGCCATTGCCACGGTACGAGTATCAATGACGTAGACGGGAATTTTCATGTTGCGTGCAGCTGTGTGGGCAACCTGAACGGTACTCGAAAGCTCGCCCGAAAGATGCACCGAAAAGATGGCATCGAATCCCTGTGCCTCAAAATCTTCATAGATTCGGAGGAGAGCGCCCAGCCCCGGTGCTGAGGTGGTGACAGGTTCCCCCTGAATGTGGGCGAGGGTGATGCGCTCAGAAGTATCAGCCTCCGCAACCGTTGCACCGCCAACACTCACCGGCAGGGGAACCTGTGCAAACCTCCCGCTGGCAGTAAACTCCTGCACAGTCTCAGACGGTAGTGCGCAGGCGGTATCGGTAACAACGGCGATTTTAGGCATAGAACTATTCTAAGATGGTTGCCAGTTACCTGCCTCCCTCACTACCCGTAACCTCGATATGAGCAAGAACCAGCGCCCCAGTACACAGCAGAGGCAGAACCTGCCTTATAGCACAGATTCTGCCCCTCCTTACTGTTTTTGATAGCAGGTGACTAAATCACAATGTTCACGAGCTTGGGTTCACGAACAATCACCTTGCGAATCTCTGCTCCAGCCAGCGCCTTCTGGATCGTCTCAGATCCCAGCGCCAGCTTCTCAAGGTCAGCGGCGGAGATATCTTTAGCAACCTCTAGGCGGTCTTTGACCTTGCCCTTGACCTGCACCACGGCGGTGACAGTATCATCAACCAGCAAAGCGGGGTCAACGGTGGGCCAGCCAGCAGTGAGCACGGGAGCGTCATAGCCTAGAGTATGCCACATATCTTCTGCAACATACGGTGCGTAGAGAGAAAGCAGAATCGCTAGAGCCTCAGCAGCTTCACGTACTGCCGGATCCGCTGCGCCGGCACCCGAGTCGATGGTTTTACGAGTAGCGTTCACCAGTTCCATGGTCTTAGCAACCACCACGTTGAACTTACCGCTTTCAACCAGCTGAGCAGCGTCATTGAGGGTGCGGTGGGTAATGCGACGCAGGGCAACATCACCGGTGGACGCGTCCGCCCCCATCTCGCTAGTGATATCGCTGGCAATGCGCCAGGCACGCGCCAAAAACTTGGACGCACCGCCGGGGGAAACATCTGCCCAGTCGACATCATCTTCGGGCGGGGACGCGAACACCATGGTGGTACGTACCGCATCCACGCCGAAGATATCGAGCTGTTCACCCAAGTCAACACCGTTGCCCAAAGACTTAGACATTGCCTTGCCCTGGTTGAGTACCTGCCCCTGGTTCATCAGTGCCTTGAAGGGTTCACCGTGTTCAATTAGACCCAAATCGCGAATGACCTTGGTGAAGAATCGTGCATAGAGTAGGTGCAAGATAGCGTGTTCTACACCGCCCACGTACATATCGACCTGCCCCCACTTTTTCATCTGCTCGGGATCGAAGGGAGCCTGGTCATAACCGGGTGAAACGTAACGCAAGAAGTACCAGGAGGAATCCACGAAAGTGTCCATGGTGTCCGAGTCGCGCTTGGCTTCGCCGCCGCATTCGGGGCATTCCACATTGTTCCAGTTGGTAGCTGCCGCCAAAGGAGACTGACCCTTGGGCGCCAAATCTTCGCCCTTGAGGTTATCGGGAAGCAACACGGGCAGCTGTTCTTCGGGCACCAGCACTTCGCCGCACTTTTCACAGTGGATTACGGGAATGGGTGTGCCCCAGAAACGCTGGCGTGAGAGCAACCAGTCGCGCAGACGGTAGATGGTTTTACCCTCGCCAGTGCCTGCGGCTTCAATGATTTCAATAGCCTTGGCAATACCCTCAGCCTTTGACAGACCGGTAAGCTCACCAGAGTTAATGAGCGTACCTTCACCGGCAGTAGCAACACCGGTCTCTGCCGGATCGTCTTCACCAGTATCGAGAACACTCACCACCGGAATATCAAACTTCTTCGCGAAATCCAGGTCACGCTGATCGTGGGCGGGCACAGCCATAATAGCGCCGGTACCGTAGTCAGCCAGCACATAGTCAGAAGCCCAAATCGGCAATTCAGCACCGGTCAGCGGGTTAACGGCGTAACGACCGGTAAAGACACCGGTTTTCTCGCGTTCAGTTGACTGACGCTCAATATCGCTGAGCGCCTTAATCTCTTCGCGATAAGTCTCCAAAGCGTCCTGCTGGTCTTCAGCCACCAAGTCCAGTGCTAGCTGAGAGTCCGCTGCCACCACAAAGAAGGTTGCGCCGTAGAGAGTATCGGGGCGGGTAGTAAACACCGGAATACTGGTTTCTTCTTTGCCACCACCGGCAGCAACCACAAAGTTCACCTCGGCACCGCTTGAGCGACCAATCCAGTTTTTCTGCATAGCAAGGACGCGCTCAGGCCAGTGACCTTCGAGCTCCTTCATATCGTCCAGCAGCTGCTGGGCGTACTCAGTGATCTTGAAATACCACTGGTTCAAATCTTTTTTGGTTACGGCGGTGCCGCAGCGCTCGCACTCGCCGTTAACGACCTGCTCGTTAGCAAGAACGGTCTGGTCTTTGGGGCACCAGTTCACTTTGGAGAACTTACGGTAAGCTAGGCCCTTTTTGTAGAACTGCTGAAAGAGCCACTGCGTCCACTTGTAGTACTCGGGATCTGAGGTGTGCAGGCGGCGGTCCCAGTCAACGGCGATACCGTAGCGTTTGAAGGAGTTAGCTTGGGTCTCAATGTTCTTGTAGGTCCACTCTTTGGGGTGGGTGTTGTTCTTGATTGCCGCGTTTTCTGCGGGCAAACCGAAGGAGTCCCAACCAATGGGGTGCAGAACATCCATGCCCTGCTGACGCCAGAAACGAGCGTTGACGTCGCCAATAACGAATGCCTCAGCGTGCCCCATATGCAGGTCACCCGAGGGATAGGGGAACATATCGAGCACGTAGCGGTTCTCTTTGGCGGGGTCATTGGTGGGTGCGTAGACACCGGTTTCTTCCCAGTAGGGCTGCCACTTCGCTTCAATAGTCTTGAAGTCGTAGGAGGAGCCGTTCATTTCTGTCTCGTGAGACAAGGCAATTCCTTACATATACGTTGTGTGTCATCAAATCCCGTGTTGAAAAATGTAGGACTGACCGTCTATCGAGATAGAAAGCACAGCGCTACCCAACCGGGGCTTTTATGAAGTGGTTATAGTCTATCGTGTTCGGGCGAGCAGGAACTAAATATCTTCTCACGAGGTAGACCACAGATACCTCAGTGCATCAGTACACTAAACGTTTGCGCCCCGCTGCCGGTAGCTCGTGGTTTGCGAGTAAACTGGTGCCTTGTACTCGTGCGCAGTTGAGTTCGCTTGCGCCTATTTTTTAGAGACAAGGTTTCTCGCCAAGGAGGCACCCGTGGTTTTCGAACCGGTTATGCAGTCAATAGACCGCGGCAGTCAGCGCAGCGTGCAGGTCTTGGGGTCTGAAACCCACTACTGGGTCTATGGTAGCGAAAAGAACCCGCTGGCGGTGCTGGTACACGGCTTTCGCGGCGATCACCACGGGCTAGAACTCATTGCTCAGAAACTCTCTCAGAGTTTTCACGTTGTGATACCTGATCTGCCCGGTTTTGGGGTGAGTGAGTCCATTCCCAACGCTCAGCATTCTATTTCAACATACGCTAGCTGGTTGGTGGAGTTCATCGCCACTTTGAGCTCACCGCCGCAGGTTTTGGTGGGGCATTCTTTTGGCTCTATCGTGTGTACCTATGCCGCAGCAAGTCGCCCTGGCATCGCCAAGAAACTGAGTCTCATCAACCCGATTTCTGAACCTGCGCTCGAAGGGCAACAAAAGGTTGTCTCTGTTCTTGCGTCAAGCTACTACAGCGTAGGCGCGAGTCTTCCCGAAAAACTGGGGTTCGGTTGGCTACGGCTGGCACCTGTAACCCGCGCGTCCAGCCGATTTATGATGCGTACCAAAAACCCCGAGCTACGCGATTTCATTGATGCCCAACACGATGCTCACTTTGGCTCTTTCAGCAGCCGCGCCACAGTCCTAGAGGCGTATCGGGCGTCCATCAGCGAAACCGCTGCCTACTATGCCCCTGCCCTTCCGATGCCCACTCAGATGATTGTCGCAGAAGATGATGATTTAGGTTCGCTTGCGACAGCACGCGCCATGTACACTTCTTTAAACCTTGGCCGCATGGACGTCATTGAACGGGTAGGTCATCTTATTCACTATGAGACCCCCCAACGGGCGGCAACTCTGATTAAAGATTTTGTGAAGGACGCGCTGTGAAGCTCATTATTGACGCCCGCTATACCCGCACTGACTACCATGACGGGATTTCTCGCTATACAGCGTCCCTCATTGATGCGCTCAAGAATCTGGTTGATACAAAACACCCAGAGGTCCCTGCCGGTTTTGAGCTGGTTATGGCGATTTCTGATCCGGCGCAGTTGAAGATGCTCCCTGATGTACCGCACGTTAAAATTTGCTCACCCACCGGCTCTTTAGAGCTTTTAGCGGCGCGTCAGCTTAACAAGTTCTCTCCCGATGTCGTATTTTCCCCCATGCAAACTATTGGTTCTGTGGGGCGTAAATTTAAGCTGCTGCTGACCCTGCACGATTTGATTTACTACGATTACCCGACTCCTCCCAGTTTTCTACCGATGACCGTTCGCTGGGGCTGGCGTGCTTTCCACACTTCTTTTGAACCGCAGCGTAAGCTGCTTAACCGGGCAGATGCGGTGGTAACGGTCAGCCAGACCACGGCAGCTCAGATCGCTGAGCACAAGCTGACAAAGCGACCGGTTCATATTGTGCCTAACGCTCCGCAGCCCGGTTCTATCATCGGTGCTGACACCGCCATCGAACGGGCTGAACGACGCACTAAGCACCTGCTCTACATGGGGTCTTTTATGCCCTATAAGGGGGTAGAAACTTTGGTGGAAGCAATGAAGTTGCTGCCGGACTATCAGCTGCATTTGCTCTCGAAGATTAATAGCGCAGACCATATGCATCTGAGTGCTCTGGCTGGCGCCAACGTCACCTTTCATAACGGTGTGGATGAGAGCGATTACCGGCATATGCTATCGTCTGCGGCAGCCCTGCTCACCGCGTCCCGTGCCGAGGGCTACGGTCTGCCGGTGGTAGAAGCCCTGGCGGCTGGTTGCCCTGTCGTTATTTCTGATATTCCCATTTTCAGGGAAATAGCTCCGCACGCTTTCTTCGCTGCCGCCGATCAGCCCGAAGATTTTGCCCAGCATGTGCGCTGGCTAGAAGACACCGATATTCAAAGCACGCAGGTTCTTAATGGTTTAGAGGACGCAGCGGCTTATTCCTGGCAGAATTCAGCGCTGACGCTATTGCGAGTTATCAAAGATCTCTAACCCTAAGGACTAGAGAATATCTAGCCCATCGCAGCGAATTTGCACCGGTGGGTGTAGCCTCAGAGCTGAGGCGGACGCGCGTGCTGACCTGAGCATGGGGGTCACCATGGTCGCCGTGCTGTAGGAGAAGAAGAGAATGGCGCGTACCAGCGTAGTCTCTGGTTCTTCCTCGTAGAACCCTCGTGGATCGTCTAAAGGGGTGGGTCCCACAACTCTCACACCTTCAGGAATGTTCAAGGACTGCATGAAAGCGTGTACCGCAGCTGGCTCACCCGTGACCGCCGCCGTCCGCATGGCAGGTGGCAGTCCCAGCTCCCCGCGTTGGTTAAGTTCATCCAGCGCAAAGCCCACCGGGTCCCACCGCACCAGTGCTTGCAAAGCCACCGAATCGCTGGCGGTAGACACCACGCGTCCGCCTTCAGAAAAAGGACGCACCAGGGCAGCAGCGTTGAACCAGCGTCGCAGGGCTTCTTCGGGTGCTCGCAGGGAGTCTCGCTGAATCATGCGATCAGCGTCCAACAAGAGGGCGGCCGCATAACCTTTTGGTGCCACTGGCTCGGCACCGGGGGTGGCGATCACGAGGGCTGGCTCGTCATCGATTTCAGCTTTGATGTGTTCTCCTGCTGAAGAAATCACGGGTACTTGAGGAAATGCCCTGCCTAGCTCTTCGGCGGTACGCAATGCCCCCACTGAGCTCATGCGCCACTGGGTGAACCCGCACTCGTTACAAGCCCATGTGTGAACTCCACGACCGCACCACGAGCACTCGGGTGCTCCCCCGCGCTTGCCCACGGCAACCGGCCCGTAACAGTGGGTACAGCGCACCGGCATTCTGCAGCGCTGGCAGGCCAGATTGGGAACGTACCCAGAGCGCGCCACCTGCACCAGCACCGGGCCCGTCTCAAGGGCGGAACGAGCCAAATTATAGGCAAGTTGCGGAATGCGGGCAATAGCGGCAAGAGGATCTTTTGCCAGTTGGTAATCATCGCCCACAGTAAGGACGCGAGGGGTTGCCTCACGCACGGCAGGACGCTCAGCACCCACATAGGTTGCCCAGCGGGTGCGTACCAACCGTGCGCTTTCGCTGCTCAGGGAGTAGCTCATAAATAAGGCGGCTGCATCAGTGGCTGCAGCACGCAGTAAAAGTACGTCGCGGGCATGGCAGTAGGGCGCACGCGGCTCAATAAAGTTAGCGTCGGCGTCATCCCAGCATGCCACAAAGCCCAGGTTATGAACCGGTGCATAGGCGGCAGAGCGAGTGCCCACCACTAACCGCACCTCCCCGGTGAGCACTTTCAAGAAGTTCTCGTAGCGTTGAGAGGGCTTATCTGCTGCGGTCAGGCGGACAAAGTGCTCAGAGGCACCCAAACTATCGAGCGCATCTTCTAAGCGGGCGAGTGTTTTTTGGTCGGGCACCACGCCAATAGCACCGCGTCCTGTTGCTCGAACAGTGAGCAGAGCTTGTGCCATAGCATATTCCCAACGATATTCACCGGTGGCAGGTAAAAGGGTCATCACCGCCCGGGCTGAAGCACCCGCAGCGAGATCTTCTATAAACTCGGTGCCGTGAGTGTAAGCATCAAAAGCTGAGGTAGCAGGGGCTGTTACTTCTGCTGGCTCGCGCCAGAGCGAATCTAGGTCAAACACCGTAGCGGGCGGCGCTGTCTCAGCTTCAGAATCGCTCTCAGCTTCTTGGCTCTCGTGAGTTTCAGGGGTTGTCTGCGCGGTAGCAATCAAGCAATCTTCGACCCTCGCTACCCGTGGCGGCACAGCCAAACGCAGAACATCGGCAACCGTACCGCTGCAACGTTGAGCCACCGCGTCCGCCAAGTCAAAAATTTCGGGACCGACTACCGGCACCGGTGAAATAACCGTGCGCAAGGGTAGGATGCGGGTGGGGACGGAAGACTCAGCCACACGCTCTCGAATGAAACCCTGCATCTCACGCCCAGAGAACTTAACTTTGACGCGCGCGCCCACCGTGGCGCTGGCATCTAGGTGTTCGGGCACCTCGTAATCGAAAAGCCGGTCGAGGTGGGGTATATGCGAATCCAGCTGGACGCGCGCCACCGGCAACTCAACCTCGGTATCAAGTGCTGGTGCTTTAAGTTCAGGAAATCCCTGCAACAGATCTGTTTGCAGGGATCCTGAATTTTTCTGTGAACCCATGGGTTCTATTTTATGCGCCGACTGCCTGAGTGAGAGCATCTACGCGGTTTGTGCGCTCCCAGGTGAACTCTGGCTCTGTGCGCCCAAAGTGACCGTGCGCTGCCGTCTTAGCGTAGATGGGGCGGCGCAAATCGAGCTCGTTGATAATCGCCAGCGGACGCAGGTCAAAGACCTCGCGGATTGCCTTCTCAATTTTCACCGGATCAACTTTTTCGGTATCGAAGGTTTCAACGTAAAGCCCCACCGGTGCGGCCTGACCGATAGCGTAGGCAACCTGTACCTCAGCGCGGTCAGCGAGACCTGCTGCAACTACGTTTTTGGCAACCCAACGCATAGCGTAGGCAGCTGAACGGTCAACCTTCGAGGGGTCTTTACCCGAGAAAGCACCGCCGCCGTGACGTGCCATACCGCCGTAGGTATCAACGATGATTTTGCGACCGGTCAAGCCGGCATCGCCTACGGGACCGCCCTGCACAAACTGACCGGCAGGGTTAATGATGAACTTTGCCTGTGAGCTATCGAGGTCAATGCCTGCAAGAACCGGTGAGATGACCTGCTCACGCACGTCGTTTTCAAGGTCTTTGAGATCGTAGTCGGCAGCGTGCTGGGTTGAAACCACCACAGTGTCAATAGCAACGGGTACGTGATTGGAGTCGTAAGCCAACGTGACCTGGGTTTTACCATCAGGACGCAGACCCTCAAGAGTACCGTTTTTACGCACCTTGGTCAGCTGTTCCGAAAGGCGGTGAGCTGCCCAAATGGGGGCTGGCATCAAGACATCAGTTTCATTCGATGCGTAACCGAACATGATGCCCTGGTCACCAGCGCCCTGGGTATCGTAGTCATCCTTCGCCGTATTCTGGCGCACCTCAAGGGAGTTGTAGACGCCAGAGTTGATATCTAGGGACTGCTCGCCAATAGAGACGGAGACACCGCAAAACTGGCCGTCAAAACCGTGGGTTGAGGAGTTATAGCCGATATCTAGGATTGTTTTGCGCACAATCGAGGGAATATCAACGTAACCTTTAGTGGTTACCTCACCGGCAACCATAACCTGGCCAGTGGTCACCATCGTCTCAACGGCGACGTTTGATGTGGGGTCTACTGTCAGCAGACCGTCAAGAACGGCGTCTGAAATCTGATCACAAATTTTATCGGGGTGGCCTTCAGTGACTGACTCACTGGTAAAGAGGCGCAAATGCTGATTATTACTCACGTTCACCACTGTACATTCCGTACCCGTCAAGCGGGCAATGATTAATTATTATTGAGTTGTTGCGCAATACTACGCATGAGAGTCACCGCTACGTCATACTTACTGCCAGAGGCATTGACAACGTCATCTGTGCGGCGGTTCAAAATGAAAATCTCGTTGGTATCTTGCCCGAAGCCTTTAGTCTCGCCTACCTCATTAACCACGAGTAAATCGCAGCCCTTGCGTTGAAGTTTCGCTCGTCCAAATTCGAGGGCTGACGTCGTAGCATCCCCTGTTTCAGCGGCAAAACCCACAATAGTGGCAGGCAGAGAACCTGTGCCGCGCTGTGCCACCGCGTCTTTGAGGATATCGGGGTTACGCACCAGCTCTATGGTCGGTACCTGGTGAGGGTCATCAGTTTTCTTGATTTTGGAAGCCTCAAACTGGGCAGGCTTAAAATCAGCAACCGCTGCTGCCATGACCAGCACATCGTGGGTATTGAGTTCTCCCAGCACCTCGCGATGCAGTTCATCGGCGGTAGAAACCTTGATGACGCGCACATCAGCTGGAGGCTCAACCTCCATATGGGCGGCAATCAGGGTGACGTGCGCACCGGCCGCCACCGCAGCTTGTGCAATAGCAACCCCCTGTTTGCCAGAAGAACGATTACCCAAGAACCTCACGGGATCGAGTGGTTCACGGGTTCCTCCTGCGGTGACTAGGACGCGCCGTCCTGCCAGGTCACCGGCTTGAGGCTGAGCGGGGGCAGCGGCATCGAGCACTCCTCCGTCAGAACTAATAATCTCCAGCGCCTGAGCGAAAATATCTTCGGGTTCGGGCATTCTGCCCACACCCGAATCGGGGCCCGTCAAACGCCCCACGGCGGGGTCAATCACGTGATAGCCAAAAGACCTCAGCGTCTCAACGTTCTTGACTGTTGCCGGGTGCTCCCACATCTGCGTGTGCATCGCTGGAGCAAGAATCACCGGGGCGTGAGTGGTTAGCACGGTGGCACTGAGCAGGTCATCCGCGCGTCCAATCGCCAACCGAGCCATGAGATCAGCGGTTGCAGGGGCAATCACTACCGCATCGCACTGCTCAGCCTGAGCAACGTGATTAACCTGGGGTACCCGCTCAAAAACAGAGACTGACACCTCATTGCTGCTGAGTGCCTCAAGTGTAGGCTTACCCACGAACTCAAGGGCGGCAGCAGTAGGCATCGCAATAACCTCATGCCCCGCCTTAGAAAATAGACGAAGGAGCATTGTTGCCTTATACGCAGCAATGCCCCCTCCGATACCAACGACAATACGCATAAAAGTAATGTCTCTAGCAGAAAATTATTCTGATTCCGGTGCGTCTACGAACTCAACCACCGGTGCGTCAACAAATTCTTCACCGTATACATCACCGGGGAAGAAGTCAGCGCTCATAGCTTCGTGAATAATCTGACCGTTCTCGTCAAACTTTGAATCAGTCACGTGGTTAGCTTCAATCAAACCCTCGTTGATTTCGCGCATTGCAACAGACAGCGCCTTCTCGTTAGGCTCACTATCCACCAAGGGACCTACAAAATCGTAGAGATTGTCGTGAAGCTGCGAGTAGTAGGCGTTGATCTGGCGAGCACGACGCGCACCAAAAATCACCAAACCGTACTTTGATTCAGCCTTCTCAATCAGGGCATCAGCACTGGGGTTGATGATTCCTTCTTCGTTGTGAGCAGTAGCCACGAAAACTCCAAAAATTGTCGGTAAAAATGCGGTGAGTACCGCTTCTTTCAAGAACTCCATAAGCGGAGCCAAAACTAAATATCAACTATAGCCTGTTCGCAGGATTTTGGCACGCAAAAGCCCTGTGAGCCGCACCAAGAACACGTGCCTTGAGCAATTCACAGGGCATATCGGCATGAGAAAACCCTATTTTTTGTTCAGACCCATCAGGGCGATGATTTCCTCTGCGGCGCGCTCAACCTCATCATTGATAACGGTTTCATCGAACTCGACCTCAGCAGCTAGCTCGTCTTTAGCGGTCTCCAAGCGAGCTGCCTGCTCTTCTTTAGTTTCGGTGTTACGACCAACCAAACGGTTCACCAGCTCTTCCCAACTCGGAGGAGCCAAGAAAATGAACTGGGCGTCGGGCATGTTGTTACGAATCTGACGAGCACCCTGAATATCGATTTCCAAGAAAACGTGCTTGCCTGCCTCTAACGCATCCTCAACCATGGTGCGCATGGTGCCGTACTTGTAAGAGTTGTGAACAACAGCCCACTCCAGCATCTGACGGTTATCAACCATCGCATCGAATGCTTCTTCAGAAGTAAAATAGTAGTGCTCGCCGTCAACCTCACCCGGGCGAGGGTCGCGAGTAGTAGCAGATACAGAAAACCACACCTGCGGGTAGTTCTTACGAATGTAAGCAGAAACGGTACCCTTGCCCACAGCCGTAGGGCCTGCAAGTACTGTTAGTTTGGGTGCTGTTTTCTCTGCCATCTGTTACCACCTTGTGTGTTAGCGATTAAGGTAATCAATGAGCGCCTGACGCTGGTGAATGCCTAATCCACGCAGTCGCCGCGAAGACGCAATATTGAGTTCTGCCATGATAGCCTCAGCCTTTATCTCGCCAATGCTGGGGATAGAGCGAAGCAAATCCATTACTTTCAGTCTACTCAGCGCTTCGTCAGATTTCGACCGCTCAAGAACTTCTTCAACAGTTATTTTGCGCTGTTTTAAATCTTCTTTGACGGCAGCTCGTGCTGCACGTGAAATATTAGCCTTCGCTCTTGCTTCGGCTCGCTGCTCATTGGTGAGTGGCTTAATAATCATCTTTACCCCAAGTAAAAAATATCTCTATCGCGAAAGCGTCCCTGTTCCCCATTCACCGATTGATATCGGCTCATCAGGGACACTTTCGCACAAGATAGGTTATGCAATAGTTTTAGGCGGCGTTCAAAACCGTCAAGAGATCTTCGCGCGACGCTTCGGCAGCTTCGCGCAAAGAATCGGTGTTTGGACCGTGCGCCAAAACGCCACGGCTCGAATTCACCAGTACCTGTTTCTCAATTCCTGAGAATACAGAATACAGGTCAGCAGCTGTTGCACCTTGCGCACCGTAACCGGGTGCCAAAATGGGCCCGTTGAAGCTGGAGAGGTCAATCTCCAAATCTACAAGCGCCTGCCCCACAGTAGCACCCACCACCAGACCACATGAGCCCATATGGTACCAGCTGCTACGCTCGTTCTCAGCATGAGCTTGCTCGATGATAGAACGGGCTACGGACGCTGTGCCTCCGATATGCTGTACCGAGCGTCCTTCAGGGTTTGAGGTGAGCGCCAATACAAAGGTGCCACGCTGATGCTTATCAGCTGCATCTAGTGCCGGACGCAAAGACTCAAAACCCAGATAGGGGCTCAACGTCACAGAGTCAGTAGCTAACGGTGAACTACCCAACCATGAATCAGCATAGGCCTTCATCGTTGAGCCAATATCACCGCGCTTGGCATCAGCAATAATCAGAATATTTCGTACACGCGCCTCGGTGAACAACTCTTCAAGCACCTGAAAGCCAGCGGCTCCATGGCGCTCAAAGAAAGCTACCTGCGGCTTGAAGGCTGCAACGTGGTCACCGCACCCCTCAACCACAGCCTCAGTAAAAGCTCGCAGACCCTCAGCGTTATCGGGCAGTCCCCACTGCTCCAACAACTGGGCGTGCGGGTCAATACCCACGCACAGAGAACCGCGCTCGCTGATGGCTGTTGCCAGCCGATCGCCGAAAGGCATCTTTTCTACTGACGGATTGCTCATGCTCGTGCCTCGACTGAGTCAAGAAGCTGAGCTTCATGCTCCTGCAAACTCATGACGTCCCAGCTGTACTCGCGCAGAGCGTTAATTGCCTGAACCGCCGCACCAAATTCAGAGATAGTGGTGACGATGGGGCAACCGATACTGGTTGCCGCCGCGCGAATCTGGTAGCCATCACCGCGAGCCTGACCACCTGAAGGCGTATTGAAAATCAGGTTGATCTCGCCCTCGCGAATCATATCGACAATTGAGGGCTCACCCTCAGCTTCTTCACCGATCTTAGGTACAACCTGCGAAATAACGCCGTTGCGGCGGAGCACAGCAGCGGTGCCGCCGGTGGAAACAATGTCAAAGCCCAGCTGCTCTAGCATCTTCACATAGATGATGGTGCTGCGCTTATCGCGGTTAGCCACTGACACAAAGACCTTGCCTTCGGTGGGTAGCTTGGCCCCCACTGCTGTTTGGGCCTTGGCGAAAGCGGTATCGAGGTAGCGGTCAAGACCCATGACCTCACCGGTTGAACGCATTTCCGGGCCCAGCAGTGAATCAACCACAATACCCTCGGGGGTGCGGAAGCGGTTGAAGGGTAGTACAACCTCTTTGACCGCAATAGCAGTCTCATCGGGTAAGGATGCGCCGTCCATCTTGCTCGGCAAAACACCGTCAGCCTTCAGATCAGCAATGGTCTTACCCACGCCAATCAGTGCCGCTGCCTTCGCCAGCTGCACACCGGTTGCTTTAGAAACGAAAGGAACGGTACGCGATGCACGGGGGTTAGCTTCAATGACATAGAGAATATCTGAAGCAACCGCGAACTGCATGTTAATCAGACCCTTGACACCCACGCCCTGAGCAATCTTGAAGGTTGCTTCTTTGACTCGTTCAAGGATGTCGGTGCCCAAGGTAATCGGGGGCAGCGTACACGCTGAGTCACCGGAGTGAATACCTGCCTCTTCGATGTGCTCCATGATGCCTCCGAGGTACATGTCTTCTCCGTCGTAGAGAGCATCCACGTCGATTTCGATGGCGTCCTCAAGGAACTTATCAATGAGAGCGGGTTGTGAGGGCGAAACCTCAGTAGCGTTTTCAAGGTAACGTGCCAACTGAGCTTCGTCATACACGATTTCCATGCCGCGTCCACCCAGCACATAGGAGGGGCGTACCAGCACGGGGTAACCGATTTCATCGGCAATCTTCTTGGACGATTCGAAGGTGAAGGCTGTGCCGTTCTTCGGTGAAATCAGCTGAGCTTCTTCAAGGACGCGCGCGAATTCCCCGCGGTCTTCGGCAAGATCGATTGCTTCGGGGGTGGTACCCAGAATTGGAATGCCAGCCTCTTTAAGAGCCTTAGCAAGTTTCAGCGGGGTTTGACCACCCAACTGTACAAACACGCCCATCAAACCACCGGTGCGGCGTTCTGATTCAACAACCTCGAGTACATCTTCGAGGGTGAGCGGTTCAAAGTAGAGACGGGTTGACACATCGTAATCCGTTGAGACAGTTTCGGGGTTGCAGTTAACCATGACGGTCTCGTAGCCCGCCTCGCGCAGAACCAGTGAGGCATGCACACAGGAGTAATCGAACTCAATGCCCTGACCAATGCGGTTGGGGCCCGAACCCAGAATCATAATGGAAGGCTTTTCGTGGGGTGCTACCTCGTCCTCAGCATCATAGGAGGAATAGTGGTAGGGGGTGAATGCCTCGAACTCAGCTGCGCAAGTATCAACGGTCTTAAAGACCGGGCGAATACCCAGAGCGTGGCGAACACCGCGCACCACGGCTTCTGAGTTGAGGGTCAGTTCTGCAATCTGAGCGTCAGAGAAACCGTGACGCTTAGCAAGACGCAGGGTGTCAGCATCCAGATGCCCAGCCTTAGAAGAAACCTCTTCGGCAACCTCATTGAGCAGTACCAGCTGGTCCAAGAACCAGGGGTCGATAGCAGTTGCTTCGTACATCTGCTCAATGGTTGCACCGGCAAGCAGAGCCTGTTGCACCTGGTAGATACGCTCGGTAGTGGGAGTCTTCGTCTTTTCAATCAGCTCGGCAAGTTCAGCTTCGGTCAGCTCAGGCTTGACGAAAGAGAAGGACGAGTTCTTCTGCTCCATCGAGCGCATCGCCTTCTGCAGTGCTTCGGTGAAGTTACGGCCCAGTGCCATAGCCTCGCCCACTGACTTCATGGTGGTGGTCAGGGTCGGGTCAGCTGCGGGAAACTTCTCAAAAGCGAAACGGGGAACCTTAACCACGACGTAGTCGAGGGTAGGTTCGAAGGACGCCGGGGTCTTCTGGGTGATATCGTTAGGGATTTCATCCAGGGTGTAGCCCAGCGAAAGTTTGGTTGCGATCTTAGCAATCGGGAAGCCGGTTGCCTTGGAGGCGAGAGCTGATGAACGTGAGACGCGGGGGTTCATCTCGATAACGACCACGCGACCGGTGTTGGGCTCAATCGCGAACTGAATGTTGCAACCACCAGTGTCGACGCCAACTTCGCGAATCACGTTGATTGCGATATCGCGCAGCTTCTGGAATTCGCGGTCGGTGAGGGTCAGCGCGGGGGCTACGGTGATGGAATCACCGGTGTGTACGCCTACGGGGTCAAAGTTTTCGATCGAGCAAACGACCACCACATTGTCGTTGGTGTCGCGCATCATCTCTAGCTCGTATTCTTTCCAGCCTAGGATTGATTCTTCGAGCAGAACCTCGCTGGTGGGGCTGTACTGAATACCTGCACCTGCGATGCGGTAGAGGTCTTCTTCGTTGTAGGCAAGGCCTGAGCCCAAACCGCCCATGGTGAATGAAGGACGCACCACCATGGGGTAGCCGAGTTCTTTGGCTGCTTCCAGCGCTTCTTCCATGGTGTGAACAATTACCGAGCGCGCTGACTCGCCACCAGCGCGCTCTACAACGCCCTTGAACGCCTCGCGGTCTTCACCCAGGTTGATTGCCTCGATGTTCGCACCAATCAGCTCAACCTTATACTTATCGAGAATTCCCGCTTCGTCCAATGAAATCGCGGCGTTGAGCGCGGTCTGACCGCCCAGGGTCGGCAAAATCGCGTCCGGCTTTTCCTTAGCGATAATCTTCTCAATCACCTCAGGGGTAATCGGCTCAATATAAGTGGCATCAGCAAACTCAGGGTCAGTCATAATGGTAGCCGGGTTGGAGTTCACCAGGATGACGCGCACGCCCTCTTCTTTGAGCACGCGCAGTGCCTGGGTACCCGAGTAGTCGAACTCAGCTGCCTGACCAATAACAATGGGGCCAGAACCAATAACAAGAATACTGTTCAAATCTTTTCTGCGTGGCATAGTGTGAGGTTCTCTCTTAGTTCTTCTTCTCGAGCATCAGGTCAATAAAACGGTCAAAGAGGTAGGCAGAGTCGTGAGGACCTGCCGCCGCTTCGGGGTGGTACTGCACACTAAAGGCAGGAATATCTAGGCAGCGCAAGCCCTCAACCACCTGATCGTTCAGACCAACGTGTGAGACCTCAACGGTGCCGAATTCAGCTTCGGGTGCCTGTACGGTGCCTTCAACCGGCGCGTCCACAGCAAAACCGTGGTTCTGGGCGGTGATTTCTACCTTGCCGGTGAGCTTATCGAGCACGGGCTGGTTGATGCCGCGGTGACCGAAAGGCAACTTGTAGGTGCCAAAGCCAAGGGCACGACCCAGTAGCTGGTTACCAAAGCAGATGCCAAAGAAGGGAGTGCCCTGCTTGAGAACGCTCTGCAGAAGCTGCACCTGGGTATCGGCGGTAGCGGGGTCGCCAGGACCGTTCGAGAAGAATACGCCGTCAGGGTTATAGCCGTTGATATCTTCAAGAGTTGAAGAAGCAGGCACCACGTGAACACGCACACCGCGCTCAGCAAAACGCTCGGGGGTCATTGACTTGATGCCCAGATCGACAGCAACGAGGGTTGCCTTGGGCTCTGAATCCCAGCCGAAGTTCTTGGGTTCAACGGTGTACGCCTCATCGATTGATACTGAATCAGCGAGGGCGCGACCAGCCATCGGTACAGAGTTTTTGACCTCGTCGAGCAGTTCTGCTTCAGGACGCTGCGCAGCGTCTGCGCTAAAAATACCGGCACGCATCGAACCAGCTGAGCGCAGGTGACGGGTGAGGGCGCGGGTATCAATACCCTGAATGCCCACGATGCCCTGCTCAATAAGTTCTTCATCGAGGGTGCGCTCGCTACGCCAGTTGGAGGCACGGCGGGCGGCATCGCGTACCACATAACCAGCAACCCAAATCTTGCGAGATTCCGCGTCTTCCTCGTTAACACCGGTATTGCCGATGTGCGGTGCGGTTTGTACAACAATCTGACCGGCGTAGGAGGGGTCGGTCAGGGTTTCCTGGTAGCCGGTCATGCCGGTGGAGAACACAGCCTCACCGAGAGTTGAACCGGTTGCACCGTAAGCGGCGCCACGGAATACAGTTCCGTCTTCAAGGATTAGAAGCGCCAGCTTCTGTGCTGAATTTGTAGCCATGAATCCTTTTCTTTCTGTGTCAAAAATGAGTATAAGTGTGTGGTTTATAGGGAGGGCAGTTCTTGGGCCGCGTGCGGTGCGATAGTGCAAATCTCTTGCAGCAGCATGGGCTTATGCTCAGCGAACTGGGTTCGGAACCCGGTATCGAGCTTTGCCTGACCGTGCTGCCAAGAGACCATCACGAGCCCGTCTTTCTCAACGAACTTTCCACTCATGCCAGCCTCAGTACGTACCGCAATGATATCGGTGACGGGTATGAAAAGATCATGAGCACCCTCGCGAGAAATAATCAGCGCGTCCTCGTAGACCAACACGGTAGCTTTAGCTTTAACACCTAAGCTGTGTACCGCCACTCGGTCAAGCCAGTCTCCCATGACGGTGGTGGCAACGTAGGTGCCAGGTACGCCAATCGTTGAAGCACGTTGGTCATAGCCGGCGGGCACCACCGCAAGAGTAGGTAGGTTTTCTTGGCGGCGTTGGCGGTTTCTCCATCCCAGCCACATCAGTGAGAACACCGCAATCACAATTCCGATGCAGATGAGGGTGGGTATAAGCCTAGTTTCCACGACAACGGTCTCCCCTGGTCTTAGCGGTTGGGTGTAGCAAGTTTTCCGTCGAGCACGGTGGGATGACCCTTATAGAAAGTCGCCTGAACCTTGCCGGGTACCTCCATGCCGCGATAAGGGTTGTTCTTGCCCTTGGTTGCCTGAGCATGTGGGTCAATGACGCGCTTGGCTGCGGGGTCTACCAGCACAAGGTTGGCGGGCTCTCCCTCTGCCAGCGGACGTCCCTGCTCATGTGCCAAACCAATTTCGGCGGGCTTGGTGCTCATAATACGAGCTGCATCAGCCCAGGTAATCTTGCCGGTATCAACCAGGGTCATCTGAATGACAGAGAGCGCCTGTTCCAGACCTGTCATGCCGTTAGCCGCACACGCCCACTCCACCTCTTTAGCTTCGGTGGGGTGCGGGGCGTGGTCAGTACCGATGACATCGATAGTGCCATCGGCAATTGCATCGCGCAGAGCCATGACGTCTTCTTCGGTGCGCAGGGGCGGGTTGACCTTGTAGACCGGGTCATAGGTTCGTACCATTTCTTCGGTCAGAATCAGGTGGTGAGGGGTCGCTTCGGCAGTGACATTGATGCCACGCTGCTTTGCCCAGCGAATAATATCGACGCTGCCTTTGGTGGAGAGGTGGCAGATGTGGACGCGTGATCCCACGTGCTCAGCCAAAAGTACGTCACGAGCGATGATAGCTTCTTCAGCTACTGCGGGCCAGCCTGCCAGACCCAGCTCAGCTGAGACGGTACCCTCGTTCATCTGGGCGCCTTCGGTGAGGCGGGGCTCCTGGGCATGCTGGGCAATAACACCGTCAAAGGTCTTGACATATTCAAGGGCGCGGCGCATCAAGGCAGGATCCCACACACACATACCGTCATCTGAGAAAACGCGAACTTGAGCACGGGAGTTAGCCATAGCCCCGATTTCAGACAGACGCTCACCCTTGAGACCAACAGTGACAGCGCCCACCGGGTTAACATCAACCCAGCCAGATGCCTTGCCTAAGGCGTGAACCTGCTCCACCACGCCTGCGGTATCAGCCACCGGGTTAGAGTTAGCCATCGCGAATACAGCGGTGTAACCACCCAAAGCTGCAGCCTGAGTACCGGTCTCTACTGTCTCGGCGTCTTCCTGACCGGGTTCACGCAGGTGGGTGTGAATGTCCACTAAACCGGGCAAAGCAATCAGGCCCTCGGCGTCAATAACAGTGGCACCATCAGCGTCAAGATTCTCACGCACACGGGCAATTACACCGTTTTCAATCAGCAAATCGGCGGTGGTTTCGCCCAAGAGGGAAGCACCCTTAATTAAAAATTTCTCGCTCATAGTCATCTTCCTTAGTATGATGCGTGAGGGTAAAAGTCGTCGGCGCTACCGCCGGTCATCAGAAGGTATAGCACCGCCATGCGCACCGACACGCCATTAGATACCTGGCGCAGCACCCACGAACGCTCAGAGTCAGCGGCAACAGCACTAATCTCAAGACCGCGGTTCATGGGGCCGGGGTGCAGAACGGCGGTTTCATGTTCCATCGCGTCCAGCTGAGCAAAACGCTCGGGGGTCAAACCCCACAGACGGGAATATTCTTCAGCGGAAGGAAAGAAAGCAGCATGCATACGCTCGCTCTGAATACGCAGCAACATAACCGCGTCCAGACGGGTTTCAAGAGCATCATCAAAGTTGTAAAAAACTTCACAGGGCCAGTTCTCTACACCCACCGGTAACAGGGTGGGCGGCGCGACGAAAATAGCCTCAGCGCCCAAGGTGTTGAGCAACCACAGGTTTGAACGTGCCACGCGAGAGTGCAAGATATCGCCTACAATGGCTACACGCATACCGCTTAGATCCATACCGCGGGTTGGCTCACCGGTGACCTGAGACTTAAACTGGCGCAAAGTCATGGCATCTAGGAGTGCCTGGGTAGGATGGGCGTGAGTGCCATCGCCCGCGTTGAGCACAGGAGCGTCAATCCACCCTGCCTCTGCCAAACGCTGAGGAGCACCCGATGCTGAGTGGCGAATAACCACAGCATCAGCGTTAATAGCAGCTAAGGTCTGGGCTGTGTCCTTGAGTGATTCGCCCTTAGACACCGATGAGCCCTTGGCTGAGAAATTGATAACGTCTGCTGAGAGACGCTTCTCTGCTGCCTCAAAAGAGAGTCGAGTGCGGGTGGAATCCTCAAAGAACAGATTGACCACAGTGCGACCGCGAAGCGCGGGGAGCTTCTTGACCTCTCGTGTTCCGACCTCAGCCATGTAATCAGCTGTATCGAGAATATTCAGTGCCTCGTCTTTGGTGAGGTCTTTAGTATCAAGAAGGTGACGCATATGCCCTACTCCCCCTGTGAGATTTCTACGCGGTCATTGTCACCGTCAATATCAGTGAGAACTACTCGCACCTTTTCATCGGACGAGGTGGGCAGGTTCTTACCCACGTGGTCGGCACGAATCGGTAGCTGACGGTGCCCTCGATCAACGAGCACAGCCAAGCGCACAAGTGCCGGTCTACCGAAATCGTTGAGAGCGTCAAGAGCCGCACGAATCGTACGACCCGAGTAGAGCACATCGTCTACAAGAATTACTTTTTTACCGTCAACGCCACCGGTAGGAAGTCGCGTGGGCTCGGGAGATTTGCCGGGGTGAGAACGCAAATCGTCACGGTACATGGTGATATCTAACTGCCCTAAAGAAGATCTGATATCAAAAGAAGAATCGTTAGCAGCTATTTTTTCTGCCAGGCGCTGGGCAATCGGAAGCCCCCGACGGGGGATGCCCAAGAGAACGACATCTTGGGTTCCCTTATTCGTTTCAATAATCTCAAATGAGATTCGAGTCAATGCTCGATCAATGTCGGCTGCTGTGAGAATCACTCGGGGCTCAGTTGATACACCGGTGTCAGTCATAGTGCCGGCCTCCTTCCCCGCCTCTCAGGACGGACTTAAAGGTTGCTTGCTTGATGCCTAACTTACCATGTCAGCCACCTTTTCGCGTCCGTATGACACCTGTGAGCTACAAAAATCGCTTACACCTCGCGCTATCATTCTTGGGCACACGGTGTTCTTCTTCATCAAGCACCCTAGGTAGCACAAAGGAGCCGGATTATTCATCACAATGCAATGAATAACCCGACCCCTCAATGTTTTTGCGCTCTTAGAACCCCAAGGACGAACGCACACTCAGCAATGCTGTGTTCGCGGTGAGGTATAGGTGCCGTTTAGGCAAGCAGGGTGGGTTTAACCTGACGTAGTCGATCCAGCAAACCGTTGACAAACTTTGGCGAGTCGTTAGTCGAGAGAACTCGAGCTAAACCGGCTGCCTCAGAAATTGCTACGGCATCAGGAACATCGTCGTTGAAGAGTAGTTCCCATGCGCCAATACGCAAAATAGTGCGGTCTACATCGGGCATGCGATCAACGCTCCAGCCCTTGGAGTAGGTTTCAATGTACTCACGAATTTCTTCGTCGTGTTCCACTACTCCACGAACGATTTGTTCTGAGTAAGTAGAAATTTGCGCAGAGGTGTGCGCGCGGCGTCGCACGAGGGTATCGAGTACAGTATCGCCCCGTTGCTCCGCTTCGAAGAGCACTTCGAGTGCTCGCAGGCGTGCTTTAGTTCGTGAATTCATATGAAAAACTACCCTTAGTCGTTGACGCGACCGAGGTAGTCACCGGTGCGGGTATCAACCTTGATTTTGGTGCCCTGTTCAACGAAGAGGGGAACCTGAATCTCAGCGCCGGTCTCAACGGTCGCGGGCTTGGTGCCTGCTGATGAGCGGTCGCCTTGAAGGCCGGGCTCGGTGTAGGTGATTTCGAGTACAACTGAGGCGGGAAGCTCGATGTAGAGCGGTGAACCGTCGTGCATAGCGATAGTTGCGTTCTGGTTTTCGAGCATGTAGTTAGCTGCATCGCCCACTACAAGACCGGGTACATAAATCTGATCGTATGTCTTCAGATCCATGAAAACGTAGTCATCGCCATCCTGGTAGAGGTACTGGTAATCTGAGCGGTCAACGGTTGCGGTCTCGACCTTTGCGCCAGCGTTGTAAGTACGGTCTACAACCTTGCCGGAGGTAACATTACGCAGCTTGGTGCGCACAAAAGCGCCACCTTTACCGGGCTTGACGTGCTGGAATTCGAGGACTGACCACAGCTGGCCGTCAATCTTGAGAACAACGCCGTTCTTGATGTCACTGGTAGTTGCCAACCGACTCTCCTTTAGTATGGGGTTTTCAAAAAACAAATGAACGTAAGCAATTCTAACGGGTGGAGCACTAGAAGTAAGCCCTTGGCTGACGTGTTCTGCGCCAACTTATTGAGTGATGTCACCAGCTGTAATATACAGGGCAGGAGACACCACTCTTGGTGTACCGTGTTTATACCTCAGACGCGATTTCTTGGTAGGTGGCAAAAAGAATCGAGTCGTCTGGAACCTCCATAATGCGCGGTTTGCCCGGTGCGTCAAGAACTACAAAGCGCAGCAGGGATCCGCGGGATTTTTTATCGCGACGCATAGCTTCAAGCAGTTTCTTCCACTGGTCACCACGGTAGCTAGTGGGTAGTCCCAGAAGCTCGCAGATGCGGCGAGTTCGATCAACGGTAGCTTCATCCAGGCGTCCTGCGGCAAGGGCAAGTTCGGCAGCAAAGACCATGCCAACAGCCACGGCTGCACCGTGACGCCACTGATAGCGCTCATTGAACTCAATAGCATGCCCAAAAGTATGACCGTAGTTCAAGAACTCACGTTTACCCGATTCTTTGAGGTCCTCAGAGACCACGGCAGCTTTGACTCGAATAGCTCGCTCAATCAGATCGCGCACCACATCAGACTGTGAGTCTTTGAGCTTTTCGGGGTTAGCTTCGATGATGTCAAGAATCTCAGTATCTGCGATAAAACCGCACTTGATGACCTCTGCCATCCCAGTGAGTAGCTCGTTTTCGGGCAGGGTACGCAGGGTACCCAACTCGCACAGCACAGCAGCGGGCGGGTGGAAAGCACCCACCAGGTTCTTACCCTCAGCAGTGTTAATACCGGTTTTTCCGCCCACTGCCGCATCCACCATGCCCAGCAAAGTGGTAGGTATGTGTACAACACGCACGCCGCGCAACCAGGTAGCGGCTACAAAGCCGGCAAGGTCGCTGACAGCACCGCCACCGACGGAGATAATCGCATCCGTGCGGGTGAAATCATTCTGCCCCAGTACCTGCCAGCAAAAAGCGGCAACCTGAACATGTTTGCCCTCTTCAGCATCGGGAATTTCGGCGCTAAAGGTCTCAAACCCGACCTTACGTAAGTCGGTCATCACGAGTTCACCGGTTGATCGCAAGGCACGCGGGTGAATCACCAGAATACGCTGGGTACGCTGACCCAAAATCTCGGGGATTCGAGCCAGCAGATTATGCCCCACCAATACGTCGTAGTTTTCTGAGGGCTGGTTACCCGTGACCGAAATAGTTGTTATCTCGTGTTCGGCACTCATGAGTTTGCCTTTCGTGTACTCAGAACAAACTGCTGAATCTGCGCAGTCATGTCTGTGATGGTCTGTGAACCGCTAGCGTTGAGGGTAAACGACGCTAACGATTCGTAGCGTCCGCGGCGGGCAGCAAAGATTTCTTGCCATTTTTCAACCGGGTTGGGTTGCAATAGCGGACGGTTTTTGTTTCCTACAATGCGCGGAGCTACGGTCGCTACGTCAATAGAGATATAAATAACCGTCTCATGCGCCAAGAGCTCAGCTACGGCTGGGGTCATGACAGCTCCCCCACCCAATGAGAGAACGGTGTTACGGTGGGCAGGATTTTCCAAGATTTCACGAATAATCTCTGCCTCGCGTTGCCTGAAACCAGCTTCGCCGTACTTCTTAAAAATGTCGGGAACAGCCCCGTAGCGTTCAACCAGTACCTGGTCGCTGTCAATAAACTCGTAGCCGTAAAAGCGCGCTAAATGCATACCGATGTACGACTTACCAGCAGCCATCGGCCCAATAATAACGATGGGGCGATGCCTGTCAGCAAATTCTTCTTGAAGTTCGCGAACCTGTTGCGGATCAATAAAGTCCGCGCGAGATCTTCGCGCAGGTGACGTCATTTTCTATGCGTCCCCACCGGCAACGTTTGATTCCCAGGCTAACGACTCGGGAATTGCCGCCAGGTAAGCATCGAGGTTGCGACGTGTCTCGGTGATAGAGTCACCACCGAACTTTTCCATGTAAGCATCAGCCAGCACCAGGGCGGTCA
Organism: Rothia sp. ZJ1223; assembly: GCF_016900985.1. NCBI lineage: Bacteria > Bacillati > Actinomycetota > Actinomycetes > Micrococcales > Micrococcaceae > Rothia > Rothia sp. ZJ1223. The sequence continues at coordinate 91,084 of NZ_JAFEUT010000001.1, read as the reverse complement.
TTGCCTCTGCGACTACACCGGCAGCCGGTACCGCACACACATCGGAACGCTGATGGTGAGCCTTAGCAGGTTCACCGGTGGTCGTGTCAATGGTAGAAAGCGCTTTAGGCACAGTAGCAATGGGCTTCATCGCGGCGCGTACTCTCAGCAAATCACCGATGGACATGCCACCTTCGATGCCGCCTGCACGGTTAGTAACGCGCTTGATACCGTTTTCGCCAATTTCGATTTCATCGTGTGCCTGGGTTCCGGGGCGATCTGCGGTCAGAAAACCATCGCCAACTTCAACGCCCTTGATTGCCTGAATGCCCATGAGGGCAGCTGCAAGCCGAGCGTCCAAACGGCGGTCCCAGTGAACGAAAGAACCCAGCCCCGGTGCCAGACCATAGGCGAGAACTTCTACAAGACCACCGAGAGTTTCGCCGTCTTTCTTTGCCTCTTCAACCCTGACCACCATTGCCTTACTGGTGGTCTCGTCGAAACAACGCAAGGGGTCAGTATCCAAAACAGGGACGTCGCCGGGAGCAGGCTTGGGCGCATCGATCGGGGTGTTAACTCCCCCAACGCCTACGGTATGGCTCACCAATGAAACACCCAGTGCTTTGAGAGTCTGAGCTGCTACAACACCGAGCGCTACACGGGTAGCAGTTTCACGGGCGGACGCACGTTCTAGCGCCGGGCGGGCTTCATCGTAGCCGTACTTCTGCATACCGGTGAAATCCGCGTGGCCTGGACGCGGACGCGTCAGCGCTGCGTTGCGCGCACGACCTTCAAGAAGCGCCGGGTCCACTGGATCTGAGCTCATCACGTCTTTCCACTTAGGCCACTCGGTATTTCCAATCTCAATGGCAACAGGGCCGCCCATGGTCTTGCCGTGGCGCACACCGCCCAAGATGCGAACGGCGTCCTGCTCAAACTTCATGCGGGCACCGCGCCCGTGGCCCAGACGGCGGCGAGCCAGCGCGTCCTGAACCATCGACGAGGTAAGTTCAACCCCGGCAGGCACGCCTTCGATAACGCCGATGAGGGCTTCACCGTGCGATTCACCGGCTGTTAGCCAACGCAACATATTATTTTCTCGCAATCTTTATGTGTACTACCGGGCAGGGCACGGCAATATATCAGTCTTCAGCTGTTCTCAATAGTTCAAGAGTTCCAAAAAAACTAGGGGACTTCAAGCTGACGCCATGATATGAAAGTTATTAAGCGTCCACTTGCCCTAGAGCCGAACCGTCGTACACCTGCACAGCAGGCAGCTGACGCTGGGGTAAACCGACCGCCCGGCACATGGCATTAATGACGTCTTCCTCGCGCGGCAGGCGCTCATTCAGAGTGTGCCCGGTAAACAGTTTGACCTGATCCACCGCCTGATACATGAGCATCTCTAACCCAGAGACAGCGGTACCGCCAGCGCTTTCAAAAGCCGAAGCAATGGGTGAAGGCCAGGGGTGGTAGCTAACATCAAGCAGCACAGCATCATCAAGGGGCATCACAATATCGTCAGCGAAAACGTCAGCGGCTCCGGCAGGCAGGGTTGAGACAACCGTGGGATAACGCAGATAAGCGGTCGCAAAACTCTCTAGGGGGTTGAAACTAGTTTTCACGCCCAGACGTTGTGCAACCTCTGACACCGCACTGGCGCGGGTTTCATCACGGACGAAAATATCGATGCTCTCAGTACCCATGAAGCGTAGGGCCGCTACAGCGGCAGTGGCAGTACCTCCCCCACCCAAGATAGCGGGAACGCTCTCTCGGTGAACCAGCGCCTTTGCATAGTTGAGAGCATTCACAATGCCTGATACATCCGTATTGTGTCCCCATGCTTTGCCATCACGCCAAAAAACCGTATTGACAACGCCCACAGCACGCGCAAAGTTGGTGAGTTCATCGAGGTGGTCGATGATCGCAGATTTAAGGGGCATCGTGACAGAAAAACCGCGTACATCGTAAGCACCAGTGAGCTGTTGCCACACCGAAGGAAGGCTCACGGCATCTGTCTCTTGGCGCTCGTACTCAAGCTGCTCCCCCAGTACCCGGTAGGCTGCCCTGTGCAGATCAGGTGATTTGGAATGGGAAATAGGATGCCCCAAAACATAAGCTTTGGGGCAGTTGTGAATAGTCATATTCAATATTTTAGACGCACTTACCGGGGTTATCTGAACACCATTGCTCGTAAACTTCTACGTTCTTAAGGTGCTCTTCATAGGTCTCAGCGAAGAGAGTCTTACCGGTGTTCAAATCAACGGTAACCCAGAAGTAGTAGTCATTATCTTCGGGGTTCGATGCCGCCTCAATTGAAAGGCTACCGGGAGAGCCAATGGGACCTACCGGCAAACCCTTGTGGTAGAAGGTGTTGTAGCGGTTAGATTCATCGTTCTTTTCAGCTGTGGTGATGTGGTAAGTCTTCTTACCCAAGCCGTAGGCAACGGTAGCATCAGACTGCAGGTAACCGCTGGTTTCACCCTCTGGGTTATCCAAACGATTTTCAATGGCACCGGCAACAGCTTTGTAGTCCTGTTCCAGAGCCTCAAACTCAAGAATGGAGGCTACGGTAAGTACGTGGAAGATTTCCTCATCGCCAGTGATACCCGCTTTTTCTAGCTCACTGCGAGTACGATCCACCAGGCTCTGAAGGATTTCCTCAACGGTGGTGCCTTCTTCAAAGCGGTACTCGCCCGGGTGAATCCACCCTTCTAAGGAGGGAAACTTCTCTGGAATACCGAAGCGTGACCTTTCTTTGTCGTAGCGGCTAACCTCAGAAACATCAACACCGGCAGCATCTGCAATCACCTGATACGCCTCGTCAGCTCGCAGGTTGCGTTGCAGCGCGATATAGACGGAATTTGCGTTCTGCTCCCCCACCAGTTCAGAAATAGCAGCTGAAGAACTCATCTCCTGCTGCATCTCATACTCGCCGGGCTGAATGAACTTCTTGGCAGCCTCTTTTGAGTAGGTCTCCACGAAGCGTCCAGCATCCGCAATCACACCCGCCTCTTCAAGGTTGGCGGCAATAACACCAATGGGGTCACCCTCGTTGACGGTGAAGCTCACGGACGTGCCGTTACCCTCACCGGCGAAGTCCTTGCGCTTGAACCAGCCGTACTGCGGTGCCAGGGTAGCAATGACCAAGACGATAGCAACACCGAAAACCAGCATGGCCGTAATCATGAAGTTACGGCTGCGTGCCCTGCGGCGGCGACGTTCGTCATCGCGGCGCTCACTGTGTTCAATGAGCGGGCTGACGATTCCTTCCTGTTCTTCAGCGTCGGTTGGTGCCAGAAGATCAGAGAGGCTGTCTGGCTCGTTGTCAGCACCGTAAGAACTCGGATTCTTAGTCACTCGGGTTCTCCGTTTCGTTCGCGAGTAGGGTGGGGGGAATCTTCGGCTGATACTTCGCGTGGTTCTACCAAGTATCCAGGTAAAGAGCGATCCGCTTTGAGAGTATCAAGACTGAACTGCAAAATATTGACGGCTGCAACCTGATCCACCACAGCCTTAAAGTTTCGTGATGAAACTCCTGCTTCGTGGAGGGATCGGTGGGCGCTCACCGTGGTCAGGCGTTCATCAACGAGATAGATAGGCAGGGGGTTACCTTCGGCAGCTAGCTCATTCGCCAGAGCCTGAGCGTATGTTTCTGCCATCTCGGTGGATGCGCTAGAACCACCTGACATGGTTTTGGGCAGACCCACAAAAATTTCGGTTGCCTCATGCACCTCAATCAGTTTGCGCAGCACCCGTCGATCTGAGTTCTTCTTCAGGTCTCTGCGCAGGGTCTTGAGGGGGGTTGCTAGGATTCCGTCTGGGTCGCACGCAGCGACGCCGACCCGGGCATTGCCCACGTCGATACCGATGCGTACCCCGCGTGTGAAGCTCACGCTTTAGGCACCTGCCGCCGTGATGGCATCGCGCAAAGCCGCAAATGCTGCGTCAATCTTAGTGGCGTCCTGCCCACCACCCTGAGCAAGGTCGTCCTTGCCACCACCGCCGCCACCGAGGACGCCGGTTGCAACGCGCACGAGTGCGCCTGCCTTGATACCTGCATCGCGGGCTGCCTGGTTGGTAGCAATGATGATGACGGGGCGTCCGTTGCTGACGCCGGTGACAGCAACAGTTGCTGCGTCTTCACCCAAGCGTGAACGCAGGTCAATAGCCAAATCTCGTACTTCGTTGGCTGAGAGTTCACCCGCCTTATGCAGCAGGGTGCGCACGGAGCCAATCATTTCTGCCTTTTCGGTCAGCTTGCCGGCTTCAGCCTGCAGTTTCTCCTTACGCAGTTTTTCGAGTTCCTTTTCAGCCTGCTTGAGTTTGTCGAGAGTCTCGGTGAGCTTAGCGGGCAGGTCAGCTGATTTCTGAACCTTCATCAGACCGGTGAGCTGGTTGACCAGGGTGCGCTCAGCAGCCAAGTGGTTGAAGGAATCCAAACCAACGAGTGCCTCAACACGACGGTTACCTGAACCAACGGACTGCTCGGTGAGCAGGGTCAGCGAACCAATCTGAGCTGACGAATCAACGTGGGTACCACCACAGAGTTCACGGGAGAATTCGCCACCAATTTCGACCATACGCACGGTGTCGCCGTACTTCTCGCCGAAGAGACTCATAGCGCCCATGGCCTTTGCTTCATCAAGTGACATCTCACGGGTAACAGTCTGCAGGTTGTCGCGAATAGCGAGGTTTGAAAGTTCTTCGACTTCCTGCTTCGCTGACTCTGACAAACCTTCGTTCCATGCGAAGTCGAAACGCAGGTAGCCTTCTTTGTTGAAGGAGCCACGCTGGGTTGCTTCGTTACCCAGAATCTGGTGCAGGGCTGCGTGAACGATGTGGGTTGCCGAGTGGGCTTTTTCGCCATCGCGGCGACGCTGCACATCAACCTGAGCAGTCACAGAAGTACCCGCAGCGACTTCGCCGTCAAGCACAGTTGCGCGGTGAACGCTCAGACCCTTGACAGGCTGCTGAACGTCGTGAACCTCAATGGTGAAACCGTCGCCGGTAATTTTGCCGGTGTCTGCTGCCTGACCGCCTGCCTCAGCGTAGAAGGGGGTCTCGTCAAGAACAACCTCGACCTTATCCCCTGCTTTAGCAGCGGGTACGGTGGCACCGTCTACCAGCAGGGCACGCAACACAGTCTCGGTGTGCAGTTCGTCATAGCCGGTGAAGACTGAGCCACGCTCGTCTGCCAACTGGCGCAGGGCAGAAAGATCAGCGTGTGAGCCCTTCTTTGCCTTGGCATCTGCCTGAGCACGTTCGCGCTGTTCCAGCATAAGAGCACGGAACTGCTTCTCATCGACCTTCACGCCAGCTTCTTCAGCCATTTCGAGGGTCAAGTCAATGGGGAAACCGTAGGTGTCGTGCAGGGCGAATGCTTCTTCACCTGAGACAACAGCGTTGCCGCTCTTGGCCGCCTTCACGGCAGTTTCAAGGCGCTCAGTACCAGATTCAATGGTGCGCAAGAAAGCGAGTTCTTCTGCGTAGGCAATGCGTGAAATACGCTCGAAGTCATCTGCAACGTAAGGGAAAGCGCCCTTCATCGCATCGCGGGAGGCAGGGAAGAGAACGGGTAGGCAGGGCTCGGTAACGCCCAGCAGACGCATAGCGCGAATAGCACGACGCATCAGACGGCGCAGAATGTAGCCGCGTCCTTCATTTGACGGTGAAACGCCGTCGGCAATGAGCATGAGTGAGGAGCGAATGTGGTCAGCTACCACGCGCATGCGCACGTCGTCCTCATAACCCTCATCAGCGGATGACTCTGAGCCGTGGTACTTCTTACCCGAGAGCTTGGACGCCGCATCGAGGACGGGGCGCACTTGGTCGGTCTCGTAGAAGTTCTCAACCCCCTGCAAGAGCATAGCTAGACGCTCAACGCCCAAGCCGGTATCGATGTTCTTCTTGGGCAGTTCGCCCAGAATCTCAAAGCTGTCTTTGCCGGTACCCTCGCCACGCTGGTACTGCATAAACACGAGGTTCCAGATTTCAATGTAGCGGTCATCGTCCGCTGCTGGGCCGCCCTCTTTGCCGTACTCAGGGCCGCGGTCGTAAAAGATTTCGGAGTCGGGGCCGGCAGGACCGGGCTGGCCGGTTGACCAGTAGTTCTCTTTCATGCCCATGCGCTGAATACGTTCGGCGGGGAATCCTACGCTCTTAGTCCAGATATCGTAGGCCTCATCGTCACCCTCGTAAATGGTGACCCACAGGCGGTTAGCGTCCAGACCAAAGCCGCCGTCTTCAACGGATGAGGTTAGCAGCTCATAGGCCCAGGGAATAACTTCTTTTTTGAAGTAGTCACCGAACGAAAAGTTACCCGCCATCTGAAAGAAGGTACCGTGGCGGGCAGTCTTACCGACCTCTTCAATATCTAAGGTACGAATACACTTCTGCACCGAAACAGCACGCGAATAGGGTGCAGTTTCACGGCCCAAGAAATAGGGAATGAAAGGCACCATACCGGCGATAGTGAACATAGCGCCGGGCTCGTGTGAGACCAACGATGCTGAGGGAACAGGGGTGTGCCCGCGAGCTTCAAAGAACTCAGTCCAGCGCTTGGAGATTTCCTGTGAAAGCATGAAGAAGTTTTTCCTTACCTTCGATCATCAAAACTTATGTGTACTCAAGACTATTACGCGAAGAAGTCTTTGCCTAATTGCGTATCTCGCGCCATTCTTTGGCGGATGCCCTCTGCTGAATCGACTTCAACCACTTCAGATTCGAGGTAGTCGCCGGGTTCGGCTGACTCTAACGGACGGTTGCCGGGTTCTTCCTCCCAGCCATCGAGAGAGCCGGGGCGCACGTCTTCAACGTGAGCATCAAACTTGGTTTTTAGCTGCTCCTCGCGTTCGTTCATTCCCTGCTTGACCGTAGCCGCGAACTTTACAGCTTTCAGTGCATAGGGCTGCAGGGGCTTACCCAGGGGCGAGTCGAAGAACTTTGCCATGTTCGCCTGCCTTTGCGTCAGAAGTTCTTGAGCAGAGCGCTCTCGACGCTCAAGCTCTGTAGATGTTTCGTGTTTTCTGCGCTCTTGAGTTTGGGAGGCCAAGTAGCCTGCGATAGCGCCCCCAGCTAGCAGCGCCGCTGTTCTGAGAAACCCCATTAGATACTGCCGCCCTGACCAGGGGCTTGGGTAAAGCCAGCTGATTCACCGGTGGCGCGAGCAGACGCGCCAGCTGCGGTACTGCCTGTAGCGGTGGGGTTGGAGCCTGCATCATCGCCCTTGACTGCCTTACGCAGACCGTAAGAGAAAGAAGCGACTTTAATCAGTGGCTGACCCACCGTTGAAGCAACCAGCGAAGAAAGCGCTGAAACATTAGCTGAAGCATCAGAGACGTTAGAGGTGATGCCGTCAACCTTCTCAAGCTGTGAGTTGGTGGTAGCAACAGTGCGGGTCACCTCGTCGATAAGCGGGGTGGTGTTCGCATTGAGGTCTTTGACAGTATGGGTGAGTTCATCAAAGAGTTTGCCGAGCTTCCACAGGGGAATAGCTAGGGCAACGGTTAGCGCCACTGAGATAAACGCTAGGACTATAACTGCTGCCTCGGGAGCACTCACAATGAACCTCATAACGACTAAAAGATAACGAACTGATAACAGTCTACTGTAAGGGCTTTGAGTTTCGTAGTTAAGAGTCCTTCGTGGTGGCACACACCATTTAGCGCCGACCGTGAAGAATATCGTCTCTTAAATAACTAGCGACCCGAACCCATCTGTTGCCAGAGGGGCGCGGGCCACTAGGTTAGCGATTACGCCAGGCGTGAGTAGTATTCAACCACGAGCTGCTCTTCACAGGTCACGGGAATCTCTTCGCGCTTGGGTGAACGCTCAAGCTTAGCGTGCAGCTTCTCAATTTCAACGTTCAGGTAAGCGGGAGTGTCAGGCAACACGTCCTGGTGTGCACCGGTTGCTGCAACCTGGAAGGGAGCCATCTTCTCTGACTTGGGGTGAACGTGAATGAGCTGACCGGGCTTCACACGGAATGAGGGGCGGTCAACGCGTACGCCGTCTACCATGATGTGACGGTGTACAACGAGCTGACGTGCCGCTGCAATGGTGCGTGCGAAACCTGAGCGCAGTACAAGTGCGTCGAGGCGGGTTTCGAGGATTTCGACCATGTTCTTACCTGTCTGACCTTCGATACGCTTCGCTTCGAGGTATGCGCGACGCATCTGTGCTTCGCGGATGTTGTACTGTGCGCGCAGACGCTGCTTCTCTTTCAGCTGGGTAGCGTAGTTTGAGTCAGCTTTCCTACGCGCGCGACCGTGCTGACCGGGGCCGTACGGGCGACGCTCCAGGTACTTTTCAGCCTTGGGGGTCAGTGCGATGCCGAGCGCACGTGAGTGACGTACGGTACGGCGGGTGCGATTCTGCTTAGACACAGTTCATATTCCTTTTCTTTAGCGGTTGACACGGCTCGTAACGCATGTACGGTGATGTGCTGAGCCTTCCCAGCTGTGTGGATGTGCCATTTGTTCTGGTGACCTGGCCTCCCAATGGGTCGCCCACAGTTTGAGCGGTGGAGAGCAGAGAGCAGCCGCACTCTCGATACTACGAGCTACCCAGTAATCAGTACCTTCTCCCTTACCAAGGGCAGATACTGCGTTTAGGGTAGTCTGCCAGTCACTTCATCTAGTGTAACCCCGAGCCTAGAACTTGTCAGCGTAAGAACACCTAAGCTAGGTGTGGGTTTCTGCACAAGGTATAGCTACAGGACAAAAAGGTGGCGCCCCATTACAAGAGCGCCACCCTAAATCACAGAGCATCAACTGCACTTAGTAATTTTCACCCTTGGCGCAACAAAGTCTTACCAGATGCCATCTGCGTACATAAGCTGATAACCCAGCTGAGTGTTCTGACCAGCGGTAAGCCCGACCAGCTGCTTGTTAAAGAAGTCAATGGCGTTGGTATCGCCAGAGGCGAAGCTAGTACCTGTAAGTGCCCCCTGGAAAGCACCAATCTCGTGTGAATAAACAAAGTCGTCACTAAAGTAGGCAACGGTCTTAACATCACCGGTAGAATCAAAACCCCAACCGCTGAATTCAACAGTGGCACCAGCGAAACGCTCACTGCTGCTACGCCAAGCTTCTGCGCGCTTGGTGTAGGCCTCTACCAAGCAAGTTTCGTCGATAGAAGATCCAACAGCCGCACGAACCTCTTCAAAGCTGGGAGGAAGGTAGCCGATGGGTCGCACACCAAGAGAGGTGTAAATTGCACCGCCGCCACCAGCACCGGTACCACCATCACGCCAGTTAGAATTAACGAAGTCTACAACTGATCCCTTAGTGACGGCGGTATCCGGCCTCATAGCAAGAATCCAAGTGAGGTGGTTACCCCGGGGAACACCAGTCTCCTCACCAAATTCACCCGAAGCTAAATCGTTGTAAAGACCGTCCGCGGAGTAAGACTTGGCGAAAGAAGAAGCGTGGGAAACATCTCGCTGGTTAGCCGCAAAGGGATCATCGACATTGATAGCACGCGGAGTAGAATTTGCTACACCAGTTCGAGTGTTCCACTTAGCATTCGCGGGCCATTCCACCGGCATCCGAGCGGTACGAATAGTACCACCCGAGAAGAGCTTGTTAATGGCAGCTGAAGTAGCAACGTTGCGCTGAGCGAATTCAAAACCGAAAGGCAGACCGGCAGCGTCAATTGCACCACCGTTAGTTACCTGCGCACGCAGGTTGGAAGTATGCAGACCTCCATTAATACCAGATCTATTGGTGAACCATAAACGGATAGAGGTGCCGGAGAGATCGGGCAATGCAGCCAGGCGAACCTGGAAAACTGCATCGACCTGACTGTCAATATCTGAAGGGCAGTTGGGGGATGCAGCGTAAGCTGGCACCGCAGATGACGCGACAACTACAGGAGCTGCCCATGCAGCACCCTTTGCCAGGCTACGGCGTGAAATATTCTGAGTCATAGTTCCTCAAAGTGTATGGTGGGGTATAAAAATCTGAGACATTCACAGCGAAAAGATGCTCGGAATGCATTTTTCACCAAAGTCAGTCTCGACTCTTTATGATAACGCACCCTCGCTGATTTATAGTTTTACATGCGGCAAACGCTAAGTCACAAGGGGGCAATAGAGTGTTTTACCTGAAGAAAGCCGACCTAAAAACAATTCTGACTAGGCTAAAAGTCTTCTCAGGGAGCAACTTTCAAATTATCGAGTGAATACTTTCAGATGTTCAGCGTGTCGCGTAATGAACGTAAAAGATTCCTTCTCTGGTCATTCCTCCGGGTGCAACAATCCCTCAACCCTCTCCAGCCGCTCTGCCAACATTTTCTCAGCCCCGTAGCGGGAAGGAACGTAATATACAGTACCCATCAGCTCATCGGGTAGGTACTGTTGGGCGGCTACCGCTGCCGGTTCATCGTGCGGGTAGATGTAGCCGCGACCGTGCCCCAGCGCGTCCGCACCCTGATAATGAGCGTCCCTCAGATGCAGCGGGACGGAACCAGCTCCCCCAGCTTTCACATCGGCAATCGCCGCATCGATAGCCCGATACACCGCATTAGATTTGGGTGCAGTCGCCAAATGCACAGTTGCCTGAGCAAGATTCAACCGCGCCTCAGGCATACCAACCAGCTGCACCGCCTGCGCCGCACTCACCGCCGCCGTCAGTGCCGTAGGATCAGCCATACCGATATCTTCACTCGCATGCACCACCAAGCGGCGGGCAATAAACCGCGGATCCTCCCCCGCCACTATCATGCGCGCCAAATAATGCAAGGCAGCGTTCACATCAGAGCCACGAATAGATTTAATAAAGGCACTCGTGACGTCATAGTGTTGGTCTCCCGCACGGTCATAGCGCACCGCCGCCTGGTTCAAAGCCTCCAAAGCGTGCTCCAGAGTAATCTCAGGAACACCCTCCTGCTGTACCTCAGAGCTTTGATGCTCGGAGCTTTCTTCGAGCGCAACCGCAGCGGCAGCTTCCAACGAAGTGAGCGCGCGCCTAGCGTCCCCCATTGAAGCTCGTACCAGATGTTCCCGAGCAGAATCACTCAATGATACCGACCGGTAGAGTCCGCGTCTATCGGTCACAGCTCGCTGCAAAAGGTCAGCAATATCATCATCTTCTAAAGCGGTGAGAGTTAACAACACAGAGCGCGAGAGCAAAGGTGAAATCACCGAAAAAGAAGGATTCTCCGTGGTTGCCGCAATCAGTACCACCCACCCGTTCTCGACCCCCGGCAGCAAGGCATCCTGTTGGGCTTTCGTAAAACGGTGAATCTCATCAAGAAACAGCACGGTAGAAATACCGTGAAAATCTCTGTCTTGCAGCGCCTGCTCCATCACCGCGCGCACATCTTTCACACCGGCGGTAATAGCAGAAAGCTCCACAAATTTGCGCCCACCAGAGCGGGCAATCACGTTGGCGAGAGTTGTTTTACCGATACCGGGCGGGCCCCACAAAATTACCGACTGGGCAGCGGTGGCACGCCCCTTCTCCCCCGCTAATACTCGCAAGGGAGAACCGGGGCGTAAAAGATGCTTTTGCCCCACAATCTCATCAAGCACCCGCGGACGCATACGCACAGCCAAAGGCGCACGCACCCTGCGAACCTCAGATTCAGTCGAATCATCGTCTACCGCATCGAACAGATCAGCCATTAGAGCAAATCCTCAGAATCCAGCAGAAGGGTCACCGGACCATCATTCACCAAACTCACCTGCATGTCGGCACCAAAGACTCCAGTTTCAACCTGCGCCCCGGCATCGCGGAGCGCCTGAACGTAGGCCTCATATATCGGCTCAGACACAGCCCCCGGAGCCGCCTGTGACCAGGACGGGCGGCGCCCCTTCTTCATATCTGCATAGAGGGTGAACTGACTAACCACCAAAAGAGGAGCACCGATATCAGCAGCCGACTTCTCACCGGCAAAAATGCGTTGATTGAGGGTTTTCTCGGCAAGTTTAGCGACCTCACGCTGCCCATCAGCGTGGGTAATACCCACTAAAGCCAGCAAGCCGGCTCCTTCAATAGAGCCCACTACCGCACCATCCACCTCAACGCTAGCGCTAGAAACCCGCTGCAGAACAACCTTCATCTCTACCTCACCCTCGCAACAATAAAACAATCTTTAAACAACTCTAGCGCCGCTACACATCAGCGACGCTAGAGTTACGCAATGAGAAGACTACTTCTTGTCTTCATCCTTCTTCGGCTTGAAGTCAACGCCAGCTTCCTTGCGCTGAGCCGGGGTAATCGGCGCGGGCGCTGCGGTCAGCGGGTCGAAGCCGCCACCGGTCTTGGGGAAGGCGATGACGTCACGGATAGAGTCGGTGCCGCCAATCAGCTGCAGGACGCGGTCCCAACCGAAAGCGATACCGCCCATGGGAGGCGCGCCGAAGGAGAAAGCGTCCAGCAAGAAGCCGAACTTCTCCTGAGCTTCTTCTTCAGAGATGCCCATAACCTTGAAGACACGCTCCTGAACGTCCTTACGGTGAATACGGATTGAACCGCCACCAATTTCGTTGCCGTTGCACACAATGTCGTAGGCGTAAGCAAGTGCTTCACCGGGCTCAGAGTCGAACGAATCCATGAACTCGGGCTTGGGCGAAGTGAAAGCATGGTGAACAGCAGTCCAAGCTGAGTTACCCAAGGCAACATCGCCGGAGGCAGTAGCATCAGCAGCAGGTTCGAACATGGGCGCATCTACTACCCACACAAATGACCAGTTGCCGTCCTTGATAAGACCGGTACGGTGACCGATTTCAACACGAGCCGCACCCAGCAGAGCACGGGAGGACTTGGCATCGCCGGCTGCAAAGAAGATGCAGTCGCCGGGCTTTGCACCGGTTGCGGCAGCCAAACCTTCACGCTCAGTTTCAGTAATGTTCTTTGCGACAGGACCGGTCAGTTCGCCATCTTCCTGAATCAAAACATACGCCAGACCCTTAGCACCGCGCTGCTTAGCCCATTCCTGCCAAGCATCGAGGGTGCGACGTGCCTGAGATGCGCCACCGGGCATCACTACAGCACCCACGTAAGGAGCCTTGAAGACACGGAAGGTGGTGTCTTTGAAGTAGTCAGTCAGCTCGGTCAGTTCAAGACCAAAGCGAAGGTCAGGCTTGTCAGAGCCGTACTTCTCCATCGCGTCCTTGTAGGTAATACGCTCAATGGGGCGGGGAACCTTCACATCAATCAGGTTCCATACAGCCTCAACAATGCGCTCACCGAGATCGATGATGTCTTCTTGATCAACGAAAGACGCCTCGATATCAAGCTGGGTGAATTCAGGCTGACGGTCAGCGCGGAAATCCTCATCTCGGTAGCAGCGAGCAATCTGGTAGTACTTCTCGATACCGCCCACCTGCAACAGCTGCTTGAAGAGCTGGGGTGACTGGGGTAATGCGTACCAAGAACCGGGCGCCAAACGGGCGGGCACCAAGAAGTCACGCGCACCCTCAGGGGTTGAACGGGTCAGGGTGGGAGTTTCAACTTCAGTGAACTGATCCCCCGCCAGAACCTCGCGAGCAGCGCGGTTAGCATCCGAACGCAAACGCATCAGACGCGCAGGCTCCGGGCGGCGTAAATCGAGGTAACGGTACTTCAGGCGAGCCTCTTCACCCACCTCAACGTGCTCATCAATCTGAAAGGGCAGGGGCGCTGCGGTGTTCAGCACCTCAACCTCTTTGACCATAACCTCAATCTCACCGGTAGTCAGGTTGGGGTTCTCGTTGCCTTCGGGGCGCTTAGCAACCTCACCGGTTACCTTCAGCACGTACTCATTACGCAGGTGCTCAAAGTCAGCTTCATTGTGGAAGACAACTTGGGTGACACCTTCACGGTCGCGCAGATCGACGAAAGCCACACCACCGTGGTCGCGGCGGCGAGCTACCCAACCAGCTAGGGTCACGGTCTCACCAATGTTCTCGGCAGTTAGTTCACCGAGGGTATGTGTGCGTAGCACTCATAGTCCTTTCGTTAGCGCCACCGATTCTTTGTCGGAGGCGGCACGTTCAATAATGTATAAAACTTCTAGTGAAAGCTGGTGTTATTCAGCAACAACCGGGCGGACGCGCACCTGCAAGTCCTCTGCCGGGGGCATCCAAGCAGTGGGATCAGCTTCTACCTGCTCACCGGTACGAATGTCTTTGACCTCGTGAACCAGCTGACCTTCCTTCTCGTTGATAAACCACACGAAAGGAATACCACGCTTTTCAGCGTACTTAATCTGCTTGCCGAACTTCGCTGCGGTTGCAGAAACCTCACAGGCAATCTTGCGTGTACGCAGGGCATCAGCAACGTCCTGGGCTGCTGACCACATCTCATCGTTAGTCAAAGCAATAAAGACTGCCGAAGGCACACCGCGAGATGCTTCTGCTAGGTTTTGCGAAAGGATGCGTGCTACCACGCGGGTAACACCAATCGACAACCCCACACCGGGGTAGGTGCGCTTGCCGTTAGAGGCCAAAGACTCGTAGCGACCGCCGGAACAAATGGAACCTAGCTGCTCGTGACCCACCAGCACCGTCTCGTAGACAGTGCCGGTGTAGTAATCAAGGCCGCGAGCAATTGACAGATCAGCCCGCACTCGACCGGGGGCACGCTTAGCAGTCTCAGAAATAACCTCGCTCAGCTCGGTCAGGCCCTCCTCTAACAGCTCATGGTTCACACCCAAAGCGCGCACCTGCTCAACAAAAGAGGTGTCCTCGGTTTTGATCTGCGCCAGCTTAATAGCAGCCTGTGCCTGCTCATCACTTGCACCCAGCTCGTCCTTGAGAAGCTGAGCAACTGCGTCCGACCCAATCTTGTCAATCTTGTCAATCGAACGCAGAACACCGGCAGTATCTTCTAACCCAATGCCCTTATAAAACCCCTCAGAGAGCTTACGGTTATTAATACGCAGCTTGAACTCAGGAATAGGCAGTTTCGAGAGGGCATCAACCATTACCAGCGCCAGCTCAACGTCATAGCGGAAAGGCAGGACGCCATCGCCAACTACATCAACATCAGCCTGAGTGAACTCACGCGCACGACCCTCCTGCGGACGCTCACCGCGCCACACCTTCTGAATCTGATAACGCATAAACGGGAAGTTCAAGTACCCGGCGTTCTCCACCACATAACGAGCAAAAGGCACCGTCAAATCAAAGTGCAACGCCAGCTTTTCCTTCTTGCCACGCTCACTCTCGTCCTCTTGCAAACGTG
Organism: Rothia sp. ZJ1223; assembly: GCF_016900985.1. NCBI lineage: Bacteria > Bacillati > Actinomycetota > Actinomycetes > Micrococcales > Micrococcaceae > Rothia > Rothia sp. ZJ1223. The sequence continues at coordinate 75,932 of NZ_JAFEUT010000001.1, read as the reverse complement.
AAACAGCGTACACCTCTTTATCAATCTCGCCCTTACGCAGCAACTGCTCAACAGTCTCAACGCTGCGAGTCTCAATCGACGAAAATCCGTGAAGCTCAAAGGTCTCACGCAAAGTATCTAGCACAAAGTTTTCGACCAGACGTTCAGCCGGTAAGTGCTCGGGAAAGCCAGACAGTGAAGCCTTACGCGCCATGAGTCATCTCCTCATAAAAAAGGTGGTACACCAGTAAAAATCTCGCGCCAGCCACCAGAGACCAACGCACACTTACACCTAACATTACTGGAAACAGCGCACCGCACCCAACCTGCACACCTCCTACGCGCGCAAGTTCAACACTTGGAATTGGTCACAATAACCCTCAGCCCTTCTCACCGCCTTTCCAAGCGCACACTTGTTTAACAGTGTCAAAGATGCACACCTGCCCCTCGCTTCAGTACACTAAAATCAATTGCCGGTTTAACCTCAACCCATCGATGGTGACCGGCAGTCTAAGTTTTTGCAGATAAACAACCACAAACCTGCAACTTATTTTCCAGTTCGCTCAAGCAAGAAAGTTATAGCGGTGACTACTAAATCCGACGACACTGTAAACCTCGAAGAAGCCCGCAAGTTCGGCCGCGTCTCTGACGACAACCACGTTTTCGTCATTGTTGAAGGCGAAGACTTCGTGGTCGGTCAGGTTCCCGAAGCGCAGAGCGCAGACGAAGCACTGACTTACTTCGCCCGCAAGTTCCAGAACGTAGAGGCGCAGGTTGCTCTACTTGAAGCTCGCGTCGAAAATAAAGCTCCCGCAGCTGACACCCAGAAAGCGGTTGAGCACCTTGCAACCCAGGTTGCCAAGCGTGACATGGTAGGTGACTACACTAAGCTCACTGAGCGCCTGACCAACCTGACCGCTAAGATTGCAGCACGCGCAGAAGAAGAAAAAGCTGAGTCAGAAGCCAAGCGCGCTAAGGCTATTGAAGCCCGTGAAACCATCGTTGCCGAAGCTGAAACCATCGCAGCTCAGGACGAAGCCAGCATCCACTGGAAGAACTCCTCCAACCGCATGAACGAGCTCTTTGAAGAGTGGAAGCAGGTTCAGCGCACCCTTCACCTGGCGAAGTCAGTAGAGGACGATTTGTGGAAACGATTCCGCGCTGCCCGCACCTCTTTCGACAAAGCACGACGCGCTCATTTCTCGCAGCTTGACACCCAAAACGCTAAGGCGAAGAAAGCCAAGCAAGCACTGATTGAAGAAGCTGAAGTGCTCTCCAGCTCCACCGATTGGGCTGAAACCGCTACCAAGTACCGCGATCTGATGGATCGTTGGAAAGCAGCTCCCCGCGCATCACGTCGAGAGGACGACGCACTGTGGGCACGATTCCGCGCCGCTCAGGACAAGTTCTTCGACGCGCGCACCGCAGCTAACGCTGAACTCGACAAAGAGTTCGAAGCTAACCTCGCCGTCAAGGAAGGTCTGCTCGAAGAAGCACGCGCTATTCTGCCCGTCACCGACATCAAGGCAGCAAAAGCAGCGCTTGAACCCATTCTTGACCGCTGGGACGCAGCAGGTAAGGTACCCCGCAACGCAGTACGTCGCGTTGAGGGTGAGCTGCGTAAGATTCAGGACGAAATCAACGGCGCTGAGCAGGCTAAATGGTCAAAGACCGACCCCGAGAAGAAAGCACGCGCTAACTCCATGCTGACTCAGCTTGAAGAAGCCATCGCAGGTCTTGAAGCTGACCTTGAAAAGGCGCGCGCCACCGGCAACGCCAACAAAATCAAGAAAGCTGAAGAAGCACTTGAAGCTCGCCGTCAGTGGCTGGCGACCTTGCAGGCATCATCATCTGACTTCAATGCCTAAACGCTAAAAACATAGCTGACTAGGCTTTATCTCGCACTGTTACAGAGTTATCCACAGGCTCTGAGGCAGTGCGAGATTTTTTATGCCCGTCTGTTGTAGATTGAACACCATGAACCACACACGAACTTCTCTACTGACCGCACTGCCCTACCCCCTGCTAGCAGGCACCCATAGCGCACAAGCCCAGGTTGCCCACTGGCGTCCGCCCTCAACACCCAGCACTATTGCCACCAACCACAGCACCTTTGAAAGTTCTCTTGGTCAGCTGTGCCTCGACGATTTAGTCAATCTAGCAAGTGCCGGAATAGCAGTTGAAGAACATGACGTCTTTGCCCGAGAGCTAGGGCTGGTTCATCTGCACGGAAGCATCTACGTGGAACAAAACACCACCGTTACTGCCCGCCACAGGGCCCTTGCGGTCTCTCTGCAATTTCCTGAGGTTTTTAGTCTCTATGATGGGCGCATCTCGCGCTCAACAGCCAGCTGGGTATGGGGGTTCACCACCGCCTGCCCAGTAGTACACATTGACTTCAACCGCCACCGCCGCGCCAACATAGGAATGCTCGAACGCAAAGGAATCATTGCCCACCAAATCAACTTTCATCTCTACGACGATCTGACTTTCAACGGCATACGATGCGCCACTCCCCTGCGTACCGTGGCAGATATGCTTATCTACGACCCCGATGCCAGTGAGGCTGTTGTGCCTTATATCCTCGCACACGGAGTTCTCGGCTGTACGGTTGAAAAAGTGCGATTTTATCTGCGACAGACGCCCTACCTCAAATATAAGAAGCAAGGTCTAGCACGCCTACTCATTGCCGAAAAAATTGCCTCTACCTTAGACATGAGATAGGTGGCAATCATCGACAACGCCCAACCTGCGTCTCTGAGCAATCAGAAAAGCCCCCGCCACTGGCGAGGTAGCCAATAGTGGGGGCCTCTTTAATGAAAGTGAACAACACGCAGCTTTTAGGATGCCACAAACCTAAGCATGAACATACTCAGGACGCGTGCCGGTGAGGCGGTAGGCGCTGTAAACACCCTTGACATTCAACAACACGTTAATGAGGTGCTCCACCATGAACCTATCGCTGATATCCAACTGATACGTTGAGATAGCAACACGGTCACGGGTAGTAGCAGTTCGCATATCAACCACGTTTACTCGCTGCTCCGCAAAAACCTTGGTGATATCAGCAATCAAACCGCGACGATCAAGCGCCTCAATTTGAAGACGTACCTGGTAGGTTGTGTTGCTGTTGGGCGCCCACTTGACCTCGACCGAACGAGCAGCACTCTCCTCACTCGCAACGTTGGTGCAATCTTTGCAGTGAACAGAAATGCCCTGCATCTTAGTCACCACACCAACAATTTCATCGGGCGGAATAGGGCTACAACAACGGGCAATACGGGTCATCACAGAATCCGCGCCCGCTACCATCACACCGTTGTTACTGTTCTCCAGTGTGGTTGGGCTACCAAACATGACCTCGTCGAACTCGTCTACCTCAGGTTCAGGTGTACCCTGATGACCGTAGTAGAGAGACACCAAGTGATCGATGACGTCCTGGGTAGAGACAGTCCCCTCGCCTACAGAGTGGTAGAGAGTCGCCATATCGTTCTTGTTCAGCTTATGAGCAACCTGCGTCATGAGGCTCTGAGTCATCATCTTCTGTAAAGGCAGCTCATGGTGACGCATAGCCTTCGTCAGCTGTTCTTTACCCTTATCAATCGCCTCCAGACGACGCCCCTTAGCAAAGTACTGGCGAATCTTCGTGCGAGCACGAGAGGATTTAACAAACTTTAGCCAATCCTCACTCGGCTCGGCAGTTGGTGATTTACTGGTTGTAATCTCCACCGTGCTACCTGACACCAACTGAGCGTGCAGGGGCACCATCTTGCCATTGACATGGGCGCTCACCGTCTTCTCCCCCACCTCAGTATGCACAGCGTAAGCAAAATCCACCGGCGTAGAACCGGCAGGCAAAGCAATAGGCTTACCCTGAGGTGTCAGCACCACAATCTCATCGGTATCCAGAGTGTCAGCCAACATCTCATAGAACTTCTCAGAATCCGGGTTAGAACTCGAAATCTCAGCGATACTCTGCAAAATACCGATGTTAATCGACTGCGTATGAGCGTCCGGCTCCTTCTTCGCCTCAAGCGACTCACCGCGCGAAGCAGCCTTATACCGCCAATGCGCCGCAAGGCCGTACTCAGCCTCTTCATGCATCTTATAGGTGCGAATCTGCACCTCCAGCGGAAAACCGCCAGGACCAATCAAGGTAATATGCAAAGACTGATAATGATTATTCTTCGGAGTACGAATATAATCCTTAAACCGCCCCGGAACAATCGGCCAAATACTCATCGCCTGCCCCAGCGCACTGTAGCATGCGTCCTCGTCCTCCACCAGAATACGAACAGCCAAAATATCATTGATATCATCAAAGTTCTTATTCTGGGTCACCATCTTCTGGTGAATCGAATAGAAGTGCTTGGGTCTTCCAGTAACCTGAGCCTCAATACCCGTATCCGTCAGACGGTTCGCAATCGTGATGCGCGCGTCCGCTAAATGCTTTTCCATCTGCGGGGTGCGCTCACCCACCATCTCTACCAGCTCGGCATAAACATCAGGTGACATCGCCGCAAAAGAAAGATCCTCAAGCTCCCACTTAATAGTGTTCAGTCCCAGCCGATGCGCCAGCGGAGCATAAAACTTCAGGGTTTCCTCTGCCTTCTTTGCCGCAGAACCGGGCGAGACGAAACGCCAGGTACGGGCATTGTGCAGACGATCCGCCAGCTTAATGAGCAGCACACGCACGTCCTGGGTCATGGCAATAATCAGCTTGCGAATAGTCTCAATCGGCGCATTCACACCGTAATCAACCTTATCGAGCTTAGTCACACCGTTAACCAGCAGTGCAATTTCCTCACCAAAGTCAGCCGTCAGTTGCTCTTTAGTGTACTCAGTATCTTCAACGGTATCGTGCAGCAATCCAGCCACCAGCAGCGGGCCGGTAGCACCAAGCTCCGCCAAAATAGTGGTTACCGCAACCGGGTGAGTAATATAAGGATCCCCGCTCTTACGCTTCTGCCCGCGGTGGTACTTATCAGCAACCTCAAAGGCACGCTGAATAACATCCAAGTCCTCGTTCGGGTGGTATTTCTTCACCGTACGGATCACCGGCGCCAACACCGGCGAATAGTGACGCGCGGACGCATTCTGTGGGTTTACTCGTGGAAAAACAAGGCGGGTGGGGACGCGCTCTCCTGCCGACATCACTCGATGGGAGCCGCGGGTAGGCTTCTTTGCCCTACCCAAATTTTGACTCGAGTTCTCTTGAACAGACACGGTCAACTCCTTTCGATGGCATGGTGTGTAGATTTATTCTAAGCAATCGCGCGAACGAATGTGTCAAAGTGCCCCGCTCTAGCCAAGAAAGTCTGAACCTTTTGTGTAAGGTCTTCGATCAATAGCTGCTGTTGTGCCTCTATTCCCCACAAAGTCGCGGTTTTAAACGGTATATCCCGCCGAACCCTCATTGATGGGTCGGCGGGATATACCGCTACGTTAAAGTCACTGCGACGTAATGCCGCGTTCCTCACCTTTGACTTTTACAGATTGATGTTGTTGACCTCGATGCGTTGCATGGTTGCTTCAGGTCGAGTAACCGGCTGCTCATTGTGTTCTTCTGTGATCTCGCCGCGGCAGTGCTTTTCAACCAGCGCGTCGTGTTCGACAATAGCTTTCTCTCCCAGGCGCAGCCACGCATAAACCGGTGCAGCAACAAAAAGAGTACCTAAGGTACCCACGATGATACCGATGAAAAGAGCCAACGAGAGGTCTTTGAGAGTACCCGCTCCGAGCATCAGCGAACCAATGAAAAGAATCGACCCCACCGGCAGCAAACCAACAATCGAGGTGTTGATGGAACGTACCAGGGTCTGGTTGATAGCCAGGTTAATCTGCTCACCAAAGGTCTTGTCTTTACCTTCAAACGCGCGGGCTGTGTTCTCACGAATTTTATCGAAGACCACCACCGTGTCGTACAACGAGTAACTGAGAATCGTCAGGAACCCAATAATTGCACTAGGGGTAATCTCCAAACCAATCAGTGCGTAAAGACCGACGGTGGTAACCACAGTGAAAATAAGACCGGCAATGGCTGAGACTGCCATCTTCCAGGTGCGGAAGTAAAGCGCCATACCAGCCATGACCAGGGTAACGAACCAGACCAAACCCCACAGCGCCTGACGGGTTACATCAGCACCCCAGGTTGGGCCAACAAAGGATGAGGTCACCTCAGCATCACTCACCGCATAGGCATCGCGTAGGGATGACGCAACAGCAAGCGTCTGATCGTCAGTCAGCTCGCTCATCTGGGCACGCATAGTACCGGGGGCGATGTTCGTAACACGTACATCTGACGCTTCGGGTGCAGCTGTAAAGATGGCATTTTCACCGATGGCAGGGGCAGTCTGCTGAACGGAGGAAACAGTGAACTCTGAACCCCCGCGGAACTCAATACCAAGGTTGAAGCCACCGCGCAGTACCGGCACCAAAGCAGCCGCCACCACAATCAGTAGAGCCAGCACAGCCCATTTTTTACGGTTGGCAACAAACCCAAAAGACTTTTGCCCCGAATGTAGATCATTACCAAATTGAGCTAGTTTATTCGCCACGGTTGCCACCTGCCTTCATCTTGTCAGCTTCTAGAGCTTCTTGTTCAGCTGCCAAACGTGCAGCCCGGCGACGCTCTGCCGCGCTTTCTAGCGGCGCTTCATCGGGCGTGCGGACGCGTCCGGCACCTCGGTACAACGGAGTAGCGCCCAGCGCCACCGGATCCATACCCGAGAAACGCCCACCGTTCTTGAAATAGCTGGTGTTGCCCAGAAGAACAATCAGCGGGTGAATCAGCAGGTAGGTCACTACCAGGTCAGAAATCGCGGTCAATCCCAGAGTAAAGGCAAAACCACGAACGTTACCCACCGACGCCAGGTACAGCACAACCGCAGCCAGTAGGTTCACTGCCTTCGACGCCAAAATAGTGCGCTGGGCACGTTGCCAACCGTGATCAATCGCTGCGGCAATAGTTCTGCCACTACGAATCTCATCGCGAATACGTTCAAAGTAGACGATGAAGGAGTCAGCCATCAAGCCAATCGACACAATCAAACCGGCAACACCCGCCAATGACAGACGGTAGTTCATCAGGTTGCCCAGCAAAACAATCAAAGCCAGCGAAAAAATAGCCGCGACAATGATGGAGAAGATATTAACCAGACCCACCAGGCGGTACTGGAAAATTGAGTAAATGAAGACCAACACCAGACCAATCAGACCCGCTAACAGACCCCACTTCAACTGGTCGGTACCCAGGGTTGCTGAAATCTGCTGCTCAGACTGAATAGCAAAGCTAATGGGCAAAGCACCATACTTAAGCTGCTCGCTCAGCGCCTTAGCGCTCTCTTCAGTAAAGTTACCGGTAATCTGCGCGCGACCGTCGGCAATAATAGCCTTAGATGAAGGTGAAGAAAGCACCTTGCCATCAAGCAAAATCGCAAAACGAGAACGGGGGCTACCGGGGGTAGTAGCACCAATACCAACCATACGAGTGGTGATATCGCGGAACACTTCACGAGCAGTATCGGTGAATTCAATATTCACACCCCACTGACCGGTCGCAAAACCCTGAGCAGACTGTACCTGACCGTAGGATGCGTTCTTAATATCGGTACCGTTAAGCTCCACCGGGCCCAGAATGTACTTCTCAGTGCCATCGGTTGCACAGGCAACAATCGCGCTTTCAGGGTTTTGTGCTTCGGCGTCCTCGTTAGCAACAGCGGCACAATCCAAAGCCTCAAACTGACGGTACAAATCAGCGCTGATCCAGTTAGGGTCTGAACCGTTCTCAGGCTCCCCCGCAGGCTGAGGCAACTGATCCTCCGACAAACGACTCTCCTCAGCAACAGCCGTAGGTGCCCCCGCCTGCAATACCGAACGGAAAGACATCTGCGCGGATGCCTGAATCAAATCACGGGTCTGCTTATCAAGCGCACCCGGCAAAGACACCACAACGTTCTGCCCCGACTGAGTAGTAACCTCAGCTTCAGCAACACCTGAGCCATCCACACGCTGACGAATAATATCAACCGCTTGCTCAAGCTGCTCCTCTGTCACCTCTTGAGAATCAGAACCTGAAACCTGCGGTGCAAGAATCAACTGGGTGCCCCCGGAAAGGTCCAGCGCCAACTTGGGCGACCAGGAGCCACCCGATGCTGTGGTAGCAAAAATTCCGCCCACCACAGCGGCGATTACTAAAAACATACCCACCAGAGTGTTTCTAGCATGAGAGAGTTTACGGACCATACCCCCACTACTCCTTCTTGTGTGCTCACAATACTAAAGCACGCAAGCAGCACCGGATGTGCTACTTGCGTGCGAGAAAAATCTTTACTGTTGCGGACGCTCGTTATCGGCTACGCGCGAGCTCTCAGATGCACCCGATGCCGGGTACTCCACAGCTGATGCGGGCTGCTCGGAAGAAATCTGAACGGCAGACTGAACATGGGGAGCGCCGGTCTCAACGATTTCAGCAATAGCCGCCAAACGTATCTTGACCACAGTGCCGGGTGCAATCTCAACCAAAGCAAACTGAGAATCCCTATTAACCTCTTGGATCACTCCAAAAATGCCAGCCACGGTTACAATCTGGGCACCCGCCTGCAAACTGTCGTGCATCTGCTGAATCTGTGCCCGCAGAGCCTTCGCACGGCGAGCCGGCAGGATAAAGAGAAAGACCACCATCAGCACCAGCATGAGAATATAGAAAACTGCGCTGGATGAAGAACCCGAATTCATAGAAACCTAACGTCAAAAAACAATTAATCCCATACTAGTAGACGTACCGGTCTAGCCCAGAACAAACGCGCCACTAAGGTAAACCTCAGTAAAGTCACGGCTTGAAGCTGTCTATTGAGAAAGTGGTGCCCCTAGGCTAGGGCAAATCGGGTGCCTCTAAGTCCAAGTGCTCCCAGGCAGCAGGTAGAGCCACGCGTCCGCGCGGTGTACGACCAATCAACCCCTCACGCACCAAGTAAGGCTCAGCCACCGTTTCAACAGTTTCAGTTTCTTCGCCCACCGCAATAGCAAGAGTAGAAAGACCTACAGGGCCACCACCGAATTTGTGAATCAGGGCTTCGAGCACCTCGCGGTCAAGGCGATCAAGACCGCGCGCATCCACCTCATACATATCAAGAGCGGCAGCAGCATCGTGGGCGTTGATGTAATCAATGCCGTTAACCAGCGCCCAATCTCGCACACGACGCAAGAGGCGGTTGGCAATACGCGGGGTGCCACGGGAACGTCCGGCAATTTCGGCGAACCCTTCAGAAGAAATCTGCATATCCATAAGCCCCGCTGAACGGCGTAAGACCAGCTGTAGCTCGTCCACCGAATAGAACTCAAGGTGACCGGTAAAACCAAAGCGGTCACGCAAGGGACCGGGTAACAAACCTGCACGGGTGGTAGCGCCCACCAGGGTAAAAGGAGGCAACTCTAGAGGAATAGAGGTGGCACCGGCACCCTTACCCACCACAATATCTACACGGAAATCCTCCATCGCCATATAGAGCATTTCTTCGGCTGGGCGGCTCATGCGGTGAATTTCATCGAGAAAGAGAACTTCGCCGGGGGTCAAGGACGAAAGAATAGCCGCCAAATCACCCGAATGTTGAATGGCAGGTCCGGACGTAATACGCAACGGTGCCTCCATCTCAGCGGCGATAATCATCGACAGAGTTGTTTTACCCAGACCGGGAGGCCCCGACAGCAAAACATGGTCGGCGGAGCGTCCGCGCATTTTTGACGCCTCAAGCACCAGAGAAAGCTGCTGACGCACCCGCTTCTGCCCCACAAAATCGTCCAGCGACTTGGGTCGAAGCGCCGCCTCAATCATCTTCTCTTCTGGCTCTTCCTCCATGGCGACAAGACGCTGACCGGGAATCTCAGCTGCGGAATCAAAACTCATAGAAACTGGTGATCTTTCGTAAAAGGCTGAAAAAAAATTAGTGACGTCCCAGCGAATGCTGAGAGCCTAAAGTCGCAAGCACTGCTTTTAGTGCCTGGGCAACGGTCATGGTCTCAGCCTGCGGTTCATGCTGAATGAAGGTATCGACGGACGCGGTGGCGTCCTTCTCGCTCCACCCCAACCCCATGAGGGCATCAATAACCTGAGGCTTCCAGACGATACCGGTATTCAGCGGTAGTCGATCAGCAGACTGGTCTTCGCCCGAAAGAATCAGCTTACCCGCGAGTTCCAAAACAATACGGCGGGCACCCTTAGGACCAATGCCGGGCACCTTAGTAAAAGCTTTATCATCACCCATTGCTACCGCCCGCTCAATATCTTGAGCAGTGTGAATGCCTAGCGCAGCTAAAGCGATACGCGGCCCCACACCTGAGACTGAGAGCAAGAGGTCAAAAACTGCCCGCTCAGCAGGTTCAGAAAAACCGTAAAGAGTCATGGAATCTTCACGCACAATCATGGTGGTGAGAACCGTTGCCGTTTCACCGGTACGCAAAGAAGCAAGCACTCGGGCAGGTGCATTCACCAGCATGCCAAAGCCATTGACATCAATTACGGCAGAATCAAGACCAACGTGTACCACGCGGCCGGTCAAAGAAGCAATCATAGAACCCATACTATTAGAAAATATGTTCGAAAATCCACTCAGTCACGCACAGCGCAGCTACCCGTTTACTCACCTGTTCCGCGCCCATCTACTGCCCCGCACGGCGGGCTTTGGCTTCAGCGTCAGCCCACGCCCGCTGGGCAGGAGTAAGGTTCTGTATGCGACGCGCCCGCGCAGCAGATGGACGCGAGCCCTGGTGAGTCTGAGTAGTTGCCGCCATGTTGATACCAGAACCGATGCCACCACCACGCCAGCCATGACAGATAGCAAGCGCCAGCGCGTCCGCCGCGTCCGCAGGTTTAGGCAGAGTCTCCAGACCCAGAATGCGCGCCACCATGCGCTGCACAGACGGCTTATCGGCGCGTCCAGAACCCGTCACAGCAGCTTTCACCTCAGACGGAGTGTGAAAGAAAACCGGGATACCCCGCGAAGCAGCCGCAGCAATCACCACACCCGAAGCGTGGGCGGTACCAATCACAGTATTCACCTGCTCCTGAGCAAAGATACGTTCAATTGCCAAGGCGTTAGGCTTATAGGCATCAAGCCACTGCCCAGCAGCCTCAAAAATAGTGTGGACGCGGGTATCAAGAGGCTGGGCGGCAGCGGTTCCAGCAACCCCCACATCCACAAAATACGCCTTGCGGTTGGCAGTCATATCAACCACCCCAAAACCGCACCGCGTCAAACCGGGGTCAACCCCTAAGATACGGGCGGCGCCCGGAACGCGAGCTTCATGCTCACCCACCGGGCGCCTGAAAACATGGGAAGAAGGCAAGCCTTCACATCCTTTACATTTTATTCAGCGTCGAGTTCTGCAGCTACTTCGTCTGAAATATCAGCGTTGGAGTAGACGTTCTGAACATCGTCAAGCTCTTCGAGAGCGTCCGCCAGCTTGAGGAACTTCTTAGCGCCTTCAGCGTCCAAATCAACGTTCATAGTGGGGCGGAATACGGGATCATCATTGTTGTATTCCAGCTCAGCTTCTTCAAGAGCCTTACGGATTTCGGGCAAATCTGAGGGACCAGAAACCACAGTGAATACATCGCCATCGTCGATAACTTCTTCAGCACCGGCGTCCAGCACTGCCATTAAGACGTCATCCTCGGTCAGACCGTCAATCTTGGTAACCTCAGCAACGCCCTTACGCTCGAACATGAAAGCAACAGAACCTGAGTCAGCCAGGGTGCCACCGTTGCGGGTCACCGCGGTGCGAACCTCTGCCGCTGCACGGTTGCGGTTATCAGTCAGACACTCAACGTAGAGAGCGGTACCCTGCGGGCCGCGTACCTCGTACATAATTTCGGTGTAGTCAATGGTTTCACCGGTCAGACCAGCACCACGCTTGATAGCGCGGTCAATGTTGTCGTTAGGAACAGAGTTCTTCTTAGCCTTTGACACTGCCAAGTCAAGCGCGGGGTTAGCTGAGGTATCAGCGCCGCCCATGCGTGCGGCAACTTCAATACCCTTAATGTACTTAGCGAAAGTCTTAGCGCGCTTAGCGTCGATGGCTGCTTTCTTGTGCTTGGTAGTAGCCCATTTGGAGTGACCCGACATGGAATCTCCTTTTATCTCAGTCTTTCACCCGCTAGAAGCGAGTCTTTTTCACAGTTATCTATTGTACCGAACCGCTAGCGGGGGCGTTCCATGGCGGACGCACGCGCCCTCTCAATCACAGAATCATCAAGTGTGGCAGGAGTAAACTCGCCGTACTTGTTCAAGACCGCCTTTTCAATCAAAAAGTCAGAAATGCGAGGGTTTTTAGGAAGCAACGAACCGTGCAGGTAGGAGCCTACAACATTATGGACGCGCGCGCCCTCTCCTGAGTCTTCGGTATTGTTGCCCTCGCCCTTAGTGACGTGTGCCAGCGGTTTGACGTTTTCGCCCAGGTAGGTCAGCCCTGAGTGGTTTTCGTAGCCCACAATGGTGCCGAATTCCTCTGATTCCTCAACGATATTGCCAATCAGGCGCTCTTCACCGCCGACGGTGTGCAGGTCGAAGATGCCGATACCCTTGAGATTTTCGCCGCCAATGGTACGAAACTCTTTGCCGAAGAGCTGGTAGAGACCACAAATCACCAGCATGGGTGTACCCGCCTCTGCTTGAGCTTTGAGGGTATTGCCCAGGGCAAGCAGGTCATCCTGAATAATGGTCTGACCTGAATCTTGACCGCCGCCGCCCACAATAACGTCAGCGTCTTCGGGGAAGGTATCACCGGGGTTATAATCAACAATCTCGGTCTCAAAGCCGTGCGCCTGCGCGCGACGAGAGAGCGAAAGAGTATTGCCCCAGTCCCCATAAATATTCATGTCTTGGGGGTACAGCTGAAGAATTTTCAGAGATTTTCGAGCCTGAGTCATTTAGGAAATCTCCTCAACATCGGTAATCTTCGCAAGCTCTTTACGCAGGGCAAGCATGGCGGTGTAGGTGCAGAAAATACGCATGGGCTTACCCGCAGAGTTCTTGATAAAGGTCGCCAAGGCTGATTCTAAGTTCTCGTCGATGTGGGCAACGGTAACGTCATCGTGCTCCAAGCGCAGCGCCATATCGTAGGCACGCACACCGGTCACCATATCAACCCCGCCGTTTTCGAGGGAGTGGAAATCAACATCCCACAACCACGAAACATCGCGACCATCAGCGTAAGCATCGTTAATGGCAATCATAGTGGCGTAATCCTTGGCATCTGCTGAAGCCAAGGAGAGGCGGAAACCCGAAGGATTCTTCACCAGCAGCAACTGCAGGGTCTGCCCCTCTACATTGAGGGTCTCACCGCGACCAAAAGCCGGGGCAATCTTTGCCAACTCAGCAATCAGAGCCGAACAGTTCGCGTCCGCACCCATCACTTCGAGGGTCAGCGCCATCGCCGCAGCTGCATTAAAGATGTTGTACACACCGTAGAGGTTGACCTCGCCTATGACCTCTTCACCCTCAATATCAAAGGTTGAACAGGTGCCCGCAAAATCGGCCAGAGCGACCTTAGCCTCGGGGAGATTCTGCTCGCTGGCAGTAACTCCCGAACGCATCTCATCATCAGAGGGGAACATCGCCCGCAACTTGGGGCTCAGACCGAAATACTCAATATTGGTACCGGTGGCAACGTCATCAGCAATACGACGAATGCGCGAATCCTCGCGGTTGAGCACCACCGTGCCAGTAGTTGCCGCAGCAACGGTTGAGAGCATACGGCGGGTTGTGTCAATCTCACCAAAACGATCTAACTGATCGCGCAAAACGTTCAACAACAGCGCATAATCAGGCTTGACCATCTTCACAAAATGAACAGCATGCGCTTCATCAAGCTCAAGAACAGCGATATCAGCATCCAGCTTGCCGGTCAGACTCATCTCGCCCAACAAAGCAGCCGCCACGCCGCGCACAAAGTTAGAACCCGTACGGTTGGTAAAAACCTTCAACCCTTGAGACTCCAGCAACTGCACCACCATTTTGGTAGTGGTCGTCTTACCGTTAGTACCCGAGACCACCACAACGCCGCGCGGCAAAGTCGCCAACGCCTCAGCTACAAAACCGGGGTGAAATTTTTCCATCACAAGACCGGGGAAAGCAGAACCTCCACCACGCAACCTACTCGCGTAACGAACACCCTGACCCACAAGTCGAATAAGAGGTCTAGACATGCACACCAGTTTACAGGGTGAAGAAAAATCGTGCTGAGGTTCTCCCTCCCCTACACCCTCCGGCTATGTTCCTGGCAGGTGCTCATCCCTGACCGTGGATTAGACTTAATCGGTGCATAACCTACTTTTTACTGACAACGCTACCCCGGTAATTTTTCGCGACCTCAAATGGGTCGACCGAGCGCCCACCCTCGTCCTTGAAACCACTCAGGACGTGCGCCCCACCGGCATCCTTACCCAGGTACCGCTAACGCCTGGCGCTTTTCTGGGCTTCTCAACCATAAAAACCGACCTTCAAGCAACCGGTCTGAGCACCAACCGCTATTGCGCCGGTTACGCACAAGCATCCCACCAATACGTCGGCTTCGAACATCGCCCCTGCCCCAACACAGCACCCATCACCACCGGCAAACAATGCTCCCGCTGCATAGCTCTCGACGAGTTCTCAGCCATGCACGGCATCCACCGCGGGGCACGCCTGCTCCCGGCAGCCCAAGCCTACGCATCCTTAGACCACTGGCTCTACATCGCAACCTTTCCCGACGGAACCTCAAAAATCGGCACCGCCAGCGCCCACTCCAACCCCCGCCGACTCGACGAACAAGCCGTGGCATTTGCCACCTTCATCGGTCACGCCAATGACGGGGCACAAGTACGCATCTGGGAAGACTTCATCAGCAAAGAAACAGGGCTAGTACAGGCAAAACAAGCGCGAGCCAAATACAAGGCATGGTGCTCACCGCTACCCCACGACCGAGTGGAAAAAGCTCACTCACAAGCCGTCGCGCTCGCCCGTTGGAGCCTGCAAGAAGCCGCTCTCTTTGAAGACTTCATCACTGAGGATCAGATTATTGACCAACCGTGGCAGCCCTCCTCGGCGATGGAAAGCACCTATTCAGCTCTCAAAGCCGGATGGCTCAATGCGCTACCTACGCTGGTAGATCGTGAGTGTGGTTTCTACGTCAGCGGTGCCACGGGGAAATTCTTGACCGTTCATCACGGTGACCCGGCTCTGCCCTTTTTAGTTAACCTCACAGAGCTCAGCAACCGGGCACTTCTACCCCACCACCAACCGAGCGAACAGCCGCTGAGCCAATCCTCACTCTTTTAAAAACTAAGACTCGTCAGCCCAGCCCTCAGCAAGCAGGGTACGGATCTCATCCAGAGTCTGGGTCATGGTTTTGGTACCCGCAATGATGGGCAAGAAGTTGGTGTCACCAGACCACCTAGGCAAAACATGCTGATGCAGGTGGGCTGCGACTCCAGCGCCGCCAACCTTGCCCTGATTCATGCCGATATTAAAACCGTCAGCTTTAGAGACCCCGCGCATGACCTTCAT
The DNA here is from genome assembly GCF_016900985.1 of Rothia sp. ZJ1223. NCBI lineage: Bacteria > Bacillati > Actinomycetota > Actinomycetes > Micrococcales > Micrococcaceae > Rothia > Rothia sp. ZJ1223. Next base: position 60,411 of record NZ_JAFEUT010000001.1, on the reverse strand, counting down.
GGCGCGCTGGGTGAGAGCCGCGATCTCGGCAGTCTCCTCAGCGCTGGCATTGTCATAGTTTGGAATGTGGCGATACGGGCACACCAACAAATGCCCTGGGTTATAGGGGTAAAGATTCAAAACCACGTAGGCGTGCTCGCCGCGGTACACAATGAGCGATTCTTCATCGGTACGCTCTGGGGCAGCACAAAACGGGCAGGAATGTACCGTGTAATCCTGCTGACCGGTTTTCACGTAGGCACGACGGTGTGGGGTCCACAAACGCTGAAAGGCGTCAGGAACACCGGGCAACTCGAAATCATCAACAGTAACGGCAGCGTTTTCACCAGCGAGGTTTTCAGACATACCAACAGTCTAAAGCAAGCGCAGCCAACTGCCCGTTCAAGAGTCTATACGTGGTGGTAAGGGCGGTTATGAGCGATCTCGCCTGCCCGGTAAATCTGCTCCGTCAGAATCAGACGCACCAACTGATGCGGGAAAACCAGCTTCGACAGGCTCCACACCGTGTTAGCGCGCTGGCGCACAGAGTCATCAACACCGTAAGCGCCACCGATCACGATGATAATCTGTTTGAAACCCAAGTGACTGTTGAGCAGAGCTGATAATTCTGGTGAGCTCAAATTTTTACCCCGCTCGTCTAAGAGAATGAGGTAGTCACCGTTGCTGACCTTATCGAGAATACGTTTCGACTCTTCAGCCCGCGCCTGCTCTTCGGCAAGTGAAGAATGCGGTAGGTAGGTCCAGGTGATATCCCACGGCTTGCGCAAACGGCTCTCATAGCGGTCAATCCCCTCGCTCACCCACTTCTCGTGCTTCTTGCCAATAGCAATAATCTTGATAGTCACAAAAAAGGGTTCCTCTCGAAAAGTATTGAAGTGAAGAGCCATTAAAAGAAAGGCAAAAGTAGTGTTCACAATGGGGGTGCCCACCATTTTCACTTTTCACAATCATCTTTGCCTGTAAGCAACATGCCCTCAACAGAAGACCGCTGAATCAGCGGTAACCGTTATTCCCCATGTCTTGCGACTCACCTGAGCGTTACTCTGTGCCACCGGTTCTTCTGTTGTTTCATGCCAACCGCAAGGTTTCTTCAATAAAAAATCACAGCGGGTGAAAAAATATTCTATCCCCTGCAAGACTGAAAACTTTACACATCCACTATGAAAAAATAAATGAAAGTCACAGTAATCTTTTTTCATCATCTTATCTTGATTACCGAGAATGCAAAAGGTGACATATTTTAGGTGAAATATGCCACTTTTTGCACTCTCGGTGCTGGGTTAGAGGCTAGCGGCGAGTATTCCAGGCACGGGCATACTGACCGGGTGCGTAGTCAACGTTTTCTTTCATTTCCCGCGCCCATTCCAAGGCGAAGGACGCGTTACGCAGGGCCTCGCGTCCGACCAATACAACATCAGCCTGTTCAGAGCCGACCAGATACTCAGCTAGTCTCGGTGAGTTAATCATGCCAACAGCAGCGACGGGAATCTGAGCATTGTGCTTGACCTGGGCTGCAAAGTGCGACTGGTAACCAGCGAAAACGCGGATCTCAGCCGGGTAGTTGCCCGAGGTTGAAATATCTGCCATATCAACACCGTCTTCTTTCAACCAGCTGGCAACCTGGGCGGTTTCTTCAACGGTAATGCCGCCCTCTAGGTATTCGGTAGCTGACAGGCGCACCAGCAGGGGCATCTCTTCAGGCATGGACGCACGCATGGCACGTGCTACACGGCGGATCATGCGGGCACGGTTTTCCAGCGAGCCACCGTATTCGTCATCGCGCCTGTTTGACAGCGGTGACAGGAACTGGGTGAGCAAGTAACCGTGAGCACCGTGAATTTCGAGGAAGTCATAACCGGCTTCAACAGCGCGCGCCGCAGCCGCACCGTAGGCTTCAACCAGTTCGTCAATACGCTCGATAGTCAGTGCGGTTGGCTGCTTAAGACCGGGGTAAGCAAGAGCCGAAGGAGCAAAGGTTTCCCAACCACCCTCGTCCTCCTTCAAAGAACCACCGTCACGCGAAACACGCTCTGGAACGCTTGATGCCTTACGACCGGCATGGGCAATCTGAACGCCCGCTTTAGCGCCACCGGTGTGAATAGCGTCCACAATGTTTTTGTGCGCCTCGGTGTGCTCGTCACTCCACAGACCCAAGCAGTTGGGGCTAATGCGCGCTGCAGGTTCAATGCCCGTCATCTCAACAATAATTGCACCTGCGCCACCGCGCGATAAGGCGTTGTAATGGTGGGTGTGGTAGCTGGTGGGAATACCGTCTTCTTTATCAACGGAGTACTGGCACATCGGCGGCACCCACAGGCGGTTACGGGTGGTCATTGAGCGAACGGTGAACGGTTCAAAAAGGGGTGATCCCACGAAAATAGCCTCGTTAGGTCGGTGTGTATGTCGCAGGTACAGCAACCTAAGCAGGCAGTTTATTCCCAGGTACCCGCCTCTACTGCGCTGCACACCGAAAGTGCCTGCCCTAGACCCTGCTGTATGTAGGGGCGCATTTTGGGTGTACGGCAGCTATGACGGTGGCGGTATTTAGCTGAATTCGATTCTTCCCTGTTGTGCTAAATCGGTGCGCACCTTCCCTGTTTTTGCGAAAGTTGCCCAGATGTTGCGTAGTGCGCGGGCTTGATCTTCGCGTTCGCACGGGTAGAGGCCACCAAAGAGATCAGAACCTTTCCATGACGGGTTATCAAAGAGCAGCCCCAGTTCAGCACAGTGTACGGACGCCATGCGGTGGCTGGGAAAACCCGTTCGCAGGTAGTAGCGGGTGGCTTCTCCCCCTGATTCCCGGTGACGGCGCACAAAACGCTGGGCAGCGACCGCGTACATGCGCCAGGAGAAGTTTCTAATAACAGGCTCAGTGACAACGAAAGCCCAGCGGGGTACTTTCCGGGGAAGAAAGTAGGCTGATTCTCGCTCGTTCGAACCGATGAGCACACGGACGCGCGCCGCAACCTTCTCGTAGGCAGCGTCAAGATCATGGGCGGCAGGTAGCGGGTAGTGCCCCAGCTGAGTGCCGAACGCCATCATTGACCTTTCCAGACCAAAACGGAAGGGATTTTGAACCTGCATCTTATAAGCCAGCGCACCGTATTCCTCATGGGACGCGTCCACCGGTAGTTTCTGGCTCACAGCGGTGAGCATGGCACCTGCCATCTTCTCTTTGCCGGTGATGAGGTCGATGGGCGCGCTTTGAATAATTGCCCGGTGTATCAGTTCTTCGTCAATAACTCCTTCAGCGATGAGGAGTCGAGAGACCAAATCATCACCTGCTGACTGACCGAAGGCTGTAATGTTGTCGGGATCTCCGCTAAAGAGGGAGATGTTCTTTTTGATCCAGCGTAGGGCTTCGCGCGCGTCAAGCAGACCCAGGTTGGCGGGACGTTCAGGGGTGCCGCCGAGGAAACCCAAAATACCGAGGCGGTAGGTCACGCGCACCATAATGACGCGGTGTTCATTGATGAGTTTGTCGGGGTTATAACGGGCACCGTCACCACTGCCGACTACATAGGAACCGCCGTGAAAGTACACCATGACCGGCAGCTGCTCGCCGGGGTTGAGGTCATCGGGCATAATGACAGAGAGGTTTTGGCAGCTTTCACTGATGAGCACCGACTGACGGATATCGGGTTGCCCTCCGCCACGCACATACTGTGGCGCAGCCGGTGCAGGCTGAGATGGATCAAAAGTGCTCTCTAAACTTTCGAAAGCAACAGGTTGCGGGTACTCAAAACGCTGTGCCCTGGCGTAAGGAATACCGAGCACTTCAAGGACGCTTCCGCGTCGGTGCGAGTGAATGGTGGTGGTTCCAGCGGAAATAGTGAAGGGCATAGTGACAAGTGTAGCCGTGCCGAGTAGACAGCTAGAGCCGCTCCATGCGGTTATAGGGCATCCGTTACGAGACTTTATGAATAGTGGTACCGCACGGACGCTATCCGCACTGAGCTACCCACAATTTTATAGACAAGCCTGTGTTCATCCGTGATTCTCCTTGACCAATATCCCGAAAGGTTATTGCGTAGAGCCTCTGGCTTGCCGATACCTTCATTGCCGTTTCTCTGGATATCTTTGAGTAGGGCGTTGATTCGTTTGAGGGTTTTCCGGTCTTGCACCTGCCACCATAGGTAATCTTCCCAGGCATTTTCGCTCCAGATGAGTTCCATGGTTTGCAGCTAGTTCTCAATCAGTGAATGCGCTGACCCGCTACCGCTTTCTAGCTCGTCGATAGCATCAAGGAGGCGACGAGCGTTCGCCGGGCTTCTGAGTAGGTAAGCGGTCTCTTTGAGGGACTCGTATTCTGCCAGCGAGATAATAACAGCGGGTTCACGCCCTGCTCGGGTAATAACGACTTCTTCAAAATCATCAACAACAGAGTCAAGCACCTCTGCATAGCGCGCACGGGATTCGGTGTAAGTTAGGGTCTTCATTTTTCCTCCTGTACAGAATAGTGTACAGGGTATGTACAAGGGATGCTATAGGGAGCAGGCTCTCCTCTCGATAATCTGAAACAGCAAAACTCAAAGTAAAAAGACCAACCCCAGGAGCAAAGGATTCTAAGGCTCTTCAAAGCCCTACTCCCATTCGGGAACCCAGCTGTATCCATCTCAAGTTGGTCTCTTGTTAAGCACTTTATAGCAACATCTGTACAGCTGTCGATTTCTTAATCCCACAAATCGGTGGAAGCTGGGTGAGGCATAACTACGTATTTACAGCTGAGCCTATGCATCATTGACCCCAGTCCCAGCGAGCTTTAGGTAGTCCTCGTAACACAGAAAAATATAGCTGGGGTTGCCTTCTTCAGTCAGAACAACAGGACCATTCACAGTAGCTAACTGGGCTGCCTCGGTATGGTGCTCAAAATCTTCAGTGGTCATTTTAGTTTCCAAGTTGCGCCTCCTTGCAGAATCTCCAGTAGAGCCGACTAAATTTCTAAAGTTTTAAGGAACTATTCAGTAATTTTGAATCTTCCTGGTTTCCCGCTGGATAAGAGTTCTTCAGTTTCCCGGATTGATTTCAGCGACTCTGCGTTGGGCTGGTGGTTGTCTTCTTCAAAAGGTGGTGTTAGGTCGCGTTGAGCTTGCTTATAAATAACTTCTTTGAGAGCTTCTGCGCTGACAACATCTACACGCTTACCTAGTAGCTGGCGCAGGTCTTCGGAGATACCTAGTAGTCGCACAATCCGACTGTCATCTATTTCTTGTAGATCTACTATAATGTCGCTGGAGTCATCGACATTCCTCTAGCAACGGAACCGAACAGGCGCGGGTTACTAGCACTGTAGCGAGTAAGCACCTCATCAATCTCTTCACGGTGCTCTTCAACGAGTTGTCATAGCTTAAGCGATGCGGAGGTCGGTTTCATATTTTTATTCTAATCTGGATATTGGTCGTGTGTAAGCGCTACTTCAGACTACTGGGTTGTAGTAAAGCTAGACTCGTGAGAGGGCTCTCGTACAACGGTTGAGTGAAAAATGGTAGCCAATGATTGCTCGATAAGAACCGCTGTCTTAGATGATGCCCCGGTTATAGCGCACATTTTTGTAGAGGGCTGGCAGCACGCCTACCAGGGCTTGATTCCCCGTGACATTTTAGAAGGGGCTTTCGATAGATTCCCGCGCTGATGCGGTGCGCAGAATCATTCGAGAGAACGAGCAAAACCCGCTCTCTGAAATGAGGGTTATCTGCGTATCCACCGAGAAAGTTCTTGGTGTCTGTTCTTTTGGGTCCGACCGTGAGAATCCTTTAGTAGGTGAGATTTATGCTCTCTACCTCTCCCCCACTTTTATAGGTAAGGGTCTAGACAGGCTACTCAGGCAGGACGCTATCGCTCGTCTTGCTGAGGCAGGTTTTAAGCAAGTGAACCTCTGGGTGTTAGAGGGCAATGCACAGGCAATCAGGTTCTACGAGAGGGCTGGGCTCTCACTGACAGGTAGGGCTAAAACAGAAAAGCTGGGTGAGGTGAATCTGTGGGAGCTTCACATGAGCCTGAGTATAGACGTCAGCTAATGAGTCAGCTTTATCGTGCGGCTAAGCGGGTGAGGGTGGAATGTAATGAGCATATGTTTCGAGTAACCGCAAGGATTGACTATTCGAAGAACTACAGGCTTTCCACCAGAAGCATACCAATAAGACTTATTCATAAGGGTATCCAGCGGCAAGGATGCAACAAGAAAGCGAACTGGAAGAGCTGAGCGCGAAGAATCTGAGCAAGCGAGCAAATAAGTCTTCGTGATCAGGATAAATGCAGGAATCGCCTTTTGAGCGCTAGCGAACCAGGCGAGAAGGTTAGTTTGCCGTTGTATCGTCCGTAAGCTGGTTTTTAGACCTTATAAATAAGACTCCCACTTGAATTGGGCGTTCACTAGGCGAATAAACTTCTCCGGCAAGCATAAACGTGCTGGTTTCGATCATCAGATGACCTGCCGCCTTGATGGTACGCTCCTGGCTATTGCTGACCCAGTTCCTGGGGCTAGGCATGATGCTTTGCGTTCAAGGAACACGGTTTAGAGAAATACCTGGATGAAACTACCCTAGCCGATAAGGGCTACGTGGAGCTGGGTTTATTGACGCCGACTAAGCGTAAATCCGGGGTGAAAACACCTCAGTCGGTCAAGGACAACAATCGTGTGATCAATAGACTGCGGGCTGTGGTGGAGCTGGTTATTGCACTGGTGTTGTACGTGGCATATTTTACATACAGGTTTTCGTCGGAAGTTGGGTTCTTATGAGCGGGTGTTTTCTTCTGGTATGGGGGTCGGTGTTTTATGCGGCTGATAGGACTTTTGAATAAACCTCAAAAGGGAAGTTTCGCCAGATGGGACAACTGAGACAGTTTATTATTATTTTATGATAAACAAAATAAAAAGTTATGAATGACTAAAATATATTAGACACCCACAACTTTCTCAAATATTCATGGAAAATAGATTATTTAATGCTATATTTTCCACACTCAGATAAACACCATTTATCATTTCTTCATTACCGAAATTTGGGACGATAATACTTTTCTGTTTATATCTACGAACTAATCTAAAAATATCAATATCAATTACTTTTTAAGTAATTTCTGCAGGGTTATCAGCATCAATGACAGTTTCGGGATCATCACTTTCTTCTCTAGTTAGTGTCTTGTTCTCATAATCATAGGTAGTTGACCCTTCAATCGACATAACCAATTTTCTCCAACTAAATTGTCTGTTTTAAAATGTGTGACCCATACCTAACAGTATGGGCCACACTACTATATTCAGTTTTATTGCGTGGCGAGTCAGCTAAAGTTACTCAGCTTCAACAGCACTCTTCGGCTCCTCATTATTCCTTGATTTAATATGCTCCACAATACGACGCACAGCTTCGTCCACCGGCACGCCGTTTTCCTGTGAGCCGTCGCGGAAGCGGAAGGATACCGCGCCGTTTTCTGCGTCCTCGCCACCGGCAATGAGAATGAAGGGTACCTTCTCCTTGGATGCGGTGCGGATCTTCTTCGGGAAACGGTCAGTACCGTAGTCCACCTCAACGCGCACACCGTGAGCCTGCAACTTCGCCGCGACCTCACCCATGTAATCGTTAAAAGCCTCAGCCACAGGAACACCCACAACCTGCACCGGAGCCAACCACGCCGGGAAGGCACCCGCATAGTGCTCAGTCAGCACACCAAAGAAACGCTCCAGCGAACCGAACTTCGCCGAGTGAATCATGACCGGCTCCTGGCGGGATCCGTCAGATGCCTGGTACTCCAAGCCGAAGCGCTTGGGCTGGTTGAAGTCGTACTGAACGGTAGACATCTGCCAGGTGCGGCCAATCGCGTCCTTGGCCTGAACAGAAATCTTGGGGCCGTAGAAAGCAGCGCCACCCGGGTCAGCAACCAGCTCAAGACCGGTCTCTGCCGCAACCTTCTCAAGAACAGCAGTTGCTTCTTCCCACTGCTCGTCGGTGCCGATGAACTTGTCCTTCTTATCGCCCTCGGTGTCGCGGGTTGAAAGCTCCAGGTAGAAATCGATCATGCCGAAGTCCTCTAGCAGAGACAGCATAAACTTCAGCAGGTGACGGACTTCGTCCGGTGCCTGCTCCTTGGTAACATAGGAATGTGAATCGTCCTGGGTAATCATGCGAACGCGGGTCAGCCCCTGCAACACCCCGGACTTCTCATCACGATAAACAGTGCCGAACTCAAACAGACGCAGGGGCAACTCGCGGTAGGAACGGCCGCGTGAACGGAAGATTTCGTTGTGCATGGGGCAGTTCATTGCCTTGAGGCGGTATGCCTGGCCCTCGTCTTCCATGGCGGGGAACATGCCGTCCGCGTAGTAGGGCAGGTGACCGGAGGTGTAGAAGAGATCTTCCTTGGAGATGTGCGGGGTCTTCACGTACTGGAAGCCCTCTTCAATGTGGCGGGTGCGCACGTAGTTTTCCATCTCGCGCAGAATGATACCGCCCTTAGGGTGGAAGACCGGCAAACCGGGGCCAATGGTCTTGGGGAAAGAGAACAGGTCAAGCTCTTCGCCCAGACGGCGGTGGTCGCGACGCTCAGCCTCAGCAATGCGCTCCTTGTAGGCAACCAGTTCGTCCTTGGTGGGCCAAGCGGTACCATAGATGCGCTGCAGCATGGGGTTCTTCTCTGAACCGCGCCAGTAAGCGCCACCGGCACGCATCAACGCGTAGCCGTTAGCAATCAGTTTGGTGTTGGGCAGGTGCGGGCCGCGGCAGAGATCCTTCCAAATAATCTCACCGGTCTTAGCGTTCACATTGTCATAGATAGTGATGTCGCCTTCGCCTACCTCAACGGACGCGCCCTCAGCAGCGTTCGCGCCAGAACCGGGGCCCTGGGTGAGCGCCAAGAGTTCAAGCTTGTAGGGTTCATCTGCCATTTCGGCGACAGCCTCATCGTGGGTGACAACGCGGCGCTGAAAACGCTGACCGCTCTTAATAATCTTCACCATGTTCTTTTCGATCTTTTTCAGATCTTCGGGGGTGAAGGGCTCGTCAACGTCAAAGTCGAAGTAGAAACCGTCGGTGATGTAGGGACCGATGCCGAGCTTGGCGTCCTTGCGGTATTCCTGTACAGCCTGCGCCATCACGTGCGCGGCGGAGTGGCGCAGCACGTTGAGACCCTCCGGCTCATTGATGCTTACCGGAACAACGGTGTCGCCAGCTGTCAGTTCGTGGGAAAGGTCAACTAGCACGTCGTTCACACGCGCCACAACAATTTCGCGGTCTTCAGCGAAAAGCTCAGCGGCGGTGGTGCCAGCTTCAACCGAACGTGATTCGCCAGCAACGGTAATTTCAATAGACACAGTGTCTCCTCAAGTGTGTGGTGTTCACCCGTACAAAGGGCAAACCTTCGTTTGATCTGCTCGGTGCAGATTTTCTGTGCGATACGAGGGCACAGAACAGTGACTATTCTACTAGTTTTTAGTATCGGACGGGCGGACGCGCCCCCGCAGGATTACATGCCGGTGGCGCAGGTAGTGCGGAGCGCGTCCTTTTGCTAGCTAGGTGAGAACTGTTGCCGCTAGCACAATAATGATTCCTGGCGCAGTCAGAGCTAGCAGAACTGCCCACGCCCATTTGTTGCCGAAGTTTAGGCTCCAGCCGTAACCGATTGCTTTGGGTACGAAGATCGATGGGTCTTCTTTGTTGATGTAGATAAAGCCCCACTTGTAGTGCTCGGTGGTGTCAGGTAGCTCCAGCTGGGTAATGTCGATTCTTCTGCGGTCTGCAAGCTCCTGCACAGAACGCTCAATGCGCTCGGGGCTTAGACCCTCTGCTAGTCCAAGTGCAATTACCTGCTGCAGTTTTTCTTCCCAGCTTTCCATCATCTTGGGGGCAGGGCTGTTTTCCTTGGAGGCAACCACTGTTTTCCCCCGCGGGCGGCTTTCGATAATGCTTTCCTCTTTCAGGAGGTTATATGCCTTCACGATGGTTGCCGGATTGACCGCCAGCTGTTTAGCCAGTGCCCGTACCGACAGTAGCGGTTGCCCCGGCTGTAGTTCTCCCCTGGCTACCGCGTCCGCCACCTGATGGTGGAGTTGCTGGTAAACGGGCAGAGACGAGTTGTTGTGGATTGTAATTTTCATGGCCACCCCAAAATCTGTATCACTTAAAACAATCACAGATGCACAAGTTGCCCTACAAGAGAAAACGCAACTCATTCTCATAAAGAATTTTTTATACAAAATCCCCTCAAAGCCTTGTGTATAAAGATTTCTTTATATAAAGTTCTATTTATGGAACAACAGGGCGAAAAAAACGATTGGGAAACCAAGTACGAAGCATCAGTGGCAATCTTTGCAGCACTGGCGCATCCAATTCGAATTTCAATCGCGCACTGCCTTGTCAATAAACCGCATACCGTCAGTGAGCTCACCGAACACCTAGAGGTCTCACAACCGCTCGTCTCACATCACCTGAAAATCCTCAGAGAAGCTCATGTGATTACCAGAGAAGTGCAGGGGCGAACCTCCCTCTACGAACTCACCGACCACCACATCAGCCACATTGTGACCGATGTACACGAACACACCAAGGAGATGCAATGAGCACCGCAACCCTAGAACACATCCACTCAGAAGAGCACGCACACACCCACGGCCCCTCATGCGGCCACGAAGCTGTAATCCATCTGGATCACGTTGATTACCTGCACGACGGTCACGCACACCGCGAACACGACGGTCACTACGATGAGTGCGCCACCTGCGAATGTGGCGACTGCAACGATCTGTGTGCAACCTGCGACTGCGCGAACTGCACCTGCACTACCTGCAACCACGCAACCTGCGAATGTGGCGACTGCAACGACGCTTGCGCTAACTGCATCTGCAACAACTGCGCTTGCTCAACCTGCGAACACGCAGCCTAAATACCTCTAACACCTTCCTTGGTTAAACACACAAACAACCATTGAGGTCATGAGCATAAGGGCAACACCCCTTACCTTGATAAGCAAGGTGGGTGTCGCCCTTTTACATATTCAGGTGCCTGAGACGAAAGTTTAGGTTGCGTTACTGACCGGCGATGCAACGATTAACGAGCTTGCCGATGCCCTCAATTTCGGTTTCAACGACCTGCCCCGGTGCCAACCAAGCCCGCGGGTGCAATGACACCCCCACGCCGGCAGGAGTTCCCGTGAGAATGATATCGCCGGGTTCAAGGGTCATAAACTGGCTGATATAGGCAAGCACTTGCGCGGGCGAGAATACCATACTTCTGGTGCTGCCGTCCTGCCGCGCTACCCCATCCACGGTACACCGCATCGCAAGACCGCCCTCAACATCTAGCTGCTGCGCCAGAACGATAACAGGACCCAGCGGAGTCGAACGATCCCAGTTCTTACCCTGAAACCACTCACGCGTACGCCCTTGCCAGTCACGCACAGAAATATCGTTTGCCACGGTGTAACCAAAGATAGCCTCTCGCGCCTGCGCTTCATTGACTCGACGGACGCGCCGACCCACCACCACGGCAAGCTCTACCTCCCAGTCACTGCGAGTAGAGAGGTCAGCAGCAGGTAACTCAATATCATCATTTACGCCAATCAGCGCGTTATCAAACTTCGTGAAAATGGTGGGGTGAGTGGGCAACTCTTGACCGACTTCTTGCGCGTGATCACTGAAGTTCAAACCGATGCAAAGAGTTTTACCAGGACGCACCGGCAAGGTTAGCTCGCTAGATTCAAGAGGCTTGCGCTGCTGCCCTCCGGCGGCACAGGCAGTAGCCGCGTCCACAATACCCTGAGCCACACCCGCTACCAGCAAATCTTTCAGGGAATCTTCAAACACAAAGCTAGAACCTTCGGTAGAAAAAACAGCGCGCTCGCTGCCCTCATCGGTCATTTGCGCCCAGTTCATAACAACCCTTTCAACGATGGCGTTAGATTCTTTTAGACTAACATTTCGATCACTAGCATGTGACACGCTGCATAAATATTTGGTAAAGATTGCGTGAAACCGCTTGTACATCTGTACAAAACCAGTAATCTTAGGTGAAAGCCATCTCACTGATGCGAAGGAGAACACCATGACCGGAAGGATCACCTTAGTAGGTGACACCCAAATCAGCCCTCGCGAGCAGACTATCGTCACGCGCCCGGCACAAGTAGAAGACGCGCCCAGCCTCGCGCGACTCTACTTCGCATCCTACGAATCAAACGACCTGTGGAGTCAAGAGCAGGCACAAGAAAAAATCGAAAAAATCATCGCCGGTGAATTCGGTGAATTCTATGCTGAAGCCTCCCCCGTTGTCGTCGATGACAACGGGCAGATCGTAGCAGCAGCGCTCACCCTCAAAAACCGCAACGACATGGTGGGCCCTGACAACACCCCCACCATCTACGAACTCTTCACCGCCTCATCACGCCGCCGCGAAGGCCTCGCGGAACAGCTCATTGCAGCCACCAGCGAAGTGCTGAACAAAAGCGGTCACGAAGAATTCTTCGTACACATCGACGAAGGCAACGCCGCAGCGCTCGCCCTCTACCTCACCCTAGATTTCAGACGCTGGTTCCCCACAGAAGAGGATCCTTTCTAAAGCGCTTTAACAGAACCACCCCGCCACCCTGTAATCAAAAAGTGGCGGGGCGGTTTTCATTCTGCAGGTTTTCGGAGAAGCATAGACGGGGCGTAGGTAAAAGTCAGAGCCCACTCAATAAATCTTCGACCGGCTCAATAAGATGGGGCGCGTTGTTGGCTACATTGCCCACTTCCATTGAGACCGGATGCATACGCCAGTTCCGGGCCTGACGGTAGGCATCTTGAAGAACCTGCGCCAAGGCGTCCACCGCCGAAGATTGAACGGTGACACCCTCCAAAGCAGTCTCGCCCTCAAGCCCCGATACCTTTCCGGAACGTAGCCATACCCCCAAAGACTTCTCACTCAAGGGCACTGGCAACCTGTCATGCAGATTTCCAAGATCCATAAGAGCATGGGACTCAGTATCATTATCAGCTGCCTCGGCGGCGTCCAGCTCATCGGGGCTAGGTATGGTGATCATTGAACAGCTCAAGAGCCACTGCCCCGCCTGGCCAGCAAAACGAGAATTTGGTCTCTGCGCTTCAGCATCGGTGATTTTCCACCACTCGTAGAGACCGGCGAAGTAAATAGGCTCGCGGTCTGCGCGGTGAATAAAATAGGGCGTTTTCTGGGTTTTACCGGCGGTTGTGGTTTCAGTTTTCCACTCAAAGTACCCGCTGACCGGAATAGCACAGTGCCCACGCACAGCCGCCGCACGAAAAGTCGGTTTACTCAGCACTGTCTCTGAGCGAGCGTTGAAAGCCCTCGCCGCGAAACTCGCGTCCTTCGCCCAACTTGGTAGTAAACCCCACCTGGCAAAGTGAATTTCACGCACTGTTTCTTGTGCAGAATCGTCCAGGCGGACGCGCTCCCCCACCTGAGCGCTGTCGTCAGCAAATAACTCAGGAGGAGCCAAACGCTCCACAATAACCGGCACAGTATGAGTGGGTGCAACGTTAAAATTGCGAATCTCGTGTTCTAAGGGCACGCCCGCAAGATAAACGCCGTGGTCAAAGTTCAGAGCATAACGACCGCACATCTAAAACCCCTCACAGGCAAAAGCCTCAAGCACCGCATCCTCAATATCCTCAATGGCAACCAGCGGGTTAATATCGGTAACAGCCCCCACGGTTGCGGGATTCAGCTCAAGACCCAAAGCGCTATAAACGTCAGTGGTAACAGCTCGCAGCTGCGCCGCGCCCTCTACCACGATGCCCGCACTAAACCACCAAGCACCCGCCACCACTCGTTGCGCGGTGCCCACCAGTTTAGTCTTGCGCCCATCAGAGTGAATACCGTACACCGAGTACTCACCGGGGCAGTACTCCCCCGGAATCTCACCCACAGCCGCGGGCACGTCCACACTTGCCAGCGCGTCCGCGTACATCTGACCAAAAATACTAAACCGCTCATTATTGCCGGTAATCGCATCGCGCGTGGGGTGAAAATGATCGATCACTAAACACCCCTGATGATAGGCGGCAGCGTGACCGCCTACTTTACGGACGATGGGCTCAAAACCGTGATCACGACAGGCATCAGCGGCTTGAGAAAAATTTGGATTCAGCTCATCGCGGCGCCCGAAAGCAACCACCGGTTGCGGCTGATATAGACGCACCGTCGCACCGCGTTCGCCCGCTCCCACTTCGCGCAGAAGCTGAAAGCTGCGGGCGTAGGCATCAACCTGCTCACCGGGTGCGATAAAGTCTCTGAGAACACCAAGACTCATGCCTGCCTACCCTCCGGGCCGCCAGCAGGGTCATCGGTGCGAACCTCCAACAGGCTGGTTGACACGTATTCATACCAGCCAGGCTCAAAACCCGCGTTGAGAGCTACTTTTTGCGAAAGAATGTGTGAGGGCGAAGTGCCGTAGAAAGGCACAAAACCGGCGGTAAGAACCTCCCTCGCCAAATGTTCAACGAGATATGAGGCAAGACCTTTGCCGCGGTGTTGAGGGAGCACATCAATACCGATTTGCCGTGCAAGCTGAGAGTCAGCGCTGGCACCGGCAATAGCAACCGGTGTACCCCCGTGAAAAGCTGCGAGCACTTGGGTATCTGGACGGTCTTTGCTGAAACCTAGCGCGTTGGCGAAACGCGCATCCCCTCGGAATGTTTCAATCAGGGGCGCGGTCAGCCAAGTAAAAGTGTACCCCGCTGGTTCTTGCCGGGCGGGTGCATCAAAAAGTGCGCGTCCTGCGGTGAAAAAGAGCGCCGTGCCCGAGCTTTGCAGGGCGTAGGGGCTCAGAAAGTCGTTGACGCGGTGGAGCTTTGAGTAGTCCCCCACCCAGTTGCCGGCATCCCCGCTCAACAGCTGGGTGACTTCTTGCAAGACGCGCGGATGCGTGGCGCACAGCAAAGTCACGCCCCGGTAGTTGCCCAAGCGCATTTCGAAGTGACTGCGCGTCCACCAACGACGATGCCGAGCCATTTTCTCTAGGTCGAGGCGTGGCGCGGTGAGCAACTCCTTGCCCCTCTCAAATGCTGAGGCAATAGCGCCCGCGGGCAAACAAAAATCAGCCTCAAGCTGCGCGTCAAGGACGCGGCGAACCTGCTGATAAGAGGTAATAGCGGACGGGGTGGGTAAAGTCATGAGGTCAATTTTACCTACCCGCGGGACCGGGTGAAAATGCCACCCGGTGCAAGTGGGTGAGCATGGAAGAGATGCACTAAAAAAATTACCCCTCACCACTCCCCTAGACTGGGGTGTGGTGAGGGGCCTTTTTGTGTTTCTAGACGCCTAGATTAACTGTGGTCAGCTATGAAGTTTGACCATAGTTTTGACCACAGTTAAGAACAAAACAGGATAAACCCCAACGCCGAAACCGAACCAAAAACCCCGGAATCACCGGCTAGAATCAACCAGGAAAACCCAAGCTGACTAGGGAATTTAGAAGTCCCAGTCTTCGTCCTCAGTATTAACTGCTTTGCCAATCACATAGGATGAGCCGGAGCCTGAGAAGAAGTCGTGGTTTTCGTCCGCATTCGGTGAGAGCGCCGAGAGGATCGCGGGTGAAACGTTGGTGACTGTTGCGGGGAACATCGCCTCGTAGCCTAGGTTCATCAGAGCCTTATTAGCGTTGTAGTGCAGGAATTTCTTGACGTCCTCGCTCAATCCCACGGAATCGTAGAGAGAGTGAGTGTACTGCACTTCGTTTTCATACAGTTCGTAGAGCAGGTCAAAGGTGTAGTCCTTGAGCTCCTGCTGACGCTCAGGGCTTTCCTTCTCAAGACCACGCTGGAATTTGTAGCCAATGTAGTAACCGTGCACAGCCTCATCGCGAATAATCAGACGAATCAAATCGGCAGTGTTTGTAAGTTTAGCGCGTGACGCCCAGTGCATGGGCAGGTAGAAACCTGAGTAGAACAAGAAAGATTCCAGCAGGGTTGATGCGACCTTCTTTTTCAGCGGATCATTACCCTGGTAATACTTCATCACAATCTGCGCCTTCTTTTGGAGGTGCGGGTTCTCAGAAGCCCAGCGGAAAACCTCATCGATTTCCTTAGTCGAGCACAGGGTCGAGAAAATCGAAGAATACGACTTAGCGTGAACTGACTCCATGAACGCAATGTTGGTGTACACAGCCTCTTCGTGAGCGGTGACCGCATCCGGCAACAAAGAAACCGCACCAACGGTACCCTGAATCGTGTCAAGCAGAGTCAGACCGGTGAAGACGCGCATGGTCAGCTGCTTCTCTTCTTCAGTCAGAGTCTTCCATGACTGCACGTCGTTAGACAGCGGCACCTTCTCGGGTAGCCAGAAATTCGAAGTCAAGCGGTCCCAAACTTCAAGATCTTTTTCATCCTCAATACGGTTCCAGTTGATTGCTTCAACGTGGTCAACTAGCTTGACCTTTTCGCTCATCATCAGCGGTAAAACTCCTTGACGTTTGGGGGGTGTTCTAGCAAATGTAGAACGCTGGCATCATCTTACTATTGTGTCACTTTGCCGTTGCTTTTCCCACCTCAGAGAGCTAGTAAAACCTCACTTAAATTTCGGTCTCAAGAGGTGGCGCAACCGGAATAAATTTGTGCTGTTGCATCTGCTTTTTATCACTCAGACGATGCAGCAAAGGCAGGACGCGCGCGAGCTGCTGGGCTTCTTCCGGCTCGAACTCCTGCCCCACGGTTGCAGCCAACCACAACGCTCGTTGTTGGGCGACCGACTCAGCGAGTTCCCTCCCCTGCCCCGTGAGCAGAAGCTCTTTACGGCGCTTATCATGAACGTTCTTCTGAGATTCCAGCACTCCGTGTTTGAGCATAGCTGCTGTAATTTTATTCATCGACTGCGGAGTAATGTGCTCGTGCCGCGCAAGCTCAGCGTTGGTTAGCCCCGGCGTGTAGTGCAGTGCCATCAGCACGTTTTCTTCGTGTTCACTGAGCTGGGTGATGGTTGCTGTTTCAGCCCGCAACCGTCGATGTAATTTAAACACCGCCAAATGGAGGTTTGCCGCGTCCTTTTGTGAAAAATTTTTCATCAGCCCCACCCAAAGATAATCAGTTTACCTGATAAGTTATTTTATATAAAAATAGCACGGGGCATCCGCAGAACTCAACCGCACCCCGCCACAGGCAAGCAAAAAGGCACCCGCCCTCCCCCATCGCAGGAGAAAGCAGGTGCCTGTACATCAGCGGGGCGGACGCGTCCGCTCAGCCTATACTTAATCGCTTAGAGCATGCAGCTGACGCAACCCTCGACCTCTGTACCTTCAAGCGCCATCTGGCGAATACGTGAATAGTAGATGGTCTTGATGCCCTTACGCCACGCATAAATCTGTGCGCGGTTAACGTCGCGAGTGGTCGCAGTGTCACGGAAGAACAGAGTCAAAGACAGACCCTGGTCAACGTGCTGGGTTGCCACAGCGTAGGTGTCGATAATCTTTTCGTAACCGATTTCGTAGGCGTCCTCGTAGAACTCAAGGTTATCGTTGGTGAGGTAGGGTGCGGGGTAGTAAACACGCCCGAGCTTGCCCTCTTTACGAATCTCAATCTTTGAGGCAATCGGGTGAATCGATGAGGTTGAGCCGTTAATATACGAGATTGAACCGGTCGGCGGAACAGCCTGCAGGTTCTGGTTGTACATGCCGTACTGAGCTACATCTGCAGCTAGCTGCTTCCAATCCTCAACACCGGGTACAAAGTGGCCAGCGAACAGTTCACGGGCACGCTCGGTGGTGAATTCCCAGCTACCTTCAATGTACTTTTCGAAGTACTTGCCTGATGCGTAATCAGACTTCTCAAAGTTGACGAAGGTTTCCCCGCGTTCCTTAGCGATTTCCATGGATGCACGAATCGCATGGTAGGTCACGGTGTAGAAGTACATGTTGGTGAAATCCAACGCTTCTTCTGAACCGTAGCGAATGTGCTCGCGACCGAGATAACCGTGCAGGTTCATCTGCCCCAAGCCCACAGCGTGAGACATCTTGTTGCCGCGCTCAATAGAGGGCACAGTGCGAATATCTGACTGATCTGACACAGCGGTCAGCGCACGGATGGAGGTGCCAACGGTCTTCGCAAGGTCTCCCCCGTCCATCGCCAGCGCAATGTTCAGTGAACCCAGGTTGCAGGAAATATCCTTACCCACGGTCTCATATGAAAGGTCATCGTTGAACTTTGAGGGCTCTGAAACCTGCAGAATCTCTGAGCAGAGGTTCGACATGATGATCTTGCCGTCGATGGGGTTAGCGTTATTGACGGTGTCTTCGAACATGACGTAGGGGTAGCCCGATTCGAACTGCACCTCAGCCAGGGTCTGGAAGAACTCGCGAGCGTTAATCTTCTGCTTGCGGATGCGCGCATCATCAACCATCTCGTAGTACTTCTCAGAAACGTTAATATCTGAGAAAGGCACACCGTAGACGCGCTCAACATCGTAGGGCGAGAAGAGGTACATATCTTCGTTGCGCTTAGCCAGTTCGAAAGTGATATCGGGGATCACAACACCGAGCGAGAGGGTCTTAATGCGAATCTTCTCATCAGCGTTCTCACGCTTGGTATCCAAGAAGGAGTAAATATCGGGGTGGTGAGCGTGCAGGTAAACAGCACCTGCACCCTGACGTGCGCCCAGCTGGTTCGCGTAGGAGAAGGAATCCTCAAGAAGTTTCATCACGGGAATAACACCTGAAGACTGGTTCTCAATCTTCTTGATGGGCGCGCCCGATTCGCGCAGGTTGGTGAGCGCAAAAGCTACGCCGCCGCCACGCTTAGAAAGCTGCAACGCCGAGTTGATGTTACGACCGATGGACTCCATGTTGTCTTCAAAGCGCAGCAAGAAGCAAGAAACCAGTTCACCGCGCTGCTTTTTGCCCGCATTCAGGAAGGTCGGGGTAGCTGGCTGAAAGCGTCCTGAGATAATTTCTTCAACCAGTTCCTGAGCCAGAGTCTCGTTGCCTTCAGCGAGCAGCAGAGCAACCATGACCACTCGGTCTTCGAAACGCTCCAAGTAACGCTGACCGTCAAAGGTCTTCAGCGCATAGGAGGTGTAGAACTTGAACGCGCCCAAAAAGGTCGGAAAACGAAACTTCTTGGCGTACGCCTGCTTTGACAATGACTTCACAAAGTTAAAGCTGTACTGCTCGAAAACTTCTTTCTCGTAGTACTGGTTCTTGATGAGAAAGTCGATTTTTTCTTCCAGGTCGTGAAAGAAAACGGTGTTGTTGTTAACGTGCTGCAAGAAGTACTGGCGAGCTGCCTGACGGTCAGCGTCAAACTGAATCTGACCGTTCTCGTCGTAGAGGTTGAGCATAGCGTTCAGCTCGTGGTATCCCAATCCCTGGAACTTTTCGGGGGTTGAGAGGTCTTCGTGCCCTAGCTCTGTGCTAACGACGTGTGAAAGGAGTTTTTCGTCCAAAATTCTTTCAATCCTTCTTGTACTTTGGTGACATCTTCGGTGGTGCCCATCAACTCGAATTTATAGAGTATCGGCACCTGACATTTAGCGGCGACTATATCTGCTGCTACGCAGTAGAGATCGCCAAAGTTTGTGTTTCCTGCTCCCATAACGCCGGTGAGATGTTTTCTATTCTCTGCGTTATTCAAAAATTTCACTGCCTGAGGTGGCACTGATCCGCTGCCGTTAGGACGCCCGTAGCTGGGTATGCACAGCACGTAAGGTTCGTTAACCTGCGGAATTTCGTCCTTGGCTGTAAGCGGTAGGCGCAGGTTTCTCACTCCGGTTTTCTGCACGAACTTGTGCGTGTTTTCTGAGACCGAGGAGAAGTACACCACTAAGGGTTCGGCGGGATCTTGTGGGGCCTGAACTGCACGCTGTATCACAGCAAACACAACTCTTTCCGTGAATTTTCGAGTTTTTAGTATTTGAGGTAATTGATAAAAAGCAGGAGTCAAAGCTCACCGTAGCCAGACAATGACGATGACTGCGGCGCTTTGCTTTAGGCAGCTAACGCGTTGATCTTATCGGGCTGAAAACCTGACCAGTGGTCTTCACCGGCAACAACGACAGGTGCCTGCATGTAGCCCAAATCTTTGATATATGCCAGAGCCGCGGCGTCTTCAGTCACGTCAACGACCTTGTACTCAATGCCGTTTTTGTCCAGGGTACGGTAAGTCATGTTGCACTGAACGCATGCGGGCTTGGTGTACACCGTAACTGACATTGTTATCTCCCTTAGAGTTGGCACGCTGTGATAGGTGTGCCGGCTTATTCGTAGTCAAAATCTTGTGGGTAAGCTGCGAGGCTTAGTGGCTACCATCAGCGGTGCAGAGCCGAGTCTGCGCCGTTTCATGGCGCTGGTGCGCTACCACCGGGTGGAGGGTACGCAACAGGTATCAATACTACATCTAGTGGCTAATCTTTGGCAGACCCCCTAGATAGTGTGGTTGAGTCGTTTTCTGGGCAGTATCCACAAGGTGAGGTGCAGTCTCTGGGGCGAGTTTGCACGGGTTAAGCCCCGCAATCGGCAAGTTATCCACATGCCTGTTGTATCGGTTCGCCCCACGCGAGGTATCTATGACCTGTTAATCACACAAGATTTGCTTGCTTTTAAGACCCCCATTTACCCTGTGAATTTCCCGCAGAATTTCGGGCTTTTGACCTTAAAGCATCTCTTGAGGTTGAGGTATTTAACCTCCGTTGACCCTTAAATTTTCTCGTTTTATCCCCTCGGTGTGTCTGAAATTCGTGGGAGTCTCAGTACACCAAACACAAAACGCTCACAGGCGCGTCCGCCACATACACCGCGACCGAAAACCAGCGTTTTTGACAACGGTGAGAGTGGCATCAGAAAGCGCCTACGAACACTGTGGGGTGTGTGGTGGGGTTTAAAGTAGGTCTTTTTCTTTGAGTGCTTGTGAGAAGGTCGCGCCGTCGTTGGCTTCTTCCCAGAGGTCGCCGTGGGTGATTTCTTTGGCGCGGTTGTCTGCCCAGACGCGGGTGGTTTTGGAGAGGATGGTTTCGCCGGTGGTGAGGTTGCGGATGAGAATTGCGGCGACATTTTGGGGGTAGCGGACGGCGAAGCCGTTGTAGATGTCGGGGTCGCGTTGACCGTCGTCGCCGATGAGGATCCATTTCATCTGGGGGAATTCTTGGGCGAGGCGGGTGAGTTCGCGGACTTTGTGGTCTGCGCCTGAGCGGAACCAGCGGGTGGGGGTGGGGCCCCAGTCGGTGAGGAGGAAGGTGCCTTTGGGGTAGCCGTTGCGTGAGAGGAAGCGAGTGAGGGTGGGTGAGACGTTCCAGGCGCCGGTGGAGAGGTACATGATGGGGGCGGTGGGGTGTGCTTTGGTGAGGCGTTCCATGAGTACTGCCATGCCGGGGGTGGGGATGCGGGCGTGTTCGTCGACGACGAAGGAGTTCCAGGCGGCGAGCATGGGGCGGGGTAGGGCGGTGACCATGACGGTGTCGTCGACGTCTGAGAGGATTCCGATTTTTTGGTTGTCAGGGACGATGAAGACTTCAGTTTCGGCGGGTTGGGAGCGTTGGGTTTGTAGGGTGATGGTGTGGATGCCGGGTTCGAGTTGTACAGCGATTTTTTCGTCGAGGACTCCCCCTTTGTTGGTGGTGAGGTGGTAGATCGTGTTGCCGTCGATGGTGACGGTGACTGGTGCGTGGGAGATGGCGATGGATGAGAAGGAGCGCCATCCGCGGATGGCGCCTTGGGCGGTGTCGTTATGCACCATTGAGTCGATAATTTCTTCGAATCCGTCTGTTTTGTAGAGTGCCCTGCCGATGATGCGGATCCATGAGGTTGAGCCGTATCCGGGGTTAGCTACCATGACCTCTTCCAATCCTTTATCGCGAGCGCGGTTTTCGCGCCACCAGTGGATGCGAGTGCCGATGCGGTAGGCGATGTTGTCTGCTTTGTGGGCAGCGGTTTGGATGGGGTGGGTGTTCATGGGTTTCCTTGTGGGCGGTGGGTGGTGTAGTAAAGCCGCCGGGCTAGTGGGCTCGGCGGCTGTGGTGGTGGGTTTTGTTTAGTTGTGGACGAGGCGGCAGGTTGCGCTGCCGGTTCCGTGTGATTCTGAGACGTGGGTGGGGTGGGTGATGCCGGTGTCTTTGATGAAGCATTCTACTTCTGCTTCGGGGTCTTCGGCTTGTACGGTGACCCAGTAGGTTTTGCCGTGGAGGTCGGCGGTGTTGTCTGCGGTGAGTTTGTAGAAGGCTTGTTTGCCGTTGAAGGTTTCTTCGTTGCCTTCGAAGGTTTCGCCTTCTACGGTGACGCGGATGTTGCCGGGTGCGGTTTTGCCGTTTTCGGTGTGGATGGCGCCGGAGACTATGATGTCGTCGCGGTGGTCGAAGGAGTCGGTTTCTTCGAGGGCGATGCCGGTGGGTAGTGTGTGGGCGCAGCCGGTGAGGAGTGCGCCGAGGGCTAGGGTTGAGGTTGTGAGTGTGATTTTGTTTGACATGTATATGAATATATCGTGTTCGGCTTGGTTTTGGGTAAATGTGGGGGTGGTTTTTGTGAGGTGGTGGGGTGGTTGTTCCGGGGCGTGGGGTTGGTGGGTTAGAGGGCGTTTTTGTTGGTGGTGACGAGGATGAGGTTGTTGACGTGGATTTTGTCGGTGCTGAGGGGGGGAGGTCGATTTTGCCTGATTCGACGAGTTTGATGGTGTCGGGGTGGGCTGTTGATGTAGGCGATGGTGCGGGAGTTTTTGAGGTCTTTAAGTTTGCGGTGGGTGGTGGTAACTGGACTGCCAGCTTGATGTGCCATATTGGTGGCAGAGGCGCGAGCCTTGGCCTGGAGCTGTTCTAGCAGTGAGTGAGTAATGCTGTTCTATATAAAAGATTCTTCCACGCCCTCGGTGAGAGAGTGGAAGAATCTTTCACTAAATTATGTCTTTATCAAGAGGGAGGGTTTTCCGTCTTCTTTGACCCCTACCGTGGTGATGACAGGGAATCTTGGAACAGGATGAAGACTGGGACTTCTCACACGTGATGATCTGATTAGTTGCTATCAGCCTGCCTTCTTTGCAGTTCTCCGGTGGCATCTTGAATGAGATCGAGTAGTTCTGTCTCGCTCATTTCGTTCAGGGGTTTACCAGCGTCGAGGGTGATTGAAGATGTGCTTTGCTCCTCTGCCTCCTGTGAACGCTGCCCGGTTTCGGAATTTACGACAGTTACGCGTCCGTCAGGGGCAATATCAGCGCGGTAAGACACAGCCTGACCCTGACCGATGGATGCTGCCCAGTGGCCGTCACGAGCGGGCAGAATTTCGTAGGTGGTCATGCCTGCTGACCAGCGGGTAGTCCAGGCGTTATCGCCAGCAACACTGGATTCCTTGATGGCGGTCACCAGCGTTGAAGTAGCGGGCAGGTCTGTGGAGGTGTTGATGGTCAAAGGTGCGCGGGTAGTGCTCTCTTGCTGGGCGGGCACGCTGGAGATCGCGGTGATGGATTGTGAGGAACCGCGCGGGGTCAGCGGGGAGACATATTCAAGTGCCCTATCGGTCGGTGAGATCATGGTGAACTCGGCAGGGTTGCCGGCGTTCGCGTCTTCGTCATCAGTATCGGTCAGATCGTAACCGTATTTGGAACCCAGCCACTGAATCAGGGTGCCACCGGCGTTGATTGATTTGCGCTGAGTTTCAGCCAGCGAGCGCGGGTAGGTGGGACCTTCGATGCCGCGTTCGGTGAGCTGTTCGGGGGTGAGTATTTCTACGCCGTCTTTGCTGTAGAGGGCGGCTCCGTTGGGGGCGGTGGTGGTGTTCCAGAAGCCCTGGTAGGAGTAGAGGGGCACGATAATGAGGGGCTGGTTGTCGTCGGTGCAGTAGCCGTAGGCATCGTCTTCGTCGAAGTGGGCGAGAGGTGCCTTGGCGTGGATTGACCAGCGTAGGGAGTGCCAGGGCCATACAGTATTGAGGCGTTTGGTCATGCTATCGGGAATGGGGCAGAAGGTGGAGGCATCGGCGGGGATGGTGCCGGTGGTGGGCATGGTCAGGGTTTGCACGGCTTCATAACCGCCGGTGCCTAGTATTCCGCGTTCTTTGACCAAGACGGTGTAGCGGGAGGTTCCTTTGCCGGTGCCGTTGCCAGCGGTTGCTGAGGCGTCTTGGTCGGCGGGTACGTAGTGAACGTCTTCGCGATCACCGATGATTTCGCCCTGGTCACGCTGGGCGTAGTTGTTGGCGACAATCCAGGGCGCGCGATCGGCGTAACTGGTGGTCTCTTCGGTGGTGATGGTGTCTGATGTGTATTTTTGAGCGACGAGATAGGGGTGTACGGCGTAGGTGTAGGCGCCGCCGAGAACGGTAATCACCGCAGATGCCAGAGTAAGAGACGAGAACTTTTTCAGGAGGCGGTCGTTTCCGCGGTCTTTGGTAGCTACTTTCTTTTTACGGTTTTCGATGCGGTTCCATCCGTACAGCCCAATGATAAGGGGCAGGGCTATCAGAAGCAGGACGTGGGTCCATTCGCGCAGGATAGTTTCGGTGAAAGCCAGGACGCCCAAACCCCGAAACCAGATGACCGGTACAAGGCAGAGAAAGATGAGAACAGCCAGGGTACCTATCCAGCTGGCAGCTCCTACAGAGTCAGTGGTTTTCTGCGTGCCTTGCGGTGAGGGTTTTGAGTTCTTAGGGTTTATTTGGGTGGCAGTTTCTTTTTCTTTACTGCCCTGAGGGCGGGGTTTGCCGGTGGGTTGAGCGGACGCGTGGGGTTCGGGTGTGGTTTCTGCGGTCGGTTTCTGGGGGTCTTGCATGCTATTACTCCTTAACGTGAAGGGGTGGGTGCCTTGGCTTCCATAGTATCAAGAGCACTATGAACCTGTAGCTTGCATAACGAGCCACCAAGATTCCACTCATTTCTAGGTAATACTTCCCCTCAAGAGCGTAGACAACTCGAAAAAGGCACCGCCCCACCATCTTGCATAGAGCATTCGTAAGATATTTCACCCCGTTTACCAGAGGGGACTACCCATGGACTGCCCATGAACACTAAAATTTTTGTGTAGAGTTGGAAATATCAAATTGTTTTCTTTAGAAAGTAAATCTCATGATTTTGTCACAGTTAGCATCCCGCACCGCTCTTGCCAGCATCTTTCTCCTCGGCGGTAAAAGCCAGGTAGAAAACGCCGAGTATATTGGCGGAGCAGTCTCATCAGTAGCCAAAAAGTACAACCTGCTCGTAGAAGGCACCCAGGTTGCAAAACTTTCAGGCATCACCATGGCGACCTTGGGTACCACCCTCGCCCTCGGAGTTGCCCCTCGCACCTCAGCCGTAGTGCTGGCAGGCATGCTGGTTCCCACCACCGTCATCGGTCACCCCTTCTGGTCAATGGAAGACGGCGCTGAAAAGACCAACCACACCATTTCGGCTATCAAGAACCTCTCCATCATCGGCGGTCTGCTACACCTAGCAACCAAGAAGTAAAACTTCTCACTAAAAATGGGGGGGGTGGCTTAGTGCCGAACCCCCATTTTTATGCCCTCAATTCCTAAAGTGAACCCTCCGCCGTGCAAAGAAAGATGAGCTAGCGGGTTGCCCTCACCACGGTAAAGGTTTTATCGCGCATCACCTGCGTGCTTGCGCCGAATAAATCTTCAATCACGCCACGATAGCGGGCATGAGAGTTGTACACCACCAACAAAGTTCCACCGGGCACCAGCAACCGATGAGACGCTGCCAGCAGGGGGCGAACCAGCGTCATATCAACCGCCGTACCATCATGGAAGGGCGGGTTCAACAACACCAGGTCAAAAGCCGCATCGGGTAAGCGGGCAGCCGCGTCATCCCACGTAACACTCACGCGAGAATCCCCGCCCACATTAGCAATAGCACTGCGAACAGCATCACTATCAATATCTGTTGCGGTAACACTCTGCAGCTGGGAAGAGTGTTCCAGCAGCTGCACTGTTACCGAACCGTTGCCGCACCCGAAATCAAGCACGCTCGCGCTCCCCCGCCACGCATCCAGCACATCGCAGGCTACCTGCGCCAACAGCTGCCCACCGCAATCAGCCTTAGCACCAGAGAAAACCCCACCAAAACCCCGCAAAGAGATACTCTGCTGCTTCACCCCCTGTGAGCTTTCAGCACACGGCAGTGGCTCACTTGCCTCTAAACAGCGATTCTTTCCTTTGCCGCGTAAGCCCCGCACCTGAGCAAAGACCCTGCCCAGGGTCTCATTAAAAGTAATGCTCATATGCTTGGTGTTGCCACCCAGCACTAGACGGGCAGAAGGCACCGCACCACCGCTGGCAAGAAGATACTGCGAAAAAGCCTGCGCCATATCAGCGAGCGCACCGTGCGACTTGGGTAGTTTGCCCATCGCAAGGGTGCCGTGAAAGTTGTGGTAGTTCAGAAAATCTACGGGGGCGAGCGTCTCAACGGAAATCTTCCCCTGCGCGTCGATACCCGAAATGGCAACGCTATCTCGGCAGCTCACTTCTTGTAGCAGCTCGTGCAGGGCGAGGCTCGTAGCATAGGAGCGGTTGCGAACGAACACTTTTGGGCTTCTACCCTCGAATGAAGTGGACGCGCTGATCTCGGTATCCTGATGAGCGTCAAGTACCCGGGCAACAGCCCACAGGGTCAGGGCGAAACTCGCGTCCTCCAGAATAAGAACGTCGGCATCTGCCGCGTAGGCGGCGTCCGCATTAATCAGACGATCCAGGGAACTGGCGAGAGTCTCAGCTCGCGCTCGCAGGTTTTCAACAGTTGATGTATGCACTCCCCTATTATCTCACGCGCTGAACATCGCCTCAGTTTCTCCCCTGGGTGTACGGGGTGAAAGGCTAAGCTAGAAAACAGCACTTGGGGTTGTAGATGCTACTAGCAAAAACCGGGGACGCGGCCTCTGGACGTCCCACTCAGGGGCATGCGTGTCCGCCTCGGCACGTGCCCCTGCCACAGCGAGGGTTTTGATGATAAAGAATGACCTCTTTCTGTTCAACTAGTGGGATCACACCAGTCGGAAACCGAATCTCTGCTCTTCGAAATCGGTGAGGAGCTCACTCAGCGCTGATTTATTTCGGCGTCCGTAGAATTTTCTCCATCGCCTTGCCTTTGGCGAGTTCGTCAATGAGCTTATCCAAATAGCGGATTTTCTGCATGAGGGGGTCTTCAACCTCCTGTACCTTAACTCCGCACACGCTGCCGGTAATCAAGGCTGCGTTGGGGTTGAGATCTACCTCGGCGAAGAAGTCCTCAAAGCTCTTCTTCTCATCAAGTGTAGTCTGCAGCTGAGCATCGGTCAGTCCGGTCAGCCAGCAAAAAATCTCGCGAACCTCCGCTTCACTCCTACCCTTACGCACCGCTTTTGCCACATAGTTAGGGTAAACATCAGCTACTGCCGTAGAAAAAATACGGTGACTCATAGTCCCATTTTAAGACAGGACGCCGCGTCCCAGCCAGTATCCCAGGTACGCTGTCCGCAGAAAGCAGGTATTTTTTTCACTGCTTCAAATCGTGGGCAAGTCAGCTACAACCTGCTTGAAAGCAACCTTGAAATCAGCAGAGTCATCAGGGCTTGTCAGCTTTAACCTCGACCGCGACACCTCACAGTGTCACAATGCTAGCTGACTCCGCCGGCGTACCCAATCCACTCAGGGGATCTTCACTGAGCGCTCTTTTGGGGACTAAAAAGGGCAAACGTATCAACGAAATATCAACATCGTGAACGTTTGCCCTTATCAGAAAGTGGAGGTAAGGGGATTCGAACCCCTGACCTTCTGCATGCCATGCAGACGCGCTACCAACTGCGCCATACCCCCCCCTATGAATGGCTACAAACCTTTTGGGGTTCGTAACCGACTCATCTATAATAAACGCATCATTGTGCGTTTTGCAAATCGAGACTTAGCGCCCCTCCTCACCCACCACATCATCATCAGTAATGATCTTGGTGGCCTCAGCTTCGGTCTCTACCTCAGCCACAGCAGCTTCGCTCTCCACACCGAGTTCAATACGAGGAGCCTCAGCCCACAAACGGTCCAAAGCATAGAAAGCGCGATCCTCTTCATGCTGCACATGCACCACAATGTCAGCGAAATCAAGCAGAATCCAGCGTCCGGACGCACGACCTTCACGGCGAACAGGCTTCAAACCCAGTTCTTCGCGCAAGGCGTCCTCAACCTTGTCAGCAACAGCGTTGACCAAGCGCTCATTGTGCGCGCTCGCCACCAAAAAGCCGTCAATGAGACCCATCTGCTCTGAGGCATCGACCGCCAAAAGGTTGGTTGCCTGTGCATCTTCTGCCGCGCGGGCAGCTACCTTCAGGGCTTCAATTGATTCTTTAGCCGCAGCCATGTGTTCCTTTCAAAAAACCTATTCGCTCATGTGCTGGTTCGAAAACCAAAAACAAGGCTCTTAGCCATTATTCATGAAAAAGTAAGCGCCAACCATCAACAGCACGATGACAATGAGCACAACCCACAGCCACAGCATGGAACCTTTTTGCTCACCGGGGTAAATATAGGGTTGCTGTTCTGAGGCATTGTAATCATCAGCGAAAGCGATATTACGGGGTTTCGCTCCCCTGGTGGTCTGCGCCAATGCGCTCACCGAAAATTCAGAGGGAGTCTTCTCATCCGTATCTTGCGCAGAGGTTGTTTGCTCTAACTGAATCTCATCGTCAGAATCTTCCTCAAGCTCAGGCTCGGCAGAGGGCTCTGGTTCTTCATCAGCCGCTGAAAGCTGGGCTAGCTCATCGTCAGTGAACTCGGTGATTTCCTTATCAGACGCATCAGCAGAAGGCTCTCCAGCTGGGGATTCAAACGCAGCGTAGTCTTCACCGTCAGGGGCGGGCGCGTCCTGCTCACGGGTCATTACCGCATTAGCTACTGCCACAGGTTCTTGAACGCTTTGCGCCTCTGCATCGGTTTCTGCTTCTAGGTCTCCGTCTGTCTCAAGCAGAGAGCTCTGAATCTCAGCACCCGCATTAGTATCGAGGCTATCATTACTGTCGGCGACGGCATCAGCACTGTCGTGAGCCAAGTTGTTGACAGCAGCTTCATCAGTAGTTTCTGCAGCTGATGCTACGTGTGCAGCCCACGGGGTGGTCACATTCAGCGGCTGGTACTCTACAGCAAGCTCTGCGGGGGCTTGCTCAACCATAAAGTCAGACTCCCCCGATATTGCGATTGGGGAGCTTTCTACCGCCAATTTCGCCTTAGGAGATGAATCATCCGCGGCAGCTTCACTCGATCTTTCAGTCATCGACCCCTGAGCCGCAAACTCAGCAAAGCGCTGTTTGATCTCTTCTGAGGTGTCAGCGACAACCGGTGCCTGCGACAGATCGTCCAGACTACCCATAAAAGCTACGGGTTCATCGGGCAAAGGGTCACCGTTTTTCACCGCACGCAGATACTCAGCGGCATCATCACGGTAGCGCGCTAAACGACGCGGTCCCATCGGACGCGTGGGCGGCGGCACCACAGTACCGTCTTCGGCAATAAACGGTTCGTACAGGTAGGCGTCAGCCCCTAGTTCATTCTCAGGCACAGTGTTCCTCTAATCGCTGGATTACACTCTTGGAAAATTTTATCTCACACGCCCCATGCTGACAGTGGGCATACTTTTTCTTTAACGTCCATCTTGCAGAGGCAAGCCCGAAAGATAACGGTGGTCATCATCGCTATCAGCGGTGTACAGCTCGTACTTGTTGATGTACTGCACCACGCCGTCGGGCACCAGATACCACACCGGCATGCCGGCTGCCGCGCGGTCGCGCACATCCGTGGAGGAGATAGCGAGCGCAGGCACCTCAAGCAGTGCTGCTTTGCTGGTGTCTTGGAGAGCAGGTAGCTGCAGTTCATGACCGGGGCGGGTGACTCCTACAAAGTAGGCGAGGTCCCACATGTCCTCGGCATCTTTCCAGGTCATGATATGGTTCATGGCGTCTGCGCCGGTGATGAAGAAGAGGTCTGCGTTGGGGCGTTGGGCTTTGAGGTCGCGCAGGGTGTCGATGGTGTAGGTGAAGCCACCGCGGTCAATATCAACGCGAGAGACGGTGAACTGGGGGTTAGCTGCGGTAGCAACAACCGTCATGAGATAACGGTGTTCAGCGTCGGTTACGGTGCGTGAGCCCTCTTTTTGCCAGGGTTTGCCGGTGGGTACAAAGACGACTTCGTCAAGTTCCAGTACTGCGGCGGCTTCGCTGGCAGCGACCAAGTGACCGTGGTGAATGGGGTCGAAGGTTCCGCCCATGATGCCCAGGCGGATGCGTCCCTCAGTTTTTTCAGGAAGGGTAAGTGAGCCAATGGTTGAGCGCGGTTGGGGGTTCACTGTGTGGGTGCCTTTGTTGTGTGGGGTATGGAAAAGGCGGCGCGCCTTGTGTGTGGTTCAGGTGCGCCGCCGTGAGCTTGAGATGGGTAGCTCTTAGCGAGTGTGTGAGTACTTGCCCTTGTATTCGTTCAGGGCGTGGCGCTCATCGGCATCGAGGTGATTCTGGGCGTGGTGTGAACGGACGACGCCGCGACCTGAGAATGAGATGGTAATGAGGAACATCGCCAGGAATGCGATGCCGAAAGCAATGCCAAACCAGTAGGTGGGCACGCCGTAGAGGACGCGTTCGTGGTGACCTTCGGTTGCTGCTTCGCCTGCAGCCAGAATGAGTGTGTTAACCATGTCAGTTTTCCTGTCAGGGGTTGTTGATATAAAGTGTGTGTACCCCGGTGTGGGGTGTTTTTAACAGTTGTATCTAATGCTACCGGTTTTGTAAGGGCTTTGCCCGTTGGGTGCCGGTTGCTGCTGTTGCTGTGTCTTGTTCTGTTCGTGCTGTGGCGGAGTTAGGGACGGGTATGGCCATCACCGCGCACAACCCATTTGGTGGTGGTGAGCTGTTCGAGTCCCATGGGACCGCGGGCGTGCAGTTTTTGGGTGGAAATACCCACTTCTGCGCCCAGACCGAACTGACCGCCATCGGTGAAACGGGTAGAGGCGTTCACGTAAACCGCCGCTGAGTCTACCTCACGAATAAAGGTTTCGGCGTTGCTCACGGAGTCAGTGAGAATCGCCTCTGAATGGCCGGTGGAGTACTGGCGAATGTGGTGGATAGCGTCGTCAAGGTTCGCTACAGTTTTGACGGCGAGATCCAGTGAACCGTATTCGGTTGCCCAGTCCTCCTCAGTTGCGGCAACCGCGTCCGCGTCTTCGGGCAGCAGCAGACGGCTTGCATCATCAACGTGCAGACGCACACCGGCTTTCACCAGAGCATCCAGGACGCTGGTGGCGGCGTTAGCGCCTTTGGCAAGAAGCAGAGTTTCAACGGCGTTGCAGGTGCCGGGGCGCTGAGCCTTGGCATTGACCAGAATCTTAGCTGCCGCATCGCTATCTGCTAAGACATCAACAAAGATGTGGCAGTTGCCTTCCCCTGTTTCAATAACGGGCACCTGGGCGTTACGCACTACGGTCTGAATCAGGTCGCGTCCACCGCGAGGAATCAGCACGTCAATGGCACCGCGAGCCATCATAAGGGCTTGGGCGCCGTCGCGACCAAATTCATCAACGCTCTGCACACAGTCCATAGGCAGGGAGGTTTTATCAAGGGCATTGCGAATGAGGTTCACCAGAGTCTCATTAGTGCGAGCAGCAGCAGAACCACCACGCAGCATCACGGCATTACCCGATTTGATAGCAAGACCGGCGATATCCACCGTGACGTCAGGGCGCGCCTCGTAAATAGCTCCCACCACGCCCATCGGTACGCGGGACTGCACCATGCGCAAACCGTTGGGCAGGGTTGAACCGCGCACTACCTCGCCCACGGGATCAGGCAGCGTCTTCAACTCGCGCATCGCATCAGCTAGCTGCTGTACACGGTGCACATCGAGTTTAAGACGATCGAGCATAGCATCACTCATGCCCACCTTCTTTTCGCGCTCTAGATCCTCAGCGTTTGACCGAACAATAACATCGCTCTTCTTCTCCAGCTGACGGGCAATGGCTTCAAGCGCCATATTCTTCCAGTCCGTGTCAGCTTTTGCGAGCACCCGCGAAGCCACCCGCGCGTCATACGCCATATCGGTCACTGCCTTGAGCGTGTCAAGGGGAAGGGTGGTGTTGGGCTGTTCGGTCATGGCTTGCACTCCTTTGCACGTTCAAATAATCCTCTGTGGTTCACAGTACAAGAAAGGGATAGTTTTCTCTAGCTTGTGACCAGGGCAATATTGTCGGCATGAACCACCGTGCCATCAAATTCATCCCCAAGCTGATCGATAATCTCCCGGCTGTGCAACCCCACCATAGAACGCATAGAAGCTGCATCGTAGGCTGCTAACCCACGGGCAATAACGGTACCCTGCATATCTATCAGGTTCACCGGCTCGGTCGCCTCAAAGGCACCCTCCACCCCGGTGATGCCAGCCGCCAGCAAAGAATTACGACGCTTTACCGCCGCCACCGCACCAGCATCCAACATAATAGCCCCGCGGGCATCAGCGAGGTGTTCCAGCCACAGCATACGGGTAGAACGACGTGTACCGGTAGCGTAAAACCAGGTGCCAACGTCCTGCCCCGCCAGGGCTTCTCGCGCCTTAGAGGCGCTGGTGACTAAGGCGGGAATGCCGGAGGCAGCAGCCAGAGAAGCCGCCATGACTTTGGTTGCCATTCCACCTGAACCCACAGCAGAACCCGCAGCCCCGATGCTCAACCCCTCAAGAGCATCGGGAGACGATACTGTGGGCACACGGACGCCCCCCCTCATCCGGATGCTTGTCATAGAGCGCATCAACATCAGAAAGCAGCACCAAGGCATCAGCCTTGACAGTGTGAGCCACCAGGGCTGCGATACGGTCATTATCGCCAAATTTAAGCTCAGCCGTTGCCACCGCGTCATTTTCATTCACAATGGGCATAACCCCCAAATCCAGCAGACGCTCTAACTGGCGGTGTACATTGGTGTAACGATCTTGGGCAATGAGATCTTCAACGGTCAGCAGAACCTGCGAGACGGTCACTCCGTAGCGGGCAAAAATATCGGTGTAGCGGGTCATCAACAAAGACTGCCCCACAGACGCAGCAGCCTGCTGGGTTGCTAAATCCTTAGGGCGTCGTTTCAGCCCCAAAGGCGCAAGACCTGCGGCAATAGCGCCGGAGGACACAAAAACCAGCTCAACATGAGGGTTAGAGCGCTTGAGCTTTGCTAACACATCAGAAATAGTGGCAATCGCTAACTCATCTAAAGAGTTCTCCACCGATGTCAGCGATGATGACCCGACCTTGACCACAATGCGCTGTGCACGCGGCATGTGCTCCCGCTCCATCACCGGTGAAACCCCGTGAGTTTTACGGGCGCTTTTATCTACTTGCTGCTTTGCCTCTGCCACAACTGCTCTCCTCCACCCACAAAAAACTACCGCCCCACCTCTTATCAAGAAGAGGGGGACGGTAGTCATTCTACTGCCTAGTGATCGCAGATACCGCCGCTAAATTAGTTCTTTTCTTGGCGCTTAGCGTCAACAGACTCTGTCCAGATACCCGCCTTACGCTCAGCCTCCAGTTCATCACGAGCCGCAGTCTTCGCGTCCATACGCTCCTTGTACTCCACTCGCTTCTCAGCGCGGGTGGGGCGAATGAGCTCTTCCAGACGAGCGTCAGTACCACGCGGTGAACTCAATAGCTCAGCGCCGCCCACCATCGTGGGCTCCCAGTCGAAGACTACAGCGTCCGTCTGCTCACCAATCACTACAGCGTCACCGGCACGAGCACCCATCTTGAAGAGCTGATCTTCAATGCCCAAACGTGCCAGGCGGTCAGCTAGGTAACCCACGGCTTCATCGTTATTGAAGTCGGTCTGCTGAATCCAACGCTCGGGCTTTTCACCAATGACGCGGAACAAAGGCTCAAGGTTGCGCTCTTCACGGCGAATGGTGAATTCCTGCTTCTTCTTGCCGCGCATGCTCTTGGGCTTGATAACCTCAACCTCAACAACGGGTGCAGCAGCTTCACGCTTAGCCTGCTCAGCGCGGTCTTCAGCAACCAACTGAGCCATCGCAAAGCTCAGCTGACGCAGACCCTCGTGTGAAGCGGTCGAGATTTCAAAAACCCGTAGCCCGCGCTCTTCAAACATGGGGCGAACAAACTCAGCTAACTCGCGTGCCTCGGGCACATCAATCTTGTTCAATACAATCAGCTGCGGACGCTCGTGCAGGGGCACAGGAACACCGGCAGTGGGATCAACCTCGTAGTTGGCAAGCTCATTAGCAATGACCTCATAGTCGGTGATGGGGTCGCGGTTAGGCTCCAAGGTAGCGCAGTCAATGACGTGCGCCAGCGCCGATGAGCGCTCCACATGGCGCAAGAAGCGGTGACCTAAGCCCTTACCCTCAGATGCACCCTCAATCAGACCGGGGACGTCCGCCACGGTAAAGCGGGTATCGCCAGCCTCAACAACGCCTAGGTTAGGAATCAAGGTGGTGAAGGGGTAATCAGCAATCTTGGGGCGTGCCGCACTCATTGCCGCAATCAGCGAAGACTTACCAGCTGAGGGGTAACCCACCAGGGCAACATCAGCAATTGATTTAACCTCAAGCACAACATCACGCTCATCGCCGGGGGTGCCCAAGAGAGCAAAACCCGGTGCCTTACGCTTATTTGAAGCAAGAGCCGCATTGCCCAAGCCACCGTAGCCACCCTGGGCAGCTAGGTACTCGTCACCGATCTTGACCAGATCGGCAAGAACATTGCCTTCTTTATCTTTAACAACGGTTCCCTCAGGCACCGGCAAAACCAAGGTTTCACCGTTAAAACCGTGGTGCATGTCGCCGCGTCCAATATCGCCATTGGGGGCATGCTGGTGGGGGCTGTGGTGGTACTCCAACAAGGTAGTAGTCTGACCGTCTACGCGCAAGATTACATCTCCGCCGTTGCCACCGTTACCACCGTTGGGGCCACCCAGCGGCTTAAACTTTTCACGGCGTACAGACACGCAACCGTGACCACCGTGCCCACCAGAAACGTGCAAAACAACGCGATCTACAAAGTTTGCCATACTGGGCGCACTCTCCTTATAAAACAAAAAAAACTTTTCTCTACAAACCTTACGATACTCACAAGTAGGTATCAGGGAAGATTCAGCCCCTCACCGCTGCCCGCACTGCATCACTGCCAGAACGAATCAGAGGTTTCTGTTAAAACGAAAGAGGGCTCGCACATCTTTCATGTGCTCACCCTCTTTAGCGTGCCGCTAGAATAAATTATTCAGCTGCTGCAAGAATGTTGACAACCTTGCGTCCCTTACGGGTACCAAATTCAACGGTGCCTGCTGCCAAAGCGAACAGGGTATCGTCGCCACCACGGCCTACGTTAGCGCCGGGGTGAAAGTGGGTGCCACGCTGACGAACGAGAATCTCGCCTGCGTTAACAGTCTGACCGCCGTAGCGCTTAACACCGAGGTACTGAGGGTTTGAGTCACGGCCGTTGCGGGTGGAGCTTGCGCCCTTCTTATGTGCCATTAGTGCCTACCTTACAAGTAAAAGATTGAATAAAACCGATTGTACAGAAAATTATGCGTTGATCGCAGTGATCTTGACGTTGGTAAGATCTGCACGGAAGCCCTGACGCTTCTTGTAGCCGGTCTTGTTCTTGTACTTCTGAATAACGATCTTCGGGCCACGGAGGTCCTCAATCTTTTCAGCGGTTACCTTGGCTGATGCCAGGGTCTTAGCATCTGCGGTTACCTTGCCGCCATCAACGAGCAGAAGAACGGGCAGCTCAATGGTGCTACCAGCTTCGCCAGCGATGCGATCAAGGGTAATGATGTCTCCAACGGAGACCTTTTCCTGGCGGCCACCAGCGCGAACAATTGCGTATGACACTTGGGAACTCAATTCTCTTGACGTCTTTTTTAACAATGACCGTAAGTTCTGATACCTCGTACCAAAAACGTGTACTTACCGCACGCACTTGCAAGAAGTAGGTGAGGTAGATGAGAAACCGAAACTCACGGAAATGGCTGAACCTTTGTGATTTGAAAACAAGTCTTTCGAGGTTCCACTGCCTTCACGCTAACGTTTGCTTGTGAAAACAGCACCAGCACTCAAGGTTACGTTAAGACAGCCTTCAGAGCAAGCAAACCCGGCAGTGAACTGGGGCACTCCCCCATCTTTTGATAAAAGATTCCCCCGTGGTTCGTGAACCACGGGGGGGGGAATCTTATTAGTGCTTACTTGCCTTCGCGTTTGATCTCGTCAGCGGCAACACCAACACCAAGCATGACCGGTGCCTCTGCCTCGGTGGCAGGCGCAAACTCGACCTTCTCAGTAATCACTGAGACGCCCTGCGCCTGAGCTACAACGTCAGTCTTAACCTGGCTACCTGCGCCAGCGCTCACAGCACGACGACTGCGACGCTTAGGCTTGGTAGCGGTCGGTGCAATCTCAGCCTGAACTGCCGCCTGCGTTGAGGTTTCAACAGGGGGTTCGGCAACCTCACCGGCAGCACCCGGAGTAGCTACACCGGTTACACCGGTCACTACCGGGGCGTCCTGCGGCTGCACGTACTTGACGGCATCTGAGGACGCGCGACGGTTACGACGCTTGCGTCCCTCGCCCCGGTTGCTATTACCCTCGCGCTCTGAGCGGTCGGGGCGACCGCCCTCACGGGCGTTATCGGCAAGACGACCTGCCTTCTGCGATGCACGCGCACGTGCCTCACCTGCGCGAATAGCCTCGAAACGTTCGGAGTTCTGCGTGAAACGATCATCAAGATCAACGTCAGCTGACGCATCTGAATTCTCGTTCAGCTTCTCAGCATCAACCTCGCGGCGCTCCTTCTTACGAGGCTTTTCACCCTTGCCCTCAAAAACCTGAGCCAAGGATTCCAGGGTGAAGGCACCCTGCTCGCCCTCCACCTCGTCATCATCGTTCTTGTGGCCCTGGGGCAGCTCAATAACTTCGTCCCCAAGGGTTACCACAATCTCATTCTCAGATGCCGGTGCATCTGAATCGGTGCGACGGTTGTTCTTACGGCGCTTACGCTTACGCACTGACTTTGACTCTTGCTCAGCATTTTCTTCTTCGTGAGCCAGTGACGCTGCCGCGATCGTAGCCAAAGCAGCCTTACGGGACTGTGAACGCTGCTGATCCTGGGGATCACCGTGCTCTTGCTCAGTCTCGTGATTCTGACGGTGCTGCTGTGCTTTCTGGTTACGGAAGCGCTTGCGATCTTCGCGATCGAAGCGATCGTAACGGTGCATGAAATCTGAGGCTCCACCCACGCGTCCTTTCAGGGGCTGGTCGTGGACCAGCAGACCGCGACCGGCGCATGCCTCACAGGATTCCGAGAAAACCTCAAGCAAACCGGTGCCCATGCGCTTACGGGTCATCTGCACAAGCCCCAGTGAGGTTACTTCAGCAACCTGGTGCTTGGTGCGGTCACGCCCCAAGCACTCCACCAGACGGCGCAGTACCAAGTCGCGGTTAGATTCAAGAACCATGTCAATGAAGTCGATGACGATGATGCCACCGATGTCACGCAGACGCAGCTGGCGCACGATTTCTTCGGCTGCTTCAAGGTTGTTCTTGGTGACGGTTTCTTCAAGGTTGCCACCACTACCGGTGAATTTACCGGTGTTCACGTCAACAACGGTCATCGCCTCGGTGCGGTCAATTACTAAGGAACCGCCTGAGGGCAGGTAAACCTTGCGGTCCAGTGCCTTGTGCAGCTGTTCTTCAACGCGGTAGTGGTCAAAGAGGTCTTTTTCGTTATCCCAGCGCTGCAAACGATCCAAAAGATCGGGAGCAACGTAGGTAACGTAGGCTTCGATGGAATCCCAAGCGTGATCGCCCTGAACCACCATCGAGGTGAAGTCTTCATTGAACACATCACGTACGGTCTTGATGGTCAAATCAGGCTCCTGGTAGAGCATCTCCGGGGCAAGCACCTTGTTAGAGGTTGATTTGCTCTGGATTTCTTCCCACTGCACGCGCAGACGGTTAATATCGTTAGTTAGCTCTTCTTCAGAAGCTCCCTCAGCGGCGGTACGTACAATGACGCCAGCACCATCGGGCAGCTTGTCCTTGAGGATTTTCTTCAGGCGAGCACGCTCAACATCGGGTAGCTTACGGGAGATGCCGGTCATAGAGCCACCGGGTACGTAGACCAGGTAGCGGCCGGGTAGTGAGACCTGGCTGGTCAGGCGAGCGCCCTTGTGACCAACGGGGTCTTTAGTGACCTGCACGAGAACGGAGTCGCCGGCTTTCAGCGCGTTTTCGATTTTGCGCGGTGCACCGTCAAGACCTGAGACGTCCCAGTTGACCTCGCCGGCGTAGAGTACGGCGTTGCGTCCTCGTCCGATATCAACGAAGGCGGCTTCCATGGAGGGCAGAACGTTCTGTACCTTGCCCAGGTAGACGTTACCGATCAAGGAGTCCTGCTGGGTTTTAGACACGAAGTGCTCGGCGAGGACGCCGTCTTCGAGCACGCCAATCTGAATGCGATCATCTTTCTGGCGAACAATCATCTGGCGGTCGACTGATTCGCGACGTGCCAAAAACTCTGCTTCGGTGATGATGTGACGGCGGCGACCGGTGGCGCGTGATTCGCGGCGGCGCTGACGCTTGGCTTCAAGGCGGGTGGAGCCGCGCACACCGGCAACACGGTTACCGCCGGTGTGAGAGTCGGCAACGCGGGGTGCGCGTACCTTGGTGACAGTGTTCTCGGGATCATCGGTGGAGCCACCGTCGATTTCCATGTCTTCTTCACCGCGGCGACGGCGACGGCGACGGCGTGAGGTTACTTCTGCCTCGCCGGCGAGCTCCTGGGCACGGCGAGCACGGCGCTCAGCTTCCAGCTTTTCCTGGCGGGCTTTGCGTTCTGCACGGGCTTTTTCGAGTACCTCGTCGATTTCAGGTTCGTGGAAAAGCAGGGAGCTAGCCGCTGCGCGGGTCAGCTCAGCAAGTTTTTCAGCCTGAATTTCGCGCTGGGTTTTCTCGGCCTGAGTCTCAGCGGCTTCGGTCTCGTTAATGAGTTCAGCAAGCTCTGAGGCGTGGGCGTTCTCAGGGTTTGAGGCATCAACCACGAGTTTGGGGGCAGGTTTCTGCTCTGCTTTTTCCTGCTGGGTTGCTTTCTCTTCGCCCTGATCAGCGGTCTTCTCGGCGACATCGGGGGTAGCATCAGCCTGTGAATCTTCGGCTTTTGATTCTTCTGTATCTTCAGCAACCTCTTGGACGCGGAAAGTAGAGGGAGCCTCGTCCACCTTGTTCTCGGCGGTCTGGTTCAGCGGAGCTTCTTTCTGCTCGGTGGCGGTGCTAGCTGAATCAGTATTTGATGCCTCGGTTACCGGCTGCGCCTCTGAATTTTTGCGGGTACGGCGACGGGTGCGCTTAGCCGGTGCGTCCTCAGAGGCTACAGCAGACTCAGCTACAGCAGATTCGGTGCTCTGAGCATGCTTGCCGCTCTTTTTGCGCTCAGCACCCTGATTCGCTTCATCGCTCGATACGGGGTTGATGCCGCCAGTAATCTGCTCATCGGCAGAGTCTTCCGCAGCAGTGGCGTTATCAACAACCTCAAAGTTGTTTTCACTCATCTATGTTTCTCCCGCGGCACTCGCCGCCACCTACAGCAACTGCCGCATTGAAGAACGCTTTCGCGTCTTCACTCGCTAAAAACCTATGTTGCTTTGCGCAGAGGTAAGCTCAAGCCACCAGCTACTGGTGACGCGCCTACCTCTTATATAGCTTCAACCGCACGCTGGCGATCTACATTAAGGCAAAGCCAGCGTGCTACTGCCGAGCCCTTCACCTCGTGTGAGGGACTTTGTCTCTGCAGCCTTCGCGCACCTTAGAAATAGTGAAGGTGGCGGCGCGTTGCAGCATCGGGTGAGCTATCGCTGGGGAACTACTATGTACAGGTGGGTATATAGAGCTACCGCTAGCCATTATCTCATACGATATAACGCATACAACCCAGGTCAGCTACTTGCCCCGCCATTTTGTGTTGCGCACCGGTAAGTTCCCAGTATCCGTGAAGGTTACACCCTTCGGATCCGATGAGCGTCATTGAAGCGAGTAGGATAAGAAACAGAGTAAAAAGCCTCCGCCACTTGCGCTACAGACGTAGAAACCGGTGCTGAGCGCATTAAGCCCCTAACAAGGTTAAGAGACCCCCCCGTGAACTTAGACGTCAGTACAGAACCAGAAACAATCATTGCCGAGGAATCGCTGCAAGAATTGGGCGATCGGGCAGATCGCACCCTCGGACCGCTCTTACTCATCGCAAGCATCATCGCCTGGGCGGGTTCAGCTACCCTAGTGTGGGAGCGCCTGCAAATCTACATGGACGCCAACCACCAATCAGTATGCGATTTGAACGCCCTGCTCAACTGCGGCACCGTCATGCGAACCGACCAGGCAGCGGTGTTCGGCTTTCCCAACCCCTTTATCGGCATCGTAGGCTTCGCCATCGTTGCAACCATCGGCGCGGGTCTGCTAGCGGGTGGGCGCTTTCGCCCCTGGTTCTGGTGGAGCACCCAGCTGGGCGTCACCTTCGCCATGGGCTTCATACTGTGGCTCTGGTACAACACCACCTTCATCATCAACGCCCTCTGCCTCTTCTGCATGCTGGTGTGGCTGATGACCGTTCCCATCTTCATCTTTGTCACTGCCCGCAACCTCACCAACGGACTGATTCCCGCGCCCGAGCGCGTCCGCAGAATTGCCGGTGCATGGTCATGGTTCACCACGGCACTCATCTACCTTTTGCTCTTTGGAATCATTGTGATTCGCTTCTTCGAGCAGATTGTTAACCTCTTCTAAGAGATACCCAAGACCTCCACGAAGAACACAAGACCCCGCATCCTTGAGCGATTTACTCATCGAGTAGAACCTCTCAAGGACGCGGGGCACTTCTATTTCTAAAAAATCCGCCCAGTTTAGCCGAACCAGATACCAATTTCTCGCTGCGCAGATTCAGGTGAGTCAGAACCGTGTACCAGATTCTTCTGTACGTCCTCGCCCCAGTCGCGTCCGAGGTCGCCACGAATGGTTCCTGCCGGTGCCACGGTGGGATCCGAGGGACCCATAATCGTGCGAGCACCCTCAATGACGCGCTCGCCCTCAAAGACTGCTGCAACTACGGAACCAGAACTCATGAAGTCAATCAGAGGCTGGTAAAAGGGCTTACCCTCGTGCTCAGCGTAGTGCTCAGCCAGCAACTCCGCACTGGGGGTCAGCATCTTCAGCTCCACCAGTGTGTAGCCCTTAGCTTCAAAACGAGAAAGCACCTGACCGGTCAAAGAACGCTCGGTGCCATCGGGCTTTACTAAAATGAGGGTACGTTCAGTCATATTTTCACCTACCGTTGATCCATTAATATGTCACACACTACTCTAACCGGTAGAGCACAGAAAAACCCGCTTGCTGGCGAACAACCTTTGTAAATGAAAGACACCACCGGCAAACGGGTTTTGCTGAGCTTTTAGCAGCAACTAGGCGGGATTATTGCGTTCCCACTCAGCCTGAGCGCGAGCGCGTTCTGCGTTTTCGCGGTCTATCTGTTCACCTTTAGAAACGGCGTACCAGTAGCACAGGGCGAAGCAGACCGAGATGAAGAGCATCATAGATACCACTAGCGATGAGAGAATCAACAGCACCTGCAGCACCCACCCAACGGTGTAGCCCCACTTTTTGCTCAAAAAGGCGGGGGCGGCAATAAAGGCACCTACCAGGGCTAACCCAACGATCCACACGATGACCTTAACCCAGGTTTCGCTGTTGTAGAAGGTGCCAAAAGCTGCCAGGGTAGCAAAGAACGCAACCAGTGCCTCTAGGGTGAGAATGGTGGATGCGAACATGACCTTGACAGAGCGCGGCGCCCTTTTCATTCCTGGGTACCATTCACGCTGTTTTTTGGTAAGTCTTGCCATTAGGCACCCTCCCCTAGCAACATAATGGTGTCGCCCACTACCGTGATGGAACCGGTTACCAACACCGCTGAACTGTTATCTTCAGCGCCGGCTGATTCCATGGCTTCACCCACGGCATCGGGTAGCTTCTCAAAAACAGTGATATCGTTCCCGTCAAAACCCGCATCCAGCGCGATTTCGCCCAGGCGCGTCGCTTCAATAGCGCGCGCTGACGCTGAAGCAGTCACAAAGATTTTGACCGCAAAGTCGGTGGAGTCGCGGTATTCTTCACGCAGTGCCTCAAAGATGCCCAGCGCGTCCTTCTCCCCTAACACACCCACTACGAGGTAGACGTTAGAGAAGTTGAAGGACTCCTTGAAGGCGGTAGCCGAGGCGCGAATACCGTGGGGGTTATGCGCGGCGTCAACTACCACGGTGGGTTTGGTGGCGATGGTTTCAAGGCGACCGGGTGAGGTCACCGCTTCAAATCCGTCACGCACCACATCAATGTTCAGGGGCTTTTCTCCCCCGCCCAAAAACGCTTCCACCGCAGCCAGAGCAAGTGCGGCGTTATCTGCCTGGTAGTCACCAAAGAGGGGCAGGGCAATATTTTCATACTCGCCTGCCAAACCGCGCAGAGAAATCATCTGACCGCCCACGCCGGGTTTACGGTCGGTGGGGGCGAATTCGACTCCCTCAAAACGGTAGGACGCGCCCACCTCCTGCGCGCGTTCCAGCAAAACCTCTGCGGTTTCGGGCTTCTGGGCAGCTGAGATGAGGAACCCACCGGGTTTGATGATGCCCGATTTTTCGGTAGCAATCTCAGCAAGAGTTTCCCCGAGCATATCGGTGTGGTCATAGCTGATGGGGGCGATGACCGAGACCTGAGCATCTGCCACGTTGGTAGCGTCCCAGAACCCGCCAATGCCTACTTCAAGCACCATGACGTCCACCGGCTCGTCCGCGAAGATGGCGAACGCCAAGAGGGTGAGTGCTTCAAAATAGGTGATGCGCGGTGCGCCTTCAGACTCTAATTCAGCATCAACAATAGCCAGGTAGGGGGAAATTTCGTCCCAGATACGCACGAACGTATCGTCAGCAACCGGCTCACCGTTAATGCTGATGCGCTCGGTTACTTTAGAAATATGCGGTGAAGTGTAGCGCCCCACACGAATATCGTGCGCCATCAGCAGACGCTCAATCATGCGAGCGGTCGAGGTTTTACCGTTGGTGCCGGTAATGTGAATAGCCGGGGCAGCCTTTTCGGGCGAACCCAAAATTTCAACGGCGCGTTGCATGGCATCTAATCGCGGTGCCATTTTGTTTTCGGGTGCGCGAGCCAGCAGATCAGCGTAGACGGCTTCTACACCAGAACCAGCTGAGCTCCCGGCGCTGAGACCGGTGCCGGGAGCCTGAGACTCAAACACACCGGTGTTTGATTCTGACAAAGTTATGCCTTCTTTACCTCGATAGCGGTTTCGGATGCTTCAACGTAGCCCAGCGCATTCGCCAGGGTTTCCCCGGCCACGAGTTCTTCGTGGGCGCGGAGGGCATCAAGCTCAGCAGCAGGTGCCTTGACGGTGACAACAATGCGGTCAGAAACGTTGAAATCTGCGTCTTTACGAGC
Source organism: Rothia sp. ZJ1223 (assembly GCF_016900985.1). Taxonomy (NCBI): domain Bacteria; kingdom Bacillati; phylum Actinomycetota; class Actinomycetes; order Micrococcales; family Micrococcaceae; genus Rothia; species Rothia sp. ZJ1223. The sequence continues at coordinate 17,028 of NZ_JAFEUT010000001.1, read as the reverse complement.
CTGCTGGATAGCGCGAATCATATCGCGGGCGGTCCCCTCAGCCACCAGCTCATCGGTCAGAGCGGTATCGAGCACCAAGAAGCCGCCACCGGGCAGCACTGAAACTGCGCGTTCGGTAGTGCCTTCACTCTCAGCGACAACGGTTTCGAGTTCGTACTCGCCCTCAACCAGGGCGAGGTTATCGCCGGAGTTGATACCGACAACGACGGCGCCGTCCTCAGCGACCTTCCAGTCACCTGACTTCGATGCCTTGATGGCAACCTGCACCTGCTTGCCCAGACGCGGACCAGCAGCGCGGGCATTGACCTTGAGCTGCTGGGAAATACCGAAGTCGGCGGGGCTCACGTCGGCAGCGTCCAACAATTCAACCTGCTTGATATTCAGCTCGGAGGCAATAATGCCTTCAAAGATTCCTGCCAGCTTCTTACCACCGGCAACCGCTACGGTCAGGGTATTCAGGGGCTGACGCACGCGAATTTTCACTGACTTACGCAAAGCAGAACCCGCCGAGGCGATGGAACGGGTGGTTTCCATCAGTTCAATGAGTTCAGATTCGTCGGTGAACTGTTCGGTGGAAGGCCAGTCAACTAAGTGAACGGAGCGCTCACCGGTAAGACCTCGGTAGATTTCTTCGCTCATCAGCGGCAGCAGGGGCGCTGCTACCTGGGCGACGGTAGTCAGTGCGGTGTACAGAACATCGAACGCTACGATGTCTTCATCAAAGAAACGCTCGCGTGAACGACGCACGTACCAGTTGGTCAGGGTGTCGGCGTAGGTACGCAGGGCTTCACAAGCGTTCCACACGTCGTAGTCATCCATAGCGGCAGTAACATCTGCGACCAGCTCGCGGGTCTTGCCCAAGATAAAGCGATCCATCACGTTCTCTGAAGTGAAACGCAGCTGAGCCTCGTAACCGGCACCGTTGTTGGCACTATTGGTGTAGAGAGCGAAGAAGTGGTAGACGTTCCACAGGGGCAGCATCACCTGGCGGACGCCCTCACGGATGCCCTGCTCGGTCACAATCAAGTTGCCGCCGCGCAGAATGGGTGATGACATGAGGAACCAGCGCATCGCATCCGAACCATCGCGATCCAGAACCTCAGAAACATCAGGGTAGTTACGCAGGGACTTCGACATCTTCTGACCATCTGAACCCAGCACAATACCGTGAGAAATCACATTTTTGAAAGCGGGGCGGTCAAAGAGGGCGGTCGAGAGAATGTGCAGGGTGTAGAACCATCCGCGAGTCTGACCGATGTACTCCACGATGAAGTCAGCCGGATTGTGAGTTTCGAACCAGTCCTTGTTTTCAAAGGGGTAGTGAACTTGGGCAAACGGCATGGAACCCGAATCAAACCAGACATCCAGCACATCCTCCACACGGCGCATGGTGGATTTACCGGTGGGGTCATCGGGGTTAGGGCGGGTCAGTTCATCAATGAAGGGACGGTGCAGATCGGGCTCCCCCGCGTCATTGAGCGGCAGACGCCCAAAATCAGCCTCAAGCTCAGCCAAGGAACCGTAGACATCGGTGCGCGGGTAGTTGGGATCGTCGGAGACCCACACCGGAATAGGCGAGCCCCAGAAACGGTTACGGGAAATCGACCAGTCGCGGGCGTTAGCAACCCACTTACCAAACTGACCGTGCTTAACGTTTTCGGGAATCCAGTTGATATCTTCGTTCAGCTCACCCATGCGGTCTTTGAAGTCGGTAACCTTGACATACCAGGAGGTAACCGCCCTGTAGACCAGGGGGGTGCGACAACGCCAGCAGTGGGGGTAGGAGTGAACGTAGGACTTCTCGCGGATCAGCGCTGAGTCGTTCTTGAGCACGTTGATAATAGTGCGGTTAGCGTCGAAAATCTGGGCACCAGCAATCTCTGCCAGCGGAACACCTGCTGCCAGGGATTCGTCCTTGAACAGGTCAAGGAACTTAGCGCCCTCGTCGATGGAGAGAATAACCGGGATGCCGTAGCCTTCACAGACCTTTTGGTCGTCTTCACCGTAGGCAGGTGCCTGGTGAACCAGACCAGTACCGTCGGTGGTGGTCACGTAGTCTGCCACCAGAATCTGCCATGCCTTCTCGGTGCAGAACTTCTCGGTGTCGGTGAAGTAGTCCCACAAGGGCGCGTAGCGCACGCCCTCCAGCTGGGCACCGGTGAAGGTTGCGGTGATGGCTTCAGCCGCAGCGACTGCGTCCTCAAAACCGAGATCCTTGGCGTAGCTACCGAGCAAATCACGGGCAATCAAGAACTTACGTCCGGCAAAATCGCCCTCAGCAGCTACCAGAACGTACTCGACCTCAGGTCCAACAGCCAGTGCCTGATTGGTCGGCAAAGTCCAGGGGGTGGTCGTCCATGCCAGCGCCTCTGCACCCTCAAGAGCCTGAACTACCTCGGGGTTCTTGGCAAAAGAAGTATCAGCGGTGATGGTGAAAGCTACAGTGACTGAGGGATCCTGACGGTCTTTGTAGACGTCATCATCCATACGCAGTTCGTGGTTTGACAGCGGGGTTTCATCTTTCCAGCAGTAAGGCAGCACACGGAACCCCTGGTAGGTCAGCCCCTTCTCGTGCAGCTGCTTGAACGCCCAAATCACTGATTCCATGTACTCGACGTTCAGAGTTTTGTAGTCATTCTCAAAATCGACCCAGCGTGCCTGGCGGGTCACGTACTTTTCCCACTCATTGGTGTACTTGAGCACCGATTCGCGAGCCGCAGCGTTGAAACTATCAATGCCCATCTCAAGAATCTGCTGCTTATCGGTCATACCCAGCTGCTTCATTGCCTCAAGCTCAGCGGGCAGACCGTGGGTGTCCCAACCGAAGCGACGCTCAACGCGACTGCCGCGCTGGGTCTGGTAGCGTGCCACCAAATCTTTAACGTAGCCGGTCAGCAGGTGACCGTAGTGGGGCAAACCATTAGCAAAGGGAGGGCCGTCGTAGAACACGAACTCGCCGTCTTTTTCGGCATCGCGGTTGTCAATAGAAGCCTGGAAGGTTGAATCCTTCTTCCAGTACTCAAGAACAGCTTCTTCAAGCTGCGGGAACTTCGGCGACGCAACAACGTCGCCCGCGCCGGTAGCGCTTGCCTTAGGGTAGATAGGCTGATTGGTCACTTTACGCCCTTAGTCTCGTAACTATTTCATCAAAGGGAGTGCAAGGACGCGTGGTGTCAACGGACCAACCAGGTAGGTTGGGTTGACCGCACGGCGCGGTACCACCTTGCTTACTGATAATTCGCTCTTAGGTGCGCAAACCCCCTCAAGGCACGTGAGAGTTTCCTTGAGGGGTGCGCGCACAAAGCATTATCAGTCGCTTCATGACTGCTGTTTCGGGCTTACCCGTTCGGTTCTACTCAGACTGTATCTATTCCGCTAAGACTCACCCTCGTCGCAACGATTCGTGGGCGAGAAGCAGGTACGGCCTTTTCTTCCGAATTGCTCGCCGGTGATAGCCGGGTCTTTGCAACTGCTTTCTATTTTAGGGGGCAAAGAGGGGCGTGTCTAACGCTTTATACCCTGTATTTGCACTGGTCTTGAACTCACCGAGGTAATTACAGGGGTGTGAGTACTATATCTTGTGCCCGCACCCTATTCCCCACCCCATATAGGGGTGAAACCGCCGGGTAGGCGATGATGAGATTCACCTAAATTACAGATAAATTTTTTAGCGTGTTGAACTTTTCGATGCTTTGATATGCCGGGCTAAGTTCTCGACTGTTTCTTGAGCACGGCGCGGGTTACCGCCTGCGCTCACGGCAACCGTGAGCCCATCTAACAGCCGGTGAGCCATAAACCACAGGGTCGAGGAACGAGGGTGACCACCCACCAGGCACAGGGTCGAAGCTATCTCGCAGGCTCTGCGCACCGCCTCTTGCACCGCTGGGTTATCAGTCAGGGCAAGCACTAGAACGTTGCCCGCAACATCGCCTGGTTCAAAACCTCTTTGCTCCCACACGATCTGCCCGCTGTCAGCGTGTTGAGCCAGCTCCTCACTAACCTGCGGGGCAATTACTGTTACCCGCGCGTCCTGAGCCAACAAGACCCCCACGCGCCGGGTAGCCACCATACCGCCGCCAACCACCAGCACTGGGCGTCCACTCAGATTCAGCATGACGGGTAACACTAATACACCCTTACCTTTCGCACTGCTACCATGAAGCACAACAACACTCGCACTCTGGGAGCCAACTCATGCCACTAATCAACGTCAATTACGCCTCTAGCCTAGACCAAGCCACCAAAACCGCCTGATTACTGAACTCACCATCACTTATGCCCGTATAACCGGCACCAAGGAATCTTCAGTGTGGGTCATGCTCAACGAAATACCCCGCGATAACTGGGGTGTGGGCGGTCAATCGCTGACAGCTCTCGATGAAGCGCGTACACAAGAAAACCGCATCCCGGACGCAGACCTCCCAGCACCGGCGGAGGAACACGAGCCAACATTGGAACTGCGTCAGGCAGCTGACACCGACATTGACCGCCTAGCTGAAATTGAAGCGGAATGTTTCCCCGCCGCCGAAGCAGCCTCTCTAGAGATCCTCACCTCGCGCTTCAACGTCTTCGGAAACCACTTTTGGGTACTCGAAGCAGACGGGGAAATCATCGGTTTCATTGACGGCATGGTCACCAACTCCCCCATAATTTTTGATGAGCTGTTTACCAACCCCGCCGCCCACACCCGCCACGGTGCCTACCAAACTATTTTGGGTCTCAACGTTATACCGGCGATGCGCTCGCATGGCTATGCCGCTATTCTGCTTTCACGCCTGATTGAACAGGCACGCGCAGAAAAGCGCACCGGCGTCATTCTGACCTGCAAGAAAGAACTCATCGACTACTACAAGAACTTCGGGTTCAAGCTTGACGGGGTATCAGATTCCGCGCACGGCGGCGCTCGCTGGTATGACATGACGCTGACCTTCTAAGACCCCATCACGATCCCCCTCAAAACCACAGATTCCCACGCATCACCACACATCATCGCATGAAGTGGGTGCCCGTAACCCTATGACAGATTGTTAAGCACTGGGTCAGACACACCTCAAGTAAATTTAGAACCGTTTTGACGCAGACAAAAGCCCCGACAGGTGAAGACCACCCGCCGAGGCTTTGCATCAAAGAGCTTTACGCATCAAGCAATACGAAGATTTCGCCGTCCTTGTTTTCAACCTCATACACCGGCAAAACATAATCAGCACCCGAGAGGCACTCACCGGTTTCAAGGTCATAAATCTCTTTATACAGCGGTGAGGTAACGGTGCGTTTACCGTCCTTCTCCCCTACAATTCCGCGGGCAATCACCAAAGAACCGCTGTTGGGGTCTTGGTGGTCAGTGACGTAAACACGGTCATCGTGAGTGCGAAAAATTGCGTACTGGTGATCACCGATCAAAGCCACTTCACCCCAGTTCTCTTCAAGATCATTCAGCGAGCAAATGCGGTGGGTTACCTTGTGGGACATGGTTATTTTTCCTTCACGTGTGAGGTGCTTTCACTCACCAGTATGACTGATACCTACAGGCAGACTTGGTATTATCGCCTTATTGATACTAAATAAATGATGTGCCCACAGAATCCCACATTTTTTATCGGGCACTTACACGCAAGGGCTAAACACACATGGTTAATACTCAGGTGAAAGAACCTCACTCCGGTCGAAAGATTCTCGTAGTGGGCGGCGGCCCCGCTGCTTGGCGTTTTGTACGTACCATCAACGAGCAGGGCCTGGGACAAGATACCGTCACAGTTCTCATGGATGAACCCTACGTGCCCTACGACCGCGTAGCACTTGAACAGATTTTTAATGACGTTGATAAAAACCTCACCTTAGGCGACACCGAGCTGTGGAACACACCCGGCATTGAGCTAAAGCTCAACACCCGCGCGTCCACCCTCGACCGTGAGGCACACACCGTTACCACCACTACCGGTGAAATTTTTGAATACGACGAACTGATTATGGCTACCGGTTCACGCGCAGTGAAAATCCCCATTCCCGGTTCTGAGGCAGCTCACGTTTTCCGCACTATTGATGATGTACGCACCGTAGTGTCTGAGGTTGCTCGCCTGACTGAAAAGTTGGGACGCGCCCCCAAGGGCATCGTTGTAGGTGGCGGTCTGCTCGGTCTTGAAGCGGCAGAGGGGCTCAAACACCTGGGCGCTGAACCCACCATTTTGGACGTCGCCCCCTGGCTGCTTTCTCTAGAGATGGATCAGGGCGGCGGTCACGCTGTTAACGCCCAGATTGAGGCAACCGGCATTGGTGTTGAGACCGGCGCGTTCATTTCTACCATCAACCGCACCGGTGGCGAGGTCACCTCGGTGTCAGTAGCAAACGGTATGGGCGATGAAGCAGATGTTCGCGTAATCGACGCTGACATCGTCATGTTCGCAGCGGGTATTCGCCCCAACGATGAGCTAGTACGCGAAGCAGAGATGAGCGTCGGCGAGCGCGGCGGTCTGCTGGTCACCCCCGATTGTCGTTCTGAAGAGGACGAGCACATTTGGGCAATCGGTGAAGTCGCCTGCATCCTGGGTCGCACCTGGGGTCTGGTGGCGCCGGCTAACCAGATGGCTGAGGTTGTTGCAAAGAACCTGATGGGCGGTAATGCGACTGTTTCTGAGTTTGATGTTGCGACCAAGCTGAAGTTTGACGGCGTGCAGGTTGCTGGGTTCGGTGACCGCCGTGCGACCACTCCCGGTGCGCTTGAGGTTCTGTTTGCTGACCCGGCTCGCGGTATGTACCAGAAGATTGTGACCAGCTCTGACGCTAAGACTTTGCTCGGTGGCGTTTTTGTGGGCGATACTGATCCCTTTGATTCGCTCAAGCCCCTGCTGGGACGCGAGTTGCCCGCTGAGCCGGCAGCTTTCTTGACTGCTGCCGGTGGCGGCGACGGTGTGCCCGATACTGAGTTGCCCGATGACGCTATCTTGTGTTCTTGTAACAACATCGATTTTGGCACTGTGCGTCAGGCAATTATTGACGGTCACCAGGATGTAGGTTCCATTAAGTCCTCGACCTCTGCTGGTACCCAGTGTGGTTCATGTGTTCCGATGATTCAGAAGACCATCAATCAGCAGATGAAGAAGATGGGTCTGACCGTTTCTAATGCTCTGTGTGAGCACTTCGGTTTCTCCCGCGCTGAGCTGTTTGAGGCTGTGCGTATTGTGGGCGATCTGGATGATTTCTACTCCGTCCTTGAGCGCTTTGGTCAGGGTGAGGACGGCTGCGCTATCTGTAAGCCCACCGTCGCGTCCGTTCTCGCCTCAACCCGTAAGTCCTACACGCTGGATGGCGGACGCGGCACCTTGCAGGACACCAATGACCGCAACCTGGCGAACATGCAGAAGGACGGCACCTACGGTGTGATTCCGCGTATACCCGGTGGTGAAATTACCCCCGCTAAGCTGGCTGTTATTGCTCAGGTTGCCGGTGATTTCGGTCTGTACACCAAGATTAACGGTGCCCAGCGCATCGGTATGTACGGCGCTCGCCTGGAGCAGCTGCCTGAGATTTGGAAGCGTCTGGTAGATGCTGGTTTCGAGTCGGGTCAGGCATATGGTAAGTCCCTGCGTAACGTGAAGTCATGCATTGGTAGCGCCTGGTGCCGTTTCGGTGTTCAGGATTCTGTGCAGATGGCTATTGATACGGAGAACCGTTACAAGGGCTTGCGCTCCCCGCACAAGTTCAAGATGGGTGTTTCGGGTTGTAACCGTGAGTGTGCTGAGGCTCAGGGCAAGGACGTCGGTTTGATTGCAACCACCAACGGTTGGAACCTTTATCTTGCCGGTAACGGTGGCGCTAACCCTGCCCACGGTCGTCTCTTTGCCAAAGACCTGGATCAGGAAACCGCTTACAAGTACATCGATCGTTACCTCATGTACTACATTCGCACCGCCGATAAGTTGCAGCGTACCGCTCGCTGGGCCGAGGATCTGGATGAAAAGTTCGGCGACGCTATGGAGCACCTGCGTGCTGTGATTATTGATGACTCGCTGGGTATCTGCGCTGATTTGGACGCTGACATGCAATACCATATCGACCACTACGAGGACGAGTGGGTTGCGACCCTCAACGACCCTGAGCGTATGCGCCGCTTCCGTTCCTTTGTGAACCAGCCCGAGGTCGCTGACGATGCCTCACGTCTCTATGTGTTAGAGCGCGATCAGATTCGCCCGGCAACCGCCGAAGAACTGGCTGCCGCTGAGGCTGAAGAAGAAAACGCACCGGTACTGATTACCGGCGCAAAAATTCCGGTAGGCGCACCCGTCTAAGCGGCACGCGCATACTGTGATGTATCTGTCCCGTTCTAGATAAAGTGTATGCCCCACCTCATCACCTCTTTAACTAAGAGGGTGGGGTGGGCGTGCACTTTTGCTGTGAGACCTATGTGTATTCCCGTCAAAGGGAAGATAGAGAGATTTTCGTGTACCTTCATCTTGAAACCTCAGGAGCTGTGGTGCTGCTTGCCGGCGATGCTGAGCGAACCGCCCGCGTAGCCCACAAGTATAAAGATGCGGCTTCTATTATTCAGTGCCCCACGCCCCAGGCGCTGGTGCCCGCCGCTGCCCTGCGCCCCGTACTCGCCGTTATCTGCGTAGCTGAGAATGATCAGGACGCGCTCCCCTCCTGGCGCACAGCCCTAGCAAAGACCCTGCCCGGTACGCTGATTACCGTTGATACTGAAGATCCCATTGGCACCGTTGGCACCGTCTTTTTGATAGGTGCGGGTCCCGGTCTCGCCGGGTACATGACGGTCGCAGCCCACCGGGCGCTGGCGTCCTCAGATGTGGTGCTCATTGACCACCTGGCACCGGTGACTGACATTGAGCTGTGGGCACCGGGAGCTGAAATCATTGATGTGGGCAAGGTGCCCGGTGAACATAAGGTGCCGCAGCGTCAGATTGATCAGATGATGGTTAATTACGCGCTAGCAGGTAAGAACGTGGCACGTGTTAAGGGCGGTGACCCTTACGTCTTCGGACGTGGCACCGAAGAACTGTACGCATGCGAGCGCGCCGGGGTGCCGGTTGAGGTGATCTCGGGTGTAACCTCATCGATTGCTGTGCCAGCATCTGCTGGGGTGCCTATGACCCTGCGCAAGGTCTCGCACATGTTTACGGTGGTCTCGGGGCACGCTGAACTCACCGATGCTGAGTTGGATTTGTTGGCTGGCTTTGTGACGTCGGGCGGTACCATTTCGTTGTTGATGGGTGTTCGCACGCTCCCCCACACCGTTGCCGGTTTGCTAGAACGCGGCGTTGAAGCTCGTACCCCGGTAGGTACTTTTGAGAACGTCTACCGCGAGGGTGAGCGGGTACGTTACTCCACGCTGGAGCGGGCTGCCGAGGATTTGGCAGATGTGCGTCCGCCTGCGATTACTGTCATCGGGCGCGTTGTGGACGCCGGTTACGCCAGTGGCACGGACGAATCCGCCCGCCGCGACGCCCTACTGCAGCTGGCGCTGAGCGAGGGACGCGATGCCAAGGCATAAGTTCTGCGCTACCCGCCGGGTGTGCGCGTCATTCACCTTTAAATGCATGATTCACCTCTAGCCCAGGGGTAAATCATGCATTTAAAGGTGACTCGTCCCTGCTCAGGGTCAGGACGCGCGGCGCGGCTAGCAGGCAGCACAGTTTTAGTGCAGATCCTTAGATGCGATGCGATCTCTGCGTAAGTGAACTGGGCTGTATATTCGCCTAAGCGGTAGCGGTAGCTGATGTAGTCAATAATTTTTTGAGCTGTTTTTGCTTTGGTCGTAGAAAGATTAGCTAGGTACTTTTGGGCCGTATATCTGCGCCAGGGTAGAGCGTTATCAGGAGAAATGGGTACCCGATGGGACGGGACTTTGATGAGATCAAAAAGTGTGGCGTTAGCCCGGGCTCTTGCGCTATTCCTACTTTGCACTGGTACACTAGGCATTAGAGAAACCTCTTGTGTATATGCAACATGGTTGTTTCCTCACCGATGACCAGCAACTTGGCGGAAGATGGTCATCAATATTCTTACGGAAAGCCCCTCTTGGCGGAGGGACTTTCGTTATTTAAAAATTCTGTTGCTACCTACTGTACTGCATCTGTTTTCTTCTTACCCTTTACTGACGGGCATCACGGCGGGATATTTTGGAGAGATATTGTTGCGACCTGGTGCAAAACTACCGTAGAGACGTTTTTGATACAGCCAGTTTGCCCATAACAGCTTCCATCTGAGGTATAAAAAATCACTGTACGAGTAACCATCGCAGTGAGATGCACACAGAACTTTAGCTTGTTACAGGACAGGGGAGGAATACCCTCTTTTCATACACCTGAACAAATATTCCAGTATCCAGGGTGCTGCACAGGTTCGGCACAATAGGGTTAGAAGAACCCTTTGAACAAAGAACCTACAGAAGATGACTAAGAATGATCGAACAACTCAAGAATCTTTTAGTCGAAATCCCCAGTGGTGTTACTCACTTCTTGCTACTCTCATACCACTCTTTGGAGCTGTCCTACTCCACAACAAAAAAGTGAAGGCCTTACAGGAGATTGCAGAGAAAAATATAGAGATGTTCAAAGAGGTTCCCGCTACGAGCAAAGCACACGCAATTTTTTGAAGAAATCGTTATCCGAGATGCAGAGAAAATAAGGCGCGAAGGAGAAAAGAAGAAGGACCCAAGCTCAATAGTTATTGCAGTGGTGTTCTTGATAGTTGCTTATTTTCTGGGTGTCTTTGCTGTCTATCTAGGAAGTCTTGGCGGCTGGAGCATTCTTGGTTCGGTAGTGACGTGGTGTGTAGTGGTTGCTTTCGGACTTTTAGGCTTAGTAGGTCTTTCACAGGGGCTAGGTTGGATGGAGAAGAAACAAGGCAATCAGAAGTCATAGGTTTCTTCCCTAAATAGTGTGGGAAACCTCTAGGAACAGTAATTGCCCAGTACATTTATGATTTCCTTCTACTGCTCTAGGCTCTGCCCCACCCTGTTACCGCTACCTATTGTTCATTCTTTACCTTTCACCGGGAACAGGCAGCGCCCTAGCCTTAGCGCTTATAAGTTGTCCAAGGGTGAGCGGTACGCGAATCGCCTCAGCGACGCCACCGGCACCCTTGACAGCCTACAAGAGCGCTAAGGCTATAAGTTGCCTTGCCTACCAGGTGGAAAGACAAAATACACAACTAGTATGATCGACCCCGCCCGCTATCGTCCTAAAGAGGGACCTTCTCTACTTGGCTCCCAAATGATAACTAGGAGCATAAGGCTCCCGGGTAGCTCTTTGCTCTTCTCTGCCCATACGCTCTCGGCTTCTACTAGCAGTCTCTATGATCTTATGCATCCGAGCATGATAAGACCATACTGCAGCTACCTTCCCAGGAACTTGAAGCTTCCTCAAGGTCTGCACCGCTTCCTGTTGCTGAGCAGTAGCTTGGGCTGTGATTTGCTCATAGTTGGGTTCATGAATGATGCCGCGCTCATCAAGCACTGCAGGAGAAACACCAGCTAATACAGGAGCATCCCCTAAGGTACTTCTAGCCTGATGGGTTCGTTCTTGAGCTACCGCTACTTGATCTTCTACTTTTTGCACGTAGTTACTAGCTTCTTGAACCTCAGCTTTACTTGGAGCTTGGGCCTCTATCTGTGCTAAGGCACGTTCTGCTTGCCGTAGGGGAACGTTAGACCTCACCAACTTTTGGAAGAAGCCGCCTTGGTTCATCTCTCGCTTCACTTACTGCAGGCGGTAATAAGCTCTATCTTCTTTGCTCCCGTATCTGTCTGTTGTTTTTCTCTTGTTTTCTAGTTTAGTGGTGGTGGGTGTTCTTGGGTAGTGCTCTGGTTCTTTCATCATGGTTCTTTCTTAGTGGCTTGTGGTCTGTATGTGGCTTGCTTGGTTGTGCTTGTTCTTTGCTTTTGGGTGGTGGTGTTGTTTGGTTGCTTAGTCTTCTTCGTGCTCTAGGGTCATGAGTCCTTTGATAGCTGGGGGTAGCTTCTTGAGGTGCTCTTGGCGTTTGCGTTCTGCTTGGGCTTTGGCGTGGCTTTGGAACTTGATGAATCGCTTGTGTCGGGTGTAGTCGTGCTCGTCCCATTCGCGATGGGGTTTGTGGTTGTAGTACCAGCGGGCGAAGTGCATGTAATCAGAGATGAGGGCGCCTGGTGCTCCTAGCGATGTTTGGGGGTTAGCAGATGAGTTGGCCAGCATTTTTGCCCAGCACGTAGACACTAAAACAGACAGCAGCGGTTCCGCTGTAGGTTATTGAGCGAAGAGAGCAGACACAGAGCTCAAAGTCATGGCCCCCAGACATCTTCTTTTTCCAGGCACCTCACCACTGTCGATACTCCCACCCCAAAGAAAGCTGCGAGCTCCCGCAGGCCCCACACTCTGCCGGTCTGAGGATTCACCTCCGAACGCTTCCGCACCAACTGCCCCCGTTGAGCAACCGATAACTTCAAAGGCCGCCCGGGGCCCGCGCCATTACCTGCATTCTTAGCCTTCATTGCAGCAAGTCCTGCCCGGGTGCGTTCAGAGATCAGGTTGGATTCCATCTCGGCTAGTGGATTGTTTTAGGTTGGTCCACTACCAGTAGAACGGCTCCTTGGGCTGATAGTTTTTCAAGGAGTTCTCGGATTTTGGGTTCCGATTGGGTAGGGGTTTGTCCCAGATTTTCTTTCCTGTGGTGGTCAGGGCTGTAGCGTGGTGGGTGGTTTTGCCGACGTCTAGTCCGAGGTAAATTTCGGTCATTGCTTCGCACCTTTGTGTTTTGCGGGTTATAGTGCGGTAGTAACCGGTGGTTCACGAATCTCGCAGTCCGTCTTCCTTTGGCTTTGGATCGTGCTTCTATTAGCGATGGTTTGTGAGCCGGTTCCCGCCTCGGTGGCGACACCCCCTGACCATTGTTGTGTTGGCTGGGGGCATTGAAGCCGTGTGTGGGGCGGGCCGGTTACTTACGCTTCTAGTTTCACCTGGTTTGGGGTGGCTGGTTGGGTTGCTGTGACGGATTCTGTGGTAGTTAATCGTGGTGAACAGCCAACGCGCGTGTTGGAGATGCCCTCGGAGCGGAAGCGGCGTGTGGAGGTGGAGGCTGAGCAGAGGTTTCAGGAGCGGAGGCGTCTTCAGCGAGTTGGGTGGGGTGTTGGTATTTCGAGAGTGCCAGATATGGGGCCGTAGCTTTTATCTTCCTTCCTCCTTAAAAACCAGGACGAGCCCTTGAACTTCTGAGACACAGCCCATAAAATAGATGAAAATCACATGAGATTTTTGTAACTATCACAGAAAAGAGATACACATGAGCAAGGTAGCATTGCTATTCTCCGGAGGCCCCGATTCGACTAGCCTTCTATACGATTTGCTAGACTAGGGGCATGAGGTGATCACCTTTACCTTTAATGCAGGTGAATTTGAAGCTGAAGCGGAACGACACTACGCACAGGAAACCGCTGCAAAACTTGGGGTTGAGAACCATTTTGTGAATATTTTGCCCGCTCTACAAGCACTGTATGGAGACCCGGCTCCTGTAGTTATGCGAAAAGTAGTCTTTAATACCGTGAAGCCATTTGGTTCTGGAATCGCTATAGCGCTAGCGGCTTCTGCCGCGATCTGCCAGGGAGCGGAAAAGCTTTATTATGCTGTCCACAAAGGGGATGCATACCCTGATAACAATACTGAATATTTCAATTTGCTTTCTGAAGCAATCACGATGGAACAAGGTGGAAAAAAATTTGAAGTTGTTGCTCCTTACCTAGAGATGACTAAAGCGGAAGTTATGCAGCGTGGTGTCAACCTTGGTATGGACATCGATGCCACATGGAGCTGTGCTGTAAGCTCAACTAGCGAATGTTGTGTTTGTGAGCCCTGCAAAGATCGAATCGAAGCCAAAAAATTAATTAAGATTCCTGCGTAAATACTAATATACCAGGTGGGGCAGATTAATATCATGCCCCACCCTTTTTAAAAAATGAATCATAAAAATAAATCAATATTATCATGGTTTGGCGAGTCTTCAGGTAAAGAGCTATTTACCGTAGCTTCCTTGTTTACAGTAATTCATTCTATTGAAGTTACCACGGTAGAATTCTCGATATTGAGAATAATACCTGAAATCATAATGTTCTTAACTGCACTGGTTTTTACCAAATTATCGCACTCAAAAAACGTAGAATCTACTTTATTTCAAGGATACGCATTAACCGGCGCTTCTTACATACTAATTTTTATATTATATATTTTCGGTTTTCTCAGTTTCTATAGCTATATTTTACTATTAATTTTTGCAGTTGCAGGTAGAGCTTTTGTTAATTTCTCACGAGAGTCATATATCCAAAAGGTCATTCCTTCTGAAGGAATCGGTAAGCATTACTCTTTATTGTATAGAGTTTCCACTATTTGTGAAATATTTGTCCCGTTGCTGGCCGGATACATCGTTGAAAAGACTTCAGGACCCTTTGGGCTAGGACTTTCTGGAGTAATTATATTTTTATTTGGAACATTCCCTTTCCTGTACCAGAAATCAGTTATAACCGAGAAAATAGAAACAGAAATTCGCAGCAAAGCCTCTCTTAAAAACGGACTCCAAGAAATCAAGAAAAACACCCCTTTGCTGTTTTTAACTTTTACCACGCTAGCTTTCTCTTCAATAACGGCAGCATATGGAACTGGATACTATATCTTGATTGCAGATATTTATAATCTACCCGCAGAACTAATAGGGTTATTGATTTCACTGGGTGCTCTATCCACCCTAGCCTTTACCTACTTAGTTGAAAATAGAATTAATAAAATATACAATATTTCTATTTTTATATCATGCTTATTGTTGCCGCCCACATTATTAGTGACCCTATTACCAAATATTTTAAATAGCGGCCATCTTTTTTTTGTTGTTATTCACGAGATTTTACTAGGCGCAATATTTGTCGCAATATCTATTTCAGGTTACACCTTGCGATCAAAAATCATCAAACCTGAAAAAATGCAAAGTGTAACCGTAGCCCGCTCTTTTCTTGGATCTCTGACCATTCCAATCACGACCTTATTCTATGGGTTTTTGTCATTTTGGATAGGCGTTATAAATTCTTTAGTACTAATATCTGTGTTATCATTCTTAATAATCCCAATTGCAGCATACGGCTACAGGAGGTCCACTGGTGCGATTGCATGACGCAGTTTCTCTTCTTTATATTTTCGAATCTTTTCGATTAACATTTTGTAAAAAACAAGGTGGCCTTTTAATCCTTACAATATGTATGCTGAACCTAATGGGCAAACATTAGGTATTATTATGGGATTATGGACATTTTCCCTCACGATGGTAATTGCTGATTACTTCGTTTTCAAATTTATAAATAAAGAAACTAGGTGTTAATACACTATGGTATACAAGCTTTCATCCGTTCAACTTCTTTATCGCATTTCAGGAGTGCTAATTATACTTACTCCCGCAGCATTCTACACTATACATTTGGCGCAAGGCAATGAACCATCTTTGTTGATAAATTTATTTATCTTTCTATCTATTACTTCCTTTTATCTATACTGGAAAGCGGGTGTGTATGTCAAAGTTTATGACAAATACATTGATTCTCGTCTTTTCCCTTTCCCCAAAGTACGAATACCAAATGACTCTGTTGTCTCTGTTAGCATAAAGGATGTTACTCCACTCGGCAGGGAGTGGGGCAATCGAGGAAAAAAGGGAAGAGAGAACACTCTTTTTCTCGATGCTGGACAAAATAAAAAATGCCTTGAGATTAGTACTAAAGATAATTTTACTCTTCAATTAGGAATCAACGAAAATAGTGACCTATTATGGATGGATGACTACAAATTGATTATAGAGGAGATGCGCAACGGAAAAGCAGAGGGTAGAAGATAAAGGTGGGAATTAAAGGCAAAAATATATGAGGGGCTTATTCATAAGGTAGGTGCAGTAGACTCACAGTAAAACTACTGGCTTGGCAATGGCGCGAATCTCCTAATGAGCGACGTACACCAGGCGAGAGGGTCGGCAGCAAACGTGAGCCTGCGGAACCCCTAATGAATAAGCCTCATAATCTTGTCAAATCGAAATTTTTCAGGTTACGTCCGTTTATCTGTATAAGCAGATAAACAGCTTTCTATACATACAGAACTACAGGCTATCGATAAACCCGCTCACCACCTCAGTAATCGTCATCCCACGCTCACTCGCATACACCTTCAACTTCCGATGCCGAACCTCATCCAACTTAACAGTCAACTGCTTCTTCGGCCCAGAATCCCCTGCCGCAAAAGACTTCTTAAAATCAGCCTTAGCCACCGATGCAGGCACAGCCGCACGGGTCATTAAATTCTTCTTCTCACTCATATGTTTTACTCTCCAACTAGGTTCAGTAGTTCAGCAGCGACCTGCTCATAACCTGCCAGGTCTTTAGGGTAGGTATTAGCGTTGTTCTTAATAGCCTCTAGGGTCTTAATAGGGGTATCAAAAACAGCGATTTTAGCGTCATTCAAGGCTTCTAGAGCCTGGTGGTAGCTGATTGTTCTGGGGTTGGCGTGGGTGAGCAGTACGATAGCTGGCAAGGTGGGCGGGATGGAATCAAGGGTGGCCCAAACTCGTGCCATATCAAGACTTGCTGGCTTAGTGGGGATGATGAGCATAGTGCTGCGGTTAGCGGCCGCGTCAAGGACTTGGCTGTTTCCCGGTGGGGTGTCGATGAGAACGAAGTCGGCGGTGCTTGTTTTGCGGGTGATTTCGCGGTGGTTTACTGAGGTGACACTAAACGGTAGCGGGGCCCCGTTTTCTTCGGTGGTGTAGGCCCAGTCTGTTGCTGATCCTTGAGGATCAGCGTCCCAAAGTTTTACTGAGTGTTGGGGTGCTAGGGCTTGGGCTAGGTGTATGGCTGTGGTTGTTTTTCCCACGCCGCCTTTGCTGTTAAGTATGCCAATGAAGTGTCCCAGGTTTTGTTCCGTTTGAGTAGATGGGAAAATCTGGAACATGCCGAAGAAATTTGATCAGGATGCCAAGGATCGGGTGGTCCGCCTTGTTGAGGACCGCATCCTGGCGGAGGGGATC